>NZ_JBMBWH010000003.1:0-366871 GCF_048606435.1 Knoellia terrae | reverse complement strand
GACAACCTCATCACTGGCCTCGACAGCACCGAGGCCTCTTGACACCGATCACCCACATAATGCCGATGAGCGGGTGCTCAGCCTCGGTGGGGAGCCGCAAGGTCATGTTGTAGCAGGATGGTCTAAGTCACCGAGTCAGGAGCACCGCTTGCGCCAATTACGCCTTTCTGAGGTATGGGACATACTCGCGGTTCTCCTACTGCTCCCTGTGGTGATTGTGATGAGCAGCCAACTGCCCGGAGACTGGAAGCGCCACAACGGCGGTGGCCTGCCCGGGAGGGCCAGCGTGTCCGTGGTCGAGCCGACGCGTGGCGGCACCTACATCTTGGTAGACGTGTTCGACGAGGCAGGGCGAGTGGTTTCGACGGAGGAGGAGGTTAACGGAGACGCACCCCACGTCCTAGGCGCGGAGTTCCCAGTCACATACGTGCCTGCCGGCTTCACGGGCGTCACGCAGGTATACACAGCAGGCCATGACCCATTCACAACTAACCTGGTCGTTCTCATACCCTGCGCTGGCTTGCTCCTCGCCGGTCTAATCCGAGCGGGCCTTCGACTTCGGAGGCTAAGCAGTCGATGGTTCTCGCGAAATCGAACCGGTCCCTATCGCGCTGGCTATGGATACACGCGCGAATAGCATCGCGGCTCGGTCCGTCGAAGCGCCCGATCATGCCGCGTTCCGCGCTCGTGCCGACTGAGCGGATCGTGCAGGTCGACTACCCATACCCAGTTAGATCAGGGGCCTGTCGGTCCGCGGAAAAGGGGGTGCAGGCCGCTGCAGCCTCAGGTGCTGATGCTGATCACGCCGCTGTCAGATGTCGACACCGTGTAGGTCGTGGACTTACCGCCTGCTCCTGCATCCCCATAAGCCGTGACCGAAGTCCCCGGAGAAGGGATCCGCACGGTGAGTTGACCAACTTGGATCTCCTTGCCCACGAGGTTGCAGTCTCCAGCATTGACACCCTGAAGGTCAGCCTGGCTGTAAGAGGACTGGCCGGCCGCAGAGGCAGTCGGCGTTGGGCACCCAGAGGAGGACGCCTTGTCGGACCAACAGCCAGTAGAGCCGACGGCAGTAAGCAGCAGAACGCCCCCGAGCGCCGCCACAGAGCGCGGACGCGCGCACTTGGATGAGGGCGACTTCAATCCGTTGCGGACCGGCACGCCGCAAGTCTACGGGGGGCCTTGCGAATCAACCCGATCCAGTACCGCGAGCCGCGAGACCGACACTCGTCGGAGGGCTCCTCGCCGGGGACCCGTCCCCTTTCACCGACCCCCTGTACGCACCGACGGTGGAACGCCTCGACGTCGCCGCCCGCGGTCCCTGGCATAGGGCGCGTTAACCCCCTGCCGTTTCGCTCTCATGCCGCGGATCGTGCAGCGCGCTTTCGGCGAAAGCAGAAGTGGTCAGCCGAGGACCTCCGGTTCGCCATGGCAGATCTGGCGACAATCACTGAGGACAACTAGGCACTCGCTCGACACCTGCCGCAGCCCGTGGGTTGCTTGAACCGGTTTGCGCCGTCCAGGGCGCATGCCACACTCAGACACCCATTCTCAGGAGGTTGCGATGTCCGCCAACGTGCCGCACGGCGCTCCGTCGCGTGACCGGTCGACGTGGGCCATCGGGTTGGCGATCGCCGCGCTCGTCGTCTCAAGCGGCCTGGCAGTGCTCATGGCCGTGATGGTCTTGGGAACGGGCAGCACGACGCACGGGTGGTTCGCCTACGACACCCAGGTGCAGATGCGCGACATGGAGCCGCTGCTCAATGACGGGTCAGTCGCCGTTGACGCGGAGGGCGGGGTGTTAGGTGAGGTCATCGCGGGTGCGTTGCGCCGTGCGCTCGACCCCACGTTCGGACCGCTCACGTGCCAGGCTGTTCGCCCGGTTGCTGCCGACGCCACGTCCGTGTGTAACCACGAGAACCTGCCCGGCGAGAAGGTCGTCGTCCTGTTCATGAACGATCGCGGCCGGTTTGTCTGGTCGCAGATGCCCGTCGACGCCAGCGCCTACCTTCCTCAAGACTGATGCTCTGCCAGAGCCCGGCGACGCTGGCTGATCGTCGCGCACTCCTGAAGACGAGCCTGTAGAGCCCAGACGTCCTCACATGCCGCGTTCCGCGCTCGTGCCGATGAGCAGACATGGCATGTCGGTGGATGTGCCGGACGATGACCCGGTGGATGACAGGATCGAGTCCGTATCGCTTTGGACTCGGACGACTCGGGAGGCGAGGTTCCGGATGACAGACCTAGAGGTGCCGCTTAAGGAGTTGCCCCAGGCCATCAAGGGTCTTCCGATTCTCTGGTCGTCCGGGGCGGTGGCATCTTGGTAGGTGCCAATCTCGCCAACATCGCTGCCCGCGATACGCAGCTCTTGCCCGACGATTCGATTGGCGCACTGCTGCGATCACTTCTGCCAGCCAGGTTCGCCATGAAGGTCGGCCGCGACATCCCGGTGTTCGAGGACTGTGACTTCTCTGGCCTGCGCGGATGGTTCGAGCCGGGTATCGCCCAGTTCCACCGGTGCAGGTTCTTGGACGTGAACGTGCGAGGACAGTTGATGCGGGCGCACTTCGTGGGCTGCCAGTTCTCAGGGACTTGGGAGGCTAACTTCACCACCGAGGCCGCCCGGGAAGATCCGGCGTCGCGTGTGGTCATCTCCGGGAACGACTTTCGAGGGCTTCGAGGGATGGACTTTTTCGGGGTGCCCGAAGGCGCGAACGAGCTCGACACTGCGGGCGATCACCTCGTGCTGAGGAAGCGGCATCTGATTGACCCTGCAGTCAGGGATGTGCTGGCTGGCATGGAGTCGGGGTGGAGCCACATAGACGCCTGGAGAAGGGCGGGGATCAGTGGGTGCTCCTGGAGAAGGAAACAACCTTGCCCCCTTCAAAATGGCAGGCGCTAAGAACGGTGCTCTGGACGGCCTGAAGCGCAGCCACCTACTCGCGGATTCGGGCCTCGAGGTCCTGCGAATCGTCCGTCTTGCCGTGTAGTGGAAGGGACACCGGCTCGACTTTGCACGTGCTCTACTACGTCCATGCCGACACCCGGGTTCACCGAGCGAGAGAGCTTCGCACGCGCTGATCTTCGGCAGGTGACCTTCGATGGCCAATCCTTCAAGCTCTGCAACTTTCGCGGGGCAGATCTGCGCGGGGCCTCCCTTAGAGGTTGCCGCTTCTCCGGTTGCGATCTCCGAGGAGCGGACCTCCGAGGAGCCGATCTGACCGACGCCGTGTTCACGTACGTCGCGACCCACACGGCGGACTATGGGCGCACCGATGTCTCGGGCGCGCAATGGCAGGATGCTTGCCTGAAGCGTGTCACAACAGATCGAGTAATCGGTTGGCCAGCGGACTGACGTCCGGAGATGCCGCCATTTGGACGCTCTAGGTGTCACATGCCGTCTGGCGGGGGGACGCCGGTGGGCGGCTCATTTCACCACCCGTCTCGCTTGGCGAGGTGTCCACGCGCCAGAGCCGTCACCAAATGGTCAGTCAACCTTTCGGCCACGTAGCCAAGCTCCTCGTCTGTGGTCGGGGGGTCCGCGAGAACGTTCGCGTCCCGAAGCCCAGTCTCGACAACCTCGTTGATCGCCACCCAGTCGTGATCCGTACCCATGAGGTGATGGTTGCCGAGGGTCCAACCAGGAACGCCCGGACATGCCGCCGACCGCGCGTCGTAGGCCAGCTTCATCCGGGGTGGGTTGTTGTTTGTTACGTTTCTCCGCATGAGAAGGGCTCTTGCGGGGATTGCCCTGTTGATCGTGACACTGCCTTCTGGCTGTGCTGGGGGCTCGACGGCTGGGGCGCAACAGTCTGCACCAAGCGGTACTTCGGGGTTGGCGACCTCCTCGACAACTGCGTCGGCAACGAACCCCGACCGCACATGGGCCGAAGCCCGCGCCAATTTCGCTGGCACCGGCTCATTCACTTTCGAGGGCAAGACCGCAACGGTCAGCGAGGCCTTTCAGATTACGCGGACGGTGCGCGGTGAGGTCGATCGCAGCACAGATGCCTCATTGGTGAGAACGTCCATCACCTCACCTGATCCGAACCTTGCTGTTCCTGGGGAGACCGTCGTCTTGAGCGTTTCCGATGGCATCTGGATGCAGATGACCGAATGGAAGGCACCCAACCGTGGCAAGTGGCTCGACCTGGCGGCACAAGGCTCTGCTGGAGTCGGGCAGCGGACCTTGCTGGAGGAAGCATTGCTCTCCTTCGTTCCCGAGGGCAGCACCGCTGAGGCTTCGCAGTTCTCAGGCATGGCCCCCTTGTCGGACACGGCGAAGCTTCTCGGCATGACGAGTCTGCCGGACTCCCTCCAGATCGACGGCGACGTAAACATGACCGTCACTCTGGATGACAACGGATCAATTACGCACGTGCAGCTGGACGGCGCGGGACTTCGCGGTTCCTCCTTGCCCAGCGAGTACGCAGGCGCGGTTACAGCCTCCCGCTTCGAGGCCGAGGTGGACCTATCCGGTTCCGTCAATGTGAAAGCGCCTTCAGCAGATTCAGTTGTCAGTTCGCTCGAGCAAACTGACTGACCGCCTCTTCTGGCCTTCCGCCATTGGCTTCGCGTCTCCTTAGCGCGGCGGTAGCGCTGTAAGACGCTGGCATCAGATGGGCCGTCCAAGCCAGCCAAGTCCAACGCAGGCAAGACGCTCGGCAAGGGTTGACTGCGGCCGGCAGCGCTCGTCGTCCGATCTATTGCGGGAGCTGCCGGCCCACGGTTCCAAGCGTGGCGACCAAGGACGCGCTAAGCGACGCACGCTCATGGCTCCCTTCTGTGTCAAGACGCCCGCGGGAGGGTGGTCGTAGGCTGGGTGGTGGCGGGTCCGGGAAGTGGCTTGTCCGAAGAGCCGGTGTGGGGTTGTGAGCCGGTCGCGCTGGAGTCAGAGTCGTTGCCCCGGTGCCCTCCCGGGCTCGTCACCTTGCTCGCGGTGTAGTCGCCGAGCATGGTCCGGTAGACGATGTCGGACAGGCGCCGTTTGAGGCAGCGCATGGCTTCCATCGAGGTCTTGCCGGCGGCTTTCTTCCGGTCGAAGTAGGCCCGGCCCTCGGTGCTGGGGGTGCGCAGCTGGACCGTGGCCATGATGTGCAGGACCGGTTGATCTGTCGGTTCCCGCCGCGGGAGAGGCGGTGGCGGACGTGGTCGCCGGAGGAGGCGTCGATCGGGGCGGTGCCGGTCCAGGACGCGAAGTGGTTGCGGTCGGGCAAGCGGGACAGGTCCCCGACCGCGACCAGGAGTCGTGCGGCGCCGGAGGGGCTGATGCCGTGCAGGTCGAGCAGCGAGGTCCCGGTCGCCGCGACAAGTTCTTTCAGTTCCTTGTCTGCGGCCTTCTTGCGGGTGTAGATCCGTTCCAGGTCGGCGACGAGCTCGGCCGCGACCCGTTTGCGGGTCTTGCCCACCGCGTCACGCGGGCGGACACCGGCGAGCAGGGTCTTGGCCTGTGCCGCGGAGAGGTACTTCTTCGCGGCACCGGGCAGCATTTCCAACAGGATCCGGTGCAGCTGGCTGATCTAGCGGGTGTGCTCGTCCCCGATGCAGCGGCGCCGGTCGACCAGCAGCTGGAGCACCTCGAGCTGGGCATCGGACACCACGGGTCGCAGCCCGGCCATACGGGTGCCGACCAGCGCGACCGAGTGCGCGTCGGTGGCATCGGTCTTGCGGCCCTGCCCGGTCGCGAACACCCGCGCCCGCGCGGACAGCTTGGCCGGCACGTCGACGATGTCCTGACCGTCGGCCAGGAGCCGGTGGGCGATGTGCCGGCCGATGCCCTCGCAGCCCTCGATCGCCCACACCCGGTCCGGCCAGCCGGCGACGAACGCCAGCGTCTCTTGGTAGTCCTCGACGGTGGTGTCGAACCGGCCACCACCCACGACCGTCTCGTCAGCCAGCATCACCTCGATCGTGACGCTGCGCTTGTGCGGGTCCATCCCGATCACGACCCGCGGAACCTGCTCTTCCATGACGTCCTCCATTCGCCTCGAACCTGGTGATGGTTGGGCGTGGAGGGCACCGCTACTTCGAGCAGAGCAATCCCTTGACTTGTTCACTTGCCTCAGGCGCCATGGGTCTGCAGCCCTACGGTGTCGAGGGTGTCGGTCCGGGCTGGCTCGCAAGTCCCCTTGCCGCCTTCGGGCTGGCTCATCAAGAGCGTGCGTACCCGGCCGGCACCCGCCGCGGTGTGGCTCAGCAGAGGCGTGATCGTTCCAGAAGTCAGGTTGCCCGCCGTGGTCCCTTCCGTCACGTTTCGAGAAAGGCGTCACTGGTGATCACGATCGGGATCGACCCGCACAAGAGCTCACTGACCGCGGTAGCGGTCCACGCGAAGGGCATGCCCGGGCCTCCGCTGCGGGTGGTGGTGGACAAGACCACGCCGGCGGTGCTGTTGGCCTGGGCCGCGCAGTGGCCCGAGCGGCGGTGGGCCGTCGAAGGCGCCACCGGGTTGGGCCGAGGCATCGCCCAGCAGCTCGTCGCTGCCGGTGAGGCCGTCCTGGACGTCCCGGCGAAGCTAGCCGCCCGGGCCCACCTGCTTGGCTCCAGCAGCGCCCGCAAGACCGACGTCGCCGACGCGACCTCGGTGGCCGCAGTCGCGTTGCACAACCGGCGCCTGAACCAGGCGCGTGCCGAGGACGAGACCACGGTCATGCGGCTGCTGACCGAACGGCGCGAGGACTTGGTGGCCGAGCACACCCGCTGGATCAACCGGCTTCACGTCCTGCTGCGCGACCTCGTCCCCGGCGGGGCCCGCGTGCGCCTCAACGTCGCCCAGGCGTCCGCGCTGCTCGCCAAGGTCCGGCCCGTCACCGCAGCCGACCACCAGCGCAAGCAGCTCGCCCGGAACATCGTGCGTGACCTGCGCCGGCACGAGGCGTCTATCAAGAACCTCGAGAAGCAGCTACGCGACGCGGTATCGGCCAGCGGCAGCACGCTCACCGAGATCCAAGGCATCGGGTTCCTCACCGCGGCCGAGATCCTCGCGCTAACCGGCGACATCCGGCGCTTCCCTAACCAGGAGCACTACGCCAGTTACGCCGGCACCGCCCCGATCGACGTCTCCAGCGGCGACCAGGAAACCCATCGCCTGTCCAGACGAGGCAACCGTCAGCTCAACGCCGCCATCCACGTCGCAGCCATCACCCAAGCTCGCGACCCCGGGCCCGGCCGGGATCACTCCCGCCGCAAGATCGCCGAACACAAGACCGTCAAAGAAGCCCGTCGCAGCCTTAAACGCCGCATCACCAACGCCATCTATCGCCGAATCCTGGCCGACCAGCAACGGCCCCAAGTCCACGTCGCTTGACACACAGAGGCGCTCTTGAGCCTCTCCTGCCCGGCGGTGCCCGGGCGGCGCAGTCCATGTGAGAGCCACACGATCACCGTGGGCAGCCGCGATTGAGAGCGACGAACCCGGGCACCTGAACCGAGCCTGCGCAGGCACCGGTCCTGCCGTCAATGAAACAAGTAGCCGCGATCCGAGTGCCCCCTCACTTCCGGTCGGGGGTATGCATCGAGCGTTGGACGATGACCCGATGGCCACCACGGGAGGCGGGGATTCGTCTACTCTCGACCGGCTGGATCAGAGCGGCGGGGCGACGATGTTGGCGCTGACGCCGTACTCGACGTCGACATTGTGCCGGATCCCGCCCAGCACCATGTGGACGCGTCGCAGGTCCCCGGTTTCGCCGTGGACCCACAACTCACCGGTGATCTGCTTGGGCGCCTTGCCGTCGATGAGGTGGAGGTCCATGGCGTCGAGGGTGGCTTTGGTGTTCGCGGTGTAGGCGTAGTGCACGAGAGGGGTGCCGGCCTCCTCGACCGTGCCCTTCGAGGTCACAGTGGTCACCCCTGCCTTGAGGGCCGGGATGAGCAGGTGCACGGCAAGTTCGTAGACATCAGCCTCCGCGTCCTTGAAGCCGGTCTTGCGCCATGTCGGTGATCCCGCCTCACCCTCGTTGTCGTAGGCCTTGCCGTCCAGCACCACGAGATCCCGGTAGCCGTCCGAGTCGTCGATGAAGACGCGCGCTGCCAGTGGTTTGCGTATGACGATCTCGCCCCCGGCATCGAGTGTCGGATCGCCACCCTCTGTGTCCTCGATCTGGAAGCTGACCGAAGGATCCTTCTTGATGAGGGCATCGGTCGCGGCCAGCAGGGGTCCGATCTTCGTGTGCAGGGTCGGGGACGGCGTCGGGCTTGCTGACGCGCTGACGGTGGCAGATGCGCTCGTGCTGGCGCGCGCCTTGCCACCCGATGCTTCGGTCTCGCCCGAATCGCCCGCGCCTCCGCAGCCGGTCAGTGCAAGGGTCGCGACTGTCGCCGTGACGGCGCCCCTCAATACAGCGTTGATCCTCATGTGTCCCTCGTCCCCGTTGAACGGCCGACAAGGGCCACTGCTGGATCGGTCCAGGTGGTCAACGAGCGCCGGCGCGAACCCATGGTAGCTCTGCGGCGTCATCGCGGGGAGGCGTTCCCCGACATCCGTGGGGAGAGGTGGGGATGACGAGATCGTCCGGTGGGAAGCAGATTGAGCTCTTGGATCGCGACAGTCGAGCCGTGCGCCGCAGGCTGAAGTAGGTGACACCTTCGTGGTGATCCACGACCCCTGATCTTTCCGGCCCTTCCCAGTGAAACGTCCGCAACTGCCGCGAAGCGCGCGGTCGTGCCGATCACTGCGAGTTGGCCCAGACAGCCCACGCACCACGCCGCGGGGTGCGGGCCGCTAATCAGTATCGGTAATGCAGAGCACCGTGATCTCGGCATTTCGGGTGTCCGTAAGGACGCAGGTGTGGTCCCACGCAACGTTGGCGAACCACGGCGTCCATGCCTCGTGCGAGACGTCGACCCGAAAATCCTCGAAGCGGTCGCCGATCAGGGCGTGCACGGCACCGGCAGCCAGGTCCTTGGCTTCGCGCGCCGTCCCTCGGAACCGCTCGTAGGCGCCGCCCTGGACGATCAGACCTGCCCAGGCTCCGTCCAACATCAGTGAGCCCGCCCATTGCTCCTTGAGTCCCGCAGCTTCCCGATCCAGCCTTGGAGGAACGTTGAGCGCCGGGAGGGCTTCGCGAAATGTGTCGCTATCGAACAGCAGCCTAAAGAGTTCGTACTCGTCGAGGCGATTTCGGCTCGCAAACCACTGCGCTACATCGGGGTACTCCACAGCACGCCAGCGGCCCAGAAGGAACCCGCCATTGGAGTGTGTGCGGCGCACCTCGTCCAGATAGGACTGGAGAGAGTCGTCGTCCAATGGCCGCGTCTCCCACCGGAGGTGCGGCCAGGATGCGATGAGTTCCTGAAGCGACGGGCGAGGTTGGTCCCAATCGACAGAATTCCAGGGGCGGGGCATGCGGTCATTGTTGCTGTGGCGGCCTGTACGAGGGGCGGGAAACGCCCGGATCTGCCGCTGATCGCGCGCCGAAGTTCAGCGCTCCGGCTGTATGACCACAGTTCCGCACACAGCGCATCGCAGGGCAGGCGCGCTGTGGTTGAAGAGGCCCGTCGTTAGCGGAATGCCGGCCAGGTCACCAAGGATGCCGCGGCTCTTCTTGAACTTGACGCCCGGCGACCTGCCGACAATGAGGCCGGAGGCGAGTTCGGCGCTGCCGCACGTGGGACAGGCGATCTCGTTCTGGGACATGTCCTCATCCTGCCCGATCGACGAGCGGTCGCACTCTTTTGCCGCAGGTCGCGCTCCTTCTTGCCACCGCTCTACGTAGCCTTGCGTTCATGTTCAGCGGTGACGGTGTCCCGAGGCACCTTCGACACCTGGTGCGCGATCTTGACGCCATGGGCGACGGCACGGGTCGCAGCCTGGTCCGGGCACTGGCAGCGAGTCAGATCTGGGAGCCCTACTTCCAAGTCGTGCGATGGCGAGAGCGCCGAGGCGACTACCAGCTGGACCACGACGACACCTATGTCTTGGCGATGGTGAATGCCCTCGGCGGTGGCATGGAGGCGGAAACGCTGAACTCGGCACTTCGCCAGGACGAGGACCTGCGGGAGGAAGCCTTCTGGAGAATTTTCGAGGTCCGTGGCACCAGACGCGTGAACCTTGGGTATCTGGAGCGATACCGCGGCGAGGCCGGGGAAGGGTGGGAGTCGAGCATCCTCACCCTCATCAACGAAGGCACCCTCAGCCGACAGCGAGTCGCCGACGCGTGCGCCCGCGCTCTGGCCCGGGACTTCTCCCCGATCGAAGCGGCATGGTTCAGACGCCTGGCGTCGAAGGTCAACTGATCCCAGAACGTCCGCTTCTGCCGCAGATACTGTCGATCCGCAGCGCTGGCGCGGTGAGTCGGAGAGGATCTGCTCATGGGGCGCCTCGTGATGACGGCCACGACGATGTTGGTGGGCATTACTCTCCATGCCTTGACAGGCTGCGCCGCCCGGGATAGTGCTTCGCCGCCGCTACCGGGTGCTGCAGCTTCCGACGTGCTCGACACGTATCTGCGCGCCTTCGTTGCGGGCGACTGCGCTACTGCCCATGCGGCCGCGACACCCACGCTCGCCGCCGACCCTTCGGAGCTCTGTGGCGAGGTGAAGGTCTCGGCGTTCTCCGTGCGCGAAGACCCAGCGACCCCCAGCCCCAATAAGGTGGTCTACATGACCACCCTCACCACGAACGGGAGCAGTGACGGCACAATCGCTCGAGGGGAGACCGTCTGGTTCTACGGGCTCCAACGCGAAGGTGGCCAATGGCGGGTCGTCAGTGGAGGGTCAGGTCCGTAGGAGTGAGCCGGACGCACATGCCGCGCTAGGTGCGTTTGGGGCGATGCTGCAGCAGGGCTGCCGCGACAGCGGTCACGATGACGCCGAGGGTCAGGACGATGAACCCAGGACCCGGCAGCGGGATGAGCGCCACGCCAAGGGCGATCAGGACCAGTTCGATTCCGAGCAAGACCTTCAGCACGATCACATCCTTGACCGTCTCAGTGGCTGACGTTGGCCTTGCACTCATCTGCCGCGGATGGGGCGCTTCAAGTCGCCGCCGGTCGAAGTGGTCAATCGATCGCTTACGGCTCAGAGAAACGCCTAACGTCTAGGTCCCCCCACCTCACTGAACCATCACCCAGCAGGTACGTCGCGCCGTCATCCGCCTGCCATAGGGAGAACGTCGCTGACTTGCGGTTGTGTCGCGGTGGGCCCTCACGGACAAGGGCCTTCACGTCCTCAGTGTCAACCCACATCAAGCCGCACCCGCCACCGCAACCACAGGCGTCTATGACTACTCGGGCGCCCGCCCGGGCCAGTTCCCACACTCGGGCGTTTGGGAGGTCCTCTTCTACGCAGGTGTACTCCAGCCCGGACTCATCAACGAGCGTGTCATCATCCAGCGAGGCGATGCGCGGGGGGACCACGTCCTCGGTCTCCGGGAGGCCACTGACCATCTGCGCGAACGTCTGGCGCGTCGGCTTCTTGCCCATCCCCCCAGTATCCCCCGTGTCCACCAGCACGCGAGGTGACTAGCGAACCGGCTCCAACGCCCGAACATGCCGCAGATCGCGAATGCCGACGGGCGGACCTGCAACTGCCACAGGGCTCGTGGGAACAGCGAGAAGCAGGGCTGCCGTCTGTCTTGCTGACCAAATCGGCCCCGTGCCTTGGGCAGGTCGCCCCACGCCGCAGTCATGTCGTAGTTGCGAAGGGCCCTCCTGCTGGCCGCGTTGGCCACCGGTGCGAGCACCGGAGCATGCACCCAGAACTGCACCCTTAACGCCCTGTGAGTCGCCACGGCGAGGTGCTCGCGGACGTGCCCGCTCGTTTCCGTAGGTAGGAGCCTCATCGTGATGGCACGATCACCGCATGACGGTCACTAGCGCCGAGAATCCGACAACACGGCGTCGCCAAGTGGTTAACTGGACGCGCCCCTTCGGCGCCCTGGCCGCGCTGGTCGTGGCCGGGACGGCCATGGCCGCAACCGGGATCGGCACAGGTTCTGGCCCTATCAGCCATGGCGTCGGCACAACCTTCGGCATTAATCGCTCAGCGCCGTCCACCTTCTCGTCTGGGATCATCCTGCGCAATCACGGCTGGTTCGACGTGCAGATCGAAAGCATCCGCCCGATACCGCGTGGTGACGCGGCGAGTGGTATGCCGTTGCGGGAAGTCTCCTTCACCCTCGAGACCTACCCCGTGGGCATGTCAGATGGATCGGCCGAGCCGGAGATGCCTCGTTCCGTGCGTCGCCCAGCTGCGGGCTTCGTGCTTCCCCCGAGCGACGGCTCACCCGACTCGTCCGCCTTCGGGGTGGCCACGTGGGAACTCGTTACAGATGGCGAATGGGCCTACGACGGCTACGAGGTCATCTACCGCCATGGGTTCATCCGACACCGGGCCGAGGTGGGGCCTCGCACCGTTGCCTGTCCCGACCCGTTGACGACCTGCGACTGATGCTCGTGGTCGAGGAGAGTTGCTGACGCGCCAATCGCACGCTCATGCCGCACACGGGTCACGTGACCCACACTGGTCTGCATGCCGGAGGACCGCTTCACGCTACGGACGAGGTTCAACGAGGACGCGCTGCTCTACCACCGGGCGCGCCCGACATATCCACCTGCCGTCTTCGATGCAATCTTTAATCGCCTCCCACACGCCGCGTGGGCTCCGCCGCGGGTCCTCGAGATCGGCTGCGGAACCGGTCAGGCGACGCGGCCGCTGGCCGAGCGAGGCTGCCAGGTCCTGGCGGTCGACCTCGGCGCCGACATGACGGAAGTGACGCGCAGCAACCTGGCCGCCTTCGCCAACGTCGAGGTCGTCCACGCCGACATTGAGCAGTGGGACCCTAGAAAGACGAACTTTGACCTGGTCCTGAGCGCGACCGCCTTTCACTGGCTCGACCCCGCCACTAGATTCCCCCGGGTCGCGCGCCTACTGCGCCCCGGTGGCGTTCTCGCGCTCATCCAGACCATCCACATCGAAGGTCGGTCCGAGACGTTCTTCTCCGACGCCCAACGCTGCTACGAGCGCTGGGACCCCGCCACTCCGCCCGGGCTACGCCGACCACGCCTGCAGGACCTACCCGTCAACAGCGAGTACGGCATTGAGCAGGCCACCGAGTTCGACGAGGCCAACGTCCAGCGATTCGCTGTCGACTTCCGTTACACCGCGCAGCAGTACCTAGACTTGTTGAGGACCTTCTCCAACCATCAAGCCCTGCCGGCCGCCAGCCTCGAACGTCTCCTCGCCTGCTTGCGTCAGCGCATCGACGCCGAACCAGACCACAGCATCACCAAGTCCGTCGCCTTCGAGCTCAGCAGCGCCCTCGCTCGCTGACCCGCACACGTCGTACCATCCCACCGGTCCTGCGTGGGGGTACCTTCGGCGACCACGTCAGGGCTGGCGCACTTGACGACACTGAATCGTTCGGCAGAAATGCACGCACTGACTTTCCTGCCTGATGCTGGCCGACGAGCCCAACGTTCAATTCTTGCGCACGTCAGGGTGACGCGTTTACTGGAATGCCGCGGATCGCGCGCTGTGGTGGCCGCTCGCAGCGCGCGACACCACTCCTTGGGATCTGGCCGGCCGCACTGGCGCCCGACGAGGGGCCGGCGCCTACGTACGGGGGTGCGCCCGCGGCGACCCGCTCCGCCAAACCGCCCCACGAACACCCATGCTTTCGTTGGCGGGGCCTCGGTAGTTGGACTCAATCTGTGCGGTGCAGAATCAGCCGAGTCGCTTCGTGCGCTGCATCCCATTGTGGAAAATGACCGCATCGCTCGAACCAGTGCAACTGCGCGTCAGGGAACAGCTGCGAGGCACGAGCTGCCTGACTTGGCACGGTCACCAAATCACGACATCCCCAACCGATCGTGACTCTGCCGGGCACCGTGCCGGCCGGGGCGCCGTCTTGCTTTAGCCCTTTGGTCAGGGCGTCCATCGCAGCGCCGGTAGCCGGGGCATCGGCCAGTCCGAGCACGTCCGGCAGCACGGTCCCAGGCGAGAGCGCCCAGGGTCGCGCTGAGAGCTGCGCCAACAGCAAGGTCCTTCCCACGCGGCTGCCAAGCAGTGCGGGTAACCGGCCGCGCAGCGCTCGAACCAGTGCGATTGACGGCCGCAACGTCGCGCCGAAGACGAGGAGCTCGTGGTCGCTCCAAAAGCCGCCCGGGTCCAACGCCACGGTGTCGCCGCCCACTCCCCGTCGCGCGAGCTCGAGCACGATCCGGCCGCCCATCGACTGGCCCACGGTGGCGACCCCGTCCAAGCCCTGTTCGCGAATGAAGTCACCGACGGAGTTGGTCAGGGTGGCGATGGAGACCTCGCCGGTCAAAGGGGGCGTCTCGCCGAACCCCGGCAGGTCGACTGCGATAACTTCACGGCGCTCGGCCAGCTCATCGATGATCCGGGGTCCACGATCGCCACCCGGCGCCCAGACCATGCACAAGCAACAGTGGGCTGCCGGTTCCGCGTCGAACGTGGTTCAAGGTCACGCCGTAACGCTAATTCATGCGGATCCCGGAGTCTTCGGTCACTGCAGGCGGATCCCTTGGGGGAGCCCGGTGGCGATGCTCGGTGGTCGAGGGTTCTCGAATCGTTGTGCGCAGTGCTCGTGCCTCGCACCGAACCGTCTCACGGTTGCGAAGCGTCCGGAACTGCCGCTCTCCGCGAATCCGTGGTCGCGATGATGCGTCGCCGTCGGGGCTACGTGTGACTCTCAGTCTCGCGGGACCTGACGCGACCGCGCGGGAACATCGGCTAGAAGTTTTGTCCGTTGCCCCACTGGTTCGGCGTCGTGCTGGGCCCACTCCCATACACCTGGTCGGACACGTGGTGCGGGTCTCCTGACCCAGAGCCACGGCGCATCAGCACGACGATCGGGACGACGAACACGATGACGCCGGCCACGATCCACCACCACATGGGTTGCTCACTTCCGACGAGTGCAGCATGACGAGATGCCCGAGTGTTCCGCGGCTGAGCAGTGGTGTCCAGTGCAGGAGCAGGCGGGTTGCTGATCAGTTGAACTGCACGCCGATGCGTTGCTCACAATGACGACGAGGACGTCGAGCCACAGAAGGAGTTCATCTGTCGATCTTGGACGCGCCCCCTCGCCAGAAACGCCCGTTATTGCCGCAGGTGTGCGGTGATCCGTCGTGATACCGGCAGGCAGCGACGCGTACCTGGTCGCCGGCGATCTACGAGGCGATGCTCGTCGGTGATGCGCCTGGACCAACATCCGGCGACGTCGTGCTCGAGCGCCTCCGGCTTCCCGATGCCTTCGTTGCCGTTGCGTTGGATCTCGACCAACAGGGCGTTGAGGCGTTTCGGGACCTTGCGGTCCTGTGCTCGCCACCAGAGGTAGTCCTCCAAGCGTTCTCGTCCCAGACGAGCAGCACGTCAGTCGGTGTCGACCGGGTCGTGGACCCCGCCACCTCCGGCTTCGAGGCGCTCCATCGCATCGAGCAGGCGACGGGCGTTGGCGGGCGAGCGCATCAGGTACGCCGTCTCACGCAGGGACTCGTCGTCGTCGAGTGTCATGACTGCCTCCCGTACATGAAAGCGTGCGCTCACGCGTGTCAAAGCGCAATGAAGCCTCCCTCGACAGCTCGTGGCCACGCGCGCATAGTTCGACGCCGGGCTCGTCCTCGCCCCGGTGCGAGTGTCAGGCAGCGTTTCGCACGGCGTGGCGGACGTAGACCACGCCGTTGGCGAGTCGTCGGTGGTCCAGCAGCTCGAGGTCGAGCCGAACGCCTCGGGGCAGCGCCGGCTTGCCGCCGCCGACGAGGACCGGGCACAGCAGCAGGACGCACTCGTCGACCAGGCCGTGCCGGAAGGCCTCGGCCGCGATCCCCGCGCCTCCGATGCTCAGGTCCGAGTCGGAGGACTCCTTGAGCCGACGCACCGCCTCCGGGTCGAACCGCCGCTCGATCCTCGTGCGCGCGGTCGACACGTCGGGAAGCGAGGTGGAGTAGACGACCTTGTCGGCGTTACGCCAGATCCCCGCGTACTCGCGGACCACGGGCGGCTCGTTCACCAACCAGTCGTCGGTCTCCCACACACGCATCGCCTCATACATGCGCCGCCCGTAGAGCGACGTACCTATGCCCCGCTCGTGCTCGTTCCAGAACGCGTGCAGGTCCTCGTCGGGTACGGACCAGTCGAAAGAACCCGTCTCGTCCTCGAGGAAACCGTCCAGCGAGATGTTCGCCGCGTAGATCAACTTGCCCATGGAGCCCTCCACTCGGACGCGGGGCGACGGCGTGCGACGTCGCACAGGCACAGTCAACAACATCGACGGCGACGCGGGCGCCGCTTGGCAGGCACGGGTGGTGGCACCAACACAGAGTCGCGCCGGATGTGGTGCCGGAACCCATTCTTGGGTGGTGAGCGGACGGCATACGGTGCACGCCAGGGTGGCACCACGCGACCCGAGGCGCGGGAGGTGAGCCGGTGAGGGTCGAGCCCGCGTTCACCGTGCAGGTCGAGACCGGGACCCTTGCCGTCCACGACCTCATCCCGGGGACCGCCCGCCCGGACGTGCCCGTCATCCTCGCCCTGCACGGCATCACCGCGAACGGCCTTGCGTGGCAAGCGCTCGCGGACGAGATCGTCCGCCGTCACGGCGTCGGCACGGTGCGGCTGATCGCACCCGACCTGCGTGGGCGGGGTGCGAGCCGCGACGTGCCCGGCCCGTTCGGACTGGCCGCCCACGCGCAGGACGCCCTCGCGATCGCCTCCGCGTTCGGCGGGCGGCCGATCCTCGTCGGGCACTCGATGGGTGCCTTCGTCGCGGGCCTCGCGGCGGCTCAGGACCCGGACCGCTACCGCGCGCTCGTCCTCGTCGACGGGGGCCTCGCCTTTCCGGCGCCGGCAGGCCGCGACGCCGACCAGGCCCTCTCCGCCGTCCTCGGTCCGGCGATGGCACGGCTCGACATGGTGTTCGACTCGCCCGAGGACCACCTCGCCTTCTGGCGTCGGCACCCGGCCGTCGGACCGCTGCTCGCCGGGCCCGCCGGCGGATGGCTGCAGCGCTACCTCGCCCACGACCTCCTCCGGGGCACCGACGGCTGGCGCTCGAGCTGCGTCCTCGAGGCGGTCCGCGCCGACGGGCGCGACGTGCTCACCGACCCCGACGCCCACACGGCGGTGCGTCGTGCCGTCGAGTCAGGTGTCGACACCCAGCTGATCTGGGCCGAGCGAGGGCTCCTCGACGAGCCGCAGGGGCTCTACGACGAGGCCCGGCTGCGGGCCCTCGGCCTCCCAGCGGGCCTGCGGACCCGTGAGGTCAGGGGCTCCAACCACTACTCGGTGATCCTCGAGCCGACGGCCATCACGGCGCTGGCCGACGCCGTCGACGGTCAGCTGGCCACGAGGTGACGAAGCCGCAGCGCGAGCTGGAGCTCGAGCGCCCGCTCCGGTGACTGCCACGCGTCCCCGACGAGCCGGGTGATGCGCTCCAGCCGCTGCGCGACCGTGTTGGTGTGCACGTGCAGGCGGGTCGCCGCATGGCGCGGGCTCGACCCGGCGAGGAAGTACGCCTCCAGGGTGCCGACGAGGTCGGTGCCGCGCGCCGTGTCGTAGTCCACGAGCGCGCCGAGGACCGAGTGCACGTATGCCGCGACCTCGGGTCGGGTGCCCACGATGAGTCCCGCGAAGCCCAGGTCCGACGCCGAGGCGCCGTCCCCCCGTCGGCCGAGGGCGACGAGTGCTTCGGCGGTCCGCAGGGCCTCGGTGTGGGCGGCGGCGAGGTCGGCGACCAGCCGACCATCTCCCTCCCGGACCGGACCGGCGGCGCCCACGGTGACCACGCCGACGCGGGTGAGCCGCTGGGCCAGCTCGGTGGCGGCGGGGCCTGGCTCGGTGCAGGGGAGCAGGGCCACGGCGTGTTCGTCGACCTCTCCGACGAGACCCAGTCCGCCGAGCGCGGCGTTGACGGCGAGCACGAGCGAGCGGACCGGGCCGCCGTCGTCGCGGCGGACCACGAGCAGGCAGGTCGGCTCACGCAGGTCCACTCCCAGCGAGCGGACCGCCGGCGACAGGACGCCGAGGTCCCCATGCCCGCTGACGAGCCGGGCGACGACGTCGGTGCGCTGCTGCTGCCGGGCCTCGGCCCTGTTGCGCTCACCGAGGAGGACAAGTGCTGTCACGACCGCCGCGCGCTCGACGGTGCGTTCGTCGGACTCGTCCATCGTCGACACGTCCCCGATGGCGAGGTAGCCGATGGGGGTGTCGGTGGCGCTGATGCCCACCGCCCACACGTCCCCGACCCGGGTGAGCCGGGCACCCTCCGCGTCGGCGACGACCTGCGCAGCGAGCTCCTGCAGGGCGTCACCACTCGGGGGAGCCGCTCCCGCCACGCTGCGCGGGATCCCCTCCTCGTCGAGCAGGATGGCCCATCCGCCGAGCAGCTGGGTGAGCGACTCGGTGAGGTCGTCGACGCCGCCGCCCTCGAGGACGATCTCGGCGAACCGGTCGTGAGCGGTGGCCGCCCGCTCGATGCCCGCGGCGTACTGGCTCACTCGCTCGGTGGCCTCCGACAGGGCCGCCAGGGTGCGCGCCGCGTCCTCTGCCGCCCGCACCTGCACGATGGTGACGGCCGCCAGTGCGGCCAGCGATCCGAGCAGCGCGACCTCGTCGTGCGTGAAGGGGCGCGGGGTGCGGTTCGAGGCGAACAACACGCCGACGAACTCGTCCTTGACGATGAGGGGAGTGCCGCAGATGGCGACCAGGCCCTCGTCACCGACGGCACCGTCGATGGCGCTCGTGTGCATGAAGCGTGCGTCGGCGAAGTAGTCGGCCGTCCAGTACGGCTTGCGCGACTGGGCGACGAGCCCGCCGAGCCCGGCGCCGAAGTCGAGACGGACGACCTGGAACTGGGCCGAGACCGAGCCCGCGGTCGCCCGCATGTAGGTGTCCTCGTTCTCGGGGTCGTAGAGGGTGAGGTACGCGACGTCGGTTCCCATGAGGGCCCGGGCCCGCCGCACGATCGCGTCGAGCACGACGGAGGGGTCGGTCATCGAGGCCAGCTCGCGGGCGGTGTCGACGAGGGCGGCGAGCTGCTGCTCGCGTCGGCGCTGCACGTCGAAGGCCCCGGCGATGCGCATGGCGAGGTCCCGCGCGTGCGGGTCCACGTCGAGGGCGGCGAGGTCGGCGGGCGACGCACCGGAGGCGAGCGACTCGAGCAGCCGCGTGCCGGCGTCGACGTTGTCGGGCATGAGGGCGATCCTAGGTCCCACCGAGGCACACCCCATGGTTCGAGGGTCCATGAGACACGCCGGACCATGGTGCGCGAGGACATGGGTGGGTGTGGACGACCGCCCTATGGTGAGGCCTCATCGCCTGCAGAGCCCTTCTGCCGGTGAAGCACGAGGAGGTGCTTGGTGACGACTGGCGCATCGACGTCCGCGACCGCGACGGCCACGACGACATCGTCGACCGCGATCCTGCGGACCGTCGACCTGACGAAGGACTTCCGTGGCTTCACCGCCGTGAACGCGGTCAGCCTGGACGTCGCCGAGGGGACGATCCACGCGCTGGTGGGGCCGAACGGTGCCGGGAAGACCACGCTGTTCAACCTGCTCACCGGCTTCCTCACCCCGACCTCGGGGCAGATCCTCCTGCGCGGCGACGACATCGCGGGGCGTCAGCCCGAGCAGATCGCCCACATGGGCGTCGCCCGCTCCTTCCAGATCACCAGCCTCTTCGAGCAGATGACGCTGCTCGAGCACCTCGAGCTGGCCCTCGCCGCACCCACCGGCCTCGGCTACAAGTTCTGGACGTCGCGCAAGAGCCTGGGTCGCTTCAGGAAGCGCGGGATGGAGCTGCTCTCGGAGGTCGGCCTCGCCGACCGGAGCGGGGTCACCGCCGGTTCGCTCGCCTACGGGCAGAAGCGGGCGCTCGAGATCGCCCTCGCCCTGGCCAACGACCCCGCCCTGCTCCTCCTCGACGAGCCGACGGCCGGCATGGGTCTGGAGGACGTCGACCGCACGATCGCCCTGGTCAAGAAGGCCTCGGAGGGGCGCACGGTCGTCTTCGTCGACCACAACATGCACGTCGTCGGGTCCCTCGCGGACCAGGTGACGGTGCTCCAGTCCGGTGAGGTCCTCGCGGAGGGGACCTACGACCACGTGAGGAACGACGAACGTGTCATCACGGCATACCTCGGGGAGTCGGGGGGCGAGCATGGCTGAGCGGCTGCTCACCGTCGACAACCTGTCGGCCTTCCACGGCGAGGCGCAGGTCCTGCGCGACGTCTCCATCGACGTCTCGTCCGGCGAGGTCGTCACCCTCGTGGGCCGCAACGGTGCGGGGAAGACCACCCTGCTGCGCTCGATCATGGGTCTGCACCGCAACGTACGGGGCACGATCACCCTCGACGGCACCACGCTCGACGGCCGGTCCGCGGACAAGCGTGCGCGTCTCGGGCTCGGCTGGGTCCCCGACGACCGCGGCATCTACGCGACCCTCACCGTCGAGGAGAACCTCAGCCTGCCGCCGGTCGTCGACAAGGACGCGTCGTGGAGCCTGGACCGGATCTACGAGCAGTTCCCGGTGCTGCGCGAGCGCCGCGACTTCCCCGGCACGAAGCTCTCCGGAGGCGAGCAGCAGATGCTCGCCATGGCGCGCCCTCTGCGAGCGGGCTCGCGACTCCTTCTCCTCGACGAGCCCAGCGAGGGCCTCGCACCGGTGATCGTGAGCCAGATCGGCCAGATCATCCGGGACATCCGTACCCAGGGTGTCGCCGTCCTCCTCGTCGAGCAGAACGTGAAGTTCGCCTCCACCGTGGCCGACCGCCACAACCTCCTCGCCCAGGGCGAGGTCGTCGAGAGCCTCGACAACGACGAGTTCCAGTCCCGCACCACGGAGCTCCTCCAGCACCTCGGCATGTAGCCGAGCCGTACCACCAGCACGACCACACCATCACCACCATCGGACCGCCGGCTCCGGCGTACGACACCCCAGGAGGGGAAATGCGACACACCAGAAGAATCAGCCTCGCGGCCATGGTGGCCGGCTCCGGCCTCGTCCTCACCGCGTGCGGCAGCGCCGGCGGCGGACCGTCCTCGGCGAGCGGCAAGATCAGCGACGACAAGATCGTCCTCGCCGTGCTCAACGACCAGTCCGGCGTCTACAAGGACCTCTCCGGCCCCAACTCGGTCGAGGCCGTGAAGATGGCCGTCGAGGACTGGAAGGCCAAGCACAAGGACGACGCGGTCAGCAAGAACATCGAGGTCGTCACGGCGGACCACCAGAACAAGCCCGACATCGCCAACACCAAGGCGCAGGAGCTCTACGACCGCCAGAAGGCCGACATCATCCTCGACGTCCCGACCTCGTCGGCGGCCCTGGCCGTGGCGAACCAGGCCAAGACGAAGAAGAAGGTCTACATCAACATCGGTGCCGGCACGACCGCGCTCACCGGCGCCCAGTGCAACAAGTACACCTTCCACTGGGCCTACGACACCTACATGCTCGCCAAGGGCACCGGTGGCACGCTCACCAAGGACGGCGGCTCGAAGTGGAACGTCGTCTACCCCGACTACGCCTTCGGTCAGGACATGACCAAGTCGTTCGAGGGCCAGATCACCGCTGCGGGTGGCTCGATCGGCCAGAAGGTCCCGACGCCGTTCCCCAACGACAACTTCGCGACCTACATCACCAAGGCCGCGGCCGACAAGCCGAACGTCATCGGCACCATGCACGCCGGTGGTGACCTCATCAACTTCGTCAAGCAGTACAACCAGGCCGGTGTCTCCGACCAGATCAAGCTGGCCGTGGGCCTGATGTTCATCACCGACATCCACAGCCTGGGCGCCGAGCAGTTCAAGGGCGTCACCTTCACCGAGGCCTGGTACTGGAACTTCGACGAGCAGAACCGCGCCTGGGCCGACAAGTTCCAGGCCAAGACCAAGACCCGTCCGTCGTTCGCGCACGCCGCCAACTACTCGGCGGCCTTCAACTACCTCGAGGCCGTCCAGGAGGCCGGCTCCGACACCGGTGACGACGTCGTCGCCAAGCTCGAGGGCAAGAAGATCAACGACTTCTTCCTGCGCAACGGCGAGGTCCGCGCCGAGGACCACCGCGTCATCCACGACGCGTACCTGGCCGAGGTCAAGCCCGCCGCCGAGGTCAAGGAGGAATGGGACTACGAGAAGATCGTCGCCACCATCCCCGCGGCCGAGGCCTTCAAGCCGGTGGCCGAGTCCGGCTGCTCGATGTGACGTCCGAGTCCTGATTCCCCGGTTGTCCTGAGGTCACAGAGGTAGGCGATGAGTGCATTTATCCAGTACACGCTGCAGGGTCTGGCGACGGGCGGGTTCTACGCCCTCGCCGCCCTGGGGCTGGCGGTCATCTTCGGTGTCATGGGGGTGGTCAACTTCAGCCACGGCGCCATGTACATGCTCGGGGCGGTCGGCGCGGCCGTGCTCCTCGACGTCGCCGACGTGCCGTTCTGGGGAGCGCTCGTCATCGTCCCCGTCCTGCTGTTCCTCTTCGGGATCCTCGTGGAGCGGCTGCTCGTGCGGTGGCTCCTCGCGCTCGACCCGCTCTACAACTTCCTGCTCACCTTCGGCCTGACGCTGCTCATCGTCGACCTCGTGAAGCGCCGCTACGGCGTCTCCGGGTTGCCGTACGAGCTCCCCGCCGGGCTGGAGGGGCGGGTCAACGTGGGTGGGCTGAGCCTGTCGAGCTACCAGCTGTTCGCGGCCTTCTTCTCCGTGGCGCTGTGCGTCGCGGTGTGGCTGCTCCTCACCAAGACCCGCATCGGCATGATCGTGCGGGCCTCGACCGAGAACGCGGAGCGCACCCGAGCGCTCGGCATCAACGTCGGCCGCTGGGTCACCCCCGTCTTCGGCTTCGGCATCGCCCTGGCCGGGGTCGCGGGTGTCCTGGCGGCCCCGTTCCGCGCGATCACCGCGGACATGGGCAGCAACTTCATCATCATCCTGTTCGCCGTCGTCGTCATCGGCGGGCTCGGCTCGATCCTCGGTGCCGTCATGGCCGGGTTCCTCGTCGGGCTCGTCGAGGCGTACGGCCAGGCCTACGCGCCGTCCTACGCGCAGGTCCTCATCTTCGTCCTCATGGCAGCGGTCGTGCTCGTCCGCCCGGCAGGACTCTTCGGCCGCGAGGAGGCCTCATGAGCGCCCAGCTCACCGAGACGACCCACGTCGAGACGGCGGCGTCGTCGGCGCCGGACCGCCGGCTCAACCCGTTCCTGCGGGCCGGGCTGCTGCTCCTCGCCCTGCTCGTCGTCCTGGCCCTGCCCTGGTACATCTACCCGCCCGTGGCGATGGACATCGTCGCCTGGGGACTGTTCGCCATCTCGATCGACCTGCTCCTCGGCTTCACCGGGCTGCTCAGCTTCGGGCACGCGGCGTTCTGGGGCACGTCGGCCTACGTCACCGGCCTCATCGCCATCAGGTCCGGTCTGCCGTTCCCGGTCGCGATCCTCGGCGGGGCGCTGGTCGCGATGCTCATCGCGGTGCCCACCGGCTACCTCGCCGTGCGGCGAACCGGCATCTACTTCGCCATGGTGACGCTCGCCTTCGCCCAGATGATCTTCTTCATCGCCAACCAGGCCCGCGACATCACCGGCGGCGAGAACGGCCTCCAGGGCATCCCCAAGTCGTTCTTCGGCGTCGAGCTCGTCGAGACGGACCCGTTCTACTTCTACTACGCGGCCCTGCCGCTCATCCTGCTCGGCGCGCTCATCGCCTGGCGCACCGTGTCCTCGCCGTTCGGGCGGGTGCTGCTCGCCATCCGTGACAACCCCGCCCGTGCCCGGGCGCTCGGCTACGACGTCGAGCGCTACAAGATCATGGTGTTCGTCATCTCGGCCGGCATCGCCGGCCTGGCCGGGGGAGTCTTCTCGGTCAGCCACGGGTTCGCCTCGCTGCAGGAGCTCGTCTGGCAGACGTCCGGCAAGGTCGTGCTCATCACCGTCCTCGGTGGCATCGGCACGCTGTGGGGTGGCCCGTTCGGCGCCGCCGTCGTCGTCCTCCTCGAGGACTACCTCGCCTCGTCCGGCTTCAACGGCATCGGGATCATCACCGGCACGATCTTCGTCCTCATCGTCCTGCTCTTCCGCAAGGGCATCTGGGGCACCGTCGCGGACCTCGTGGCACGGCTGCGCAGTCGTGGCCGGACGCCGGGTCGCCGCGATGCTTGAGGGCCGGACGGCGCTCGTCACGGGTGCCGCGAGCGGCATCGGCGCGGCCGTGGTCGAGCGACTCGCCGGAGCCGGCGCCCGGGTGCACGCCGTGGACCTCGACGGTGATGCCCTGGATGCGCTGGTCAAGCAGGTGGGCGTCGAACGCGTCACCCCGTGGGTGCTGGACCTCGCGGACCTCGACGCCCACGGCGCCCTGCCCACCGACATCGACGTCCTCGTCAACAACGCCGGCATCCAGCACGTCGCACCGGTCCACGAGTTCCCCGTCGAGGAGTTCGAGCGGATCCACCGGATCATGCTGCTGTCGCCGTTCCGGCTCGTGCGTGCGTGCCTTCCCCACATGTATGCCGCGGGCTGGGGTCGCGTCGTCAACATCTCGTCCGTGCACGGCCTGCGTGCCAGCCCGTTCAAGTCCGCCTACGTCTCGGCGAAGCACGGTCTCGAGGGTCTGAGCAAGGTCGTCGCCCTGGAGGCCGGCGACAAGGGCGTGACGAGCAACTGCGTCAACCCGGCATACGTGCGAACACCCTTGGTGGAGAAGCAGATCGCGGACCAGGCGCGCACCCACGGCATACCGGACTCGGAGGTCCTGGAGAAGGTGATGCTGACGCCGGTCGCCGTCAAGCGGCTCATCGAGCCGTCCGAGGTCGCCGACCTCGTCGGGTTCCTCTGCGGCCCATCGTCGGACTCGATCTCCGGGTCGTCCTTCACCATGGACGGCGGCTGGACCGCGCACTGACGTTGGTCTCGCTCGCCGGCGCTCGTCGCACCCACGCATCGATTCGCCGCAGTCCCATCCGCACGTCGCGCGCTGCGCGCACTCCGCGCTCCCGCCAGGCCCAGCCAGCGGCGAATCGACGCGTGCGTGCTCCTGGGGCGGAGCGAGGGGCGTCAGGAACGGCGGCGGCTGGAGGTCAGGGTGAACTTGGTGGTGCGCTGGACCTGCTTCGTGGAGCCGAGGACCTTGTCGAGGATGGGGCGGTAGTTGAGGTGTGAGTTCCAGACGCACCAGAGCTCGCCGCCGGGCTCGAGGACCCGGGCGGCGTCGGCGAAGAGGCGTTCGGCGAGGCCGGAGTGGACGGCCGCGCCGACGTGGAACGGCGGGTTGAGCACGACGAGCTGCGCGGAGGCGTCGCGCTCGGTCTCGAGACCGTCGGCGCGCACGACCTCGATGCGGTCCGCGACGCCGTTGGCGGACGCGGTGGCCCGGGTGGACGCCACGGCCGCGGCCGACTGGTCGGTCGCGAGGACGCGCAGGTCGGGTCGGGCGAGGGCCAGCGCGGCGGCGACGACGCCGCCGCCTGAGGCGAGGTCGATGGCCCGGTCAGCCGGCCTCATCGCCGGGAGGTGGTCGAGCAGGAGGCGGGTGCCGATGTCGATGCCGGTGCCGGCGAAGACCCCGCCATGGGCGACGACGGTCAGGCCGACGTCCTCGTGACGCTGCTGACGGGGCCAGTCGGTGGCGACGTCGGCGCGCGGGGCACTGGCGTGCAGGACCCGGGACTTCTGCCGGGCGAGGCTGGCGCTCACCTCGCCGAACGAGGCCGCGAGCACCTCGTTCATCGAGCGGGACATGTGCTTGACCCGACCGCCGGCGACGACCCGCACCTGCGGGCGCGCATGGGCTGCGACGAGCTGGGCCACCTCGTCCAGCTCGTCGAGCGAGCGGGGGAGCTGCAGCAGGACCAGCCGCGCCCCTTCCACGAGGGTGGCGTCGAGCGGGTGGTGCGCGAACGGCGTGGTGTCACCGTCACGGCCGAGGCCGCGGCGGCGGGCGTTGGACACCAGCGCCCGCTCGCCGAGGAGTCCGTCCTGGTGCACCCGGACCCGCGTCGCCCCACCGGCCAGGGCGCCGAGGGTGAGCGCACCGTGACGGTCCCCGATGACGACCACCTCGCCGGACAGGTCGCCGGCCTCGTCGAGGATGAGGCGGTCGGTCGCGTCCCACGCCTGGAGGTTCGGTGCCTCGACGTCGGGCCAGCGCCGCAGGTCGTCCCAGTCGTCCGTCGTGGAGGTCGTCGTCACCTCAGATGTCGCGGAAGATCTCGATGGTCGCGCCGAGGGCGTTGAGGCGCTCGGCGAGGTCCTCGTAGCCACGATTGATGACGTAGACGTTGCGCAGCACCGACGTGCCGTTGGCGGCGAGCATCGCGAGGAGCACGACGACCCCGGGCCGCAGCGCCGGCGGGCACATGACCTCGGCCGGGCGCCACTTGGCGGTCGGACCGGTGATCATGACGCGGTGCGGGTCGAGGAGCTGCACCTGCGCGCCGACCTTGGTCAGCTCGGTGAGGTAGATCGCCCGGTTCTCGTAGACCCAGTCGTGGATCATCGTCGTGCCCTCGGCGCACGCCGCGATGAGCGCGAAGAACGGCAGGTTGTCGATGTTGAGGCCGGGGAAGGGCATGGGCGCGATCTTGTCGATCGGCGCGGTGAGCGTGCTCGGCAGGATGGTGATGTCCGCGAGGCGCGTGTGCCCGTTCTTGGCGAGGTACTCCTCGGTGATCTCGTACTGCAGGCCCATGCCGTCGAGGACGGCGAGCTCGACCTCGAGGAACTCGATCGGCGCGCGCTCGATGGTGATCGAGGACTCCGTGACGACCGCGGCGGCGATGAGGCTCATCGCCTCGATCGGGTCCTCGCTGGGGGAGTAGTCGACGTCCACGTCGATCGACTCGCGACCGGTGACCTTGAGCGTCGTCGTGCCGATGCCCTCGATGGTCACGCCGAGCTTCTGCAGGAAGAAGCAGACGTCCTGGACCATGTAGTTGGACGAGGCGTTGCGGATGACCGTCGTGCCCGGGTGCAGGGCCGCGGCGAACAGGACGTTCTCGGTGACCGTGTCACCTCGCTCGGTGAGGACGATGGGCTTGTCGGGGCGCGTGGTCCTGTCGACCTTCGCCTCGTAGAAGCCGTGCGTGGCCGCGACATCGAGACCGAACGACTGCAGCGTGGTGAGGTGCGGCTCGACGGTGCGGGTCCCGAGGTCGCAGCCACCGGCATACGGCAGGGAGAACGCCTCGAACTGGTGGAGCAGCGGACCGAGGAACATGATGACGGTCCGCGTGCGACGGGCGGCGGCGACGTCGATGCCGTCGAGGTCGAGGACGGCCGGGGGGATGATCTCGAGGTCGCTCGTGCCCTCGATCCAGCGCACCTTGACGCCCATCGAGGTGAGCACCTCGATGATGCGGTTGACCTCCTCGATGCGGGCGAGGTTGCGCAGCGTCGTGCGGCCCTTGTTGAGCATCGCGGCGCAGAGCAGGCCGACGGCGGCGTTCTTGCTCGTCTTGACGGGGATGGACCCGGAGAGCTTGGCGCCACCGACGATCCGCAGGTGCTGGGGGCCGCTGTGGCCGAGGGAGACGAACTCGCTGCCAAGGGTCTCGCCGACCCGGGCGAGCATCTCGAGGCTGAGGTTCTGACGGCCCTGCTCGATGCGCGCGACGGCGCTCTGGCTCGTGCCGAGCTTGTCGGCGAGCTCGTTCTGGGTGAGGCCCTGGTGTCGCCGGGCGTCCCGGATGAGGGTCCCGATTCGAGTGAGGTAGCTGGACTCAGTCATGCGATCCAGCGTATGTCACATATGAGATATTGCAAGCTGCACGGCGCGGCCCACGTGTCGCCACGCACGGGGCGGGGCGGACGGCATACGGCCCGAGGCACGTATGCCGTCCGCTCGGCTCACTCGCGAACGCTGGCTGCGCCGGGCGGCAGGAAACGCTGCCCGACGACCTTCTCGGAGATACCCTCGCGGTCGAGCAGCGGGGTGATCCCGCCGTTCCAGAACTGGAAGCCGGCACCGGTGATGAGGGCCAGGTCGATGTCCATCGGGGCCTGCGCGACGCCCTCCTCGAGCATCAGCGCCACCTCCTCGGCGAGGACGGAGAGGACCCGCTCGCGCACCTGCGCCACGTCCAGCTCGACCGGGTGCTCTGGGGCGATGTGGGCCGCCTCGAGCTCGGGGTCGACGACGAACCTGCCGTCGACCTGCTGGTAGTAGCCGCGCTTGCCGAGCTCGACCATCTTCCTGAGGTTCGGCGAGACGTGGAAGCGGTCGCCGAACGCCCGGTGCAGCGTCTCGCTGTTGTGCAGCGCGATCGCGGGGCCGACCAGCCCGAGCAGGACGAACGGCGGCATCGGTGCGAGGCCGGCCACCGCCTTCTCCGCCACGGGGACGGGCGTGCCCTCGTCGACGATCCGGCTGAACTCGCCCATGAAGCGACCGAGCAGGCGGTTGACGATGAAGGAGGGGCTGTCCTTGACGAGGATCGTCGTCTTCCTCAGGCCCTTGCCGGTGGCAAAGGCCGTCGCCAGCGAGGCGTCGTCGGTCCTGTCGCCGCGGATGATCTCGAGCAGCGGCATGACGGCGACCGGGTTGAAGAAGTGCAGGCCCACGACCCGCTCGGGGTGCCGCAGGTCCGCGGCCATCTCGGTGATCGACAGGGAGCTCGTGTTGGAGGCGAGGACGCACTCGGGCGAGACCACGGCCTCGACCTCGGCCCAGACCTGCTTCTTGACCGACATCTCCTCGAAGACCGCCTCGACGACGAGGTCGGCGTCGGCGAAGCCGTCCTTGGACGTCGAGCCCGTCACGAGCCCGGTGAGGTGGTTGGCCCGGTCGCGACCGATCTTGCCGGCCTCGAGGGACGTCGCGATCTCGCCGTGCACCCAGCCGACACCCTTGGCGACGCGCTCCTCGTCGAGGTCGGTCATGACGACCGGCACCTTGAGGTTGCGGGCGAAGAGCAGGGCGAGCTGGCTGGCCATGAGGCCGGCCCCGACGATGCCGACCTTGGTGACCTTGCGGGCGAGCGCCTTGTCCGGCGCTCCTGCCGGGCGCTTGGCCCGCTTCTGCACGAGGTCGAACGCATAGAGCCCGGCCCGCAGCTCGTCACGCATGAGAAGGTCCGCCAGCGCCTCGTCCTCGGCGGCGAAGGCCGCGTCCCGGTCGGCGGTGCGCGCGGCCGAGACGAGCTCGATCGCGCGGAGGGCGCCGGGGGAGCGTCCGGCCGTCTTGGTCAGGACGAGCCTGGTCGCGGCCTGTGTGGCCGCGTCCCACTCCGACTCGTCGCGCGAGACCTGGGCACGCTCGACGGGCGTCTCACCGGAGACCACCCGGGCGGCCCAGGCGATCGACTCCTCGAGGAAGTCGGCCGGCTCGAGGAGCGCGTCCGCGATCCCGAGCTTCGCGGCAGCCGAGCCGGAGAGCATCTTGTTGGTGTTCATCGGGTTCTCGATGATGACCTTGAGCGCGTTCGCCGGGCCGACGAGGTTCGGCAGCAGGTAGCAGCCGCCCCAGCCCGGCACGAGGCCCAGGAACGTCTCCGGCAGCGCGATCGCCGGCACGCCGGCGCTGATGGTGCGGTAGTCGCACGAGAGGGCCAGCTCCACGCCGCCCCCCATCGCCGCACCGTTGACGAACGCGAACGTCGGGACCGGCAGGTCCATGACCGCCGCGAACGCAGCGTGGCCGGCCCGGGCGATCTCGAGGGCCTGCTCGCGGCTGCTCACGGTGGGGACGCCGGAGAGGTCGGCGCCGACGGCGAAGATGAACGGCTTGCCGGTGATGGCCACGGCCACGATCTCCCCGGCCTCGGCGCGGGAGCGCAGGGTCTCGACGACACCGGCGAGCGCCCCGATGCCCTCGGGGCCGAAGGTGTTGGGCCGGGTGTGGTCGTGGCCGTTGTCGAGCGTGACGAGGGCGAGGATGCCGCCCCCACCGGGGAGCGCGACGTCCTGCACGAGGGCGCGGGTGACGACCTCGCCTCGGGCGGCGGTCTCGGGTCGGGCGGTGGTGGTCGTGGTGTCGGTCATGTCAGGCCACCTCGTCGTCGTCGCGGGCATAGTCGGCGTGGTGCGGGTTCTCCCAGATGACCGAACCGCCCATGCCGATGCCGATGCACATGGCGGTGACGCCGTAGCGGACCTCGGGGTGCTCCTCGAACTGGCGGGCGAGCTGGGTCATGAGGCGCACGCCCGAGGAGGCGAGCGGGTGGCCGGTCGCGATGGCGCCGCCGTACTCGTTGACGCGCGGGTCGTCGTCGGCGATGCCGAAGTGGTCGAGGAAGGCGAGCACCTGCACGGCGAACGCCTCGTTGAGCTCGAAGAGGCCGATGTCCTCGATCGTCAGGCCCGCCTTGGCCAGGGCCTTCTCGGTCGCGGGGACCGGGCCGATGCCCATGACCTCGGGCTCGACGCCGACGAAGCCGAAGGAGACCATCCGCATCTTCACGGGCAGGCCGAGCTCCTCGGCGGCGGTCTCGGAAGCGAGGATGCAGGCGGTCGCACCGTCGTTGAGGCCCGCGGCGTTGCCGGCGGAGACCCCGCCGTGCGGGCGGAACGGCGTCTTGAGGCCGGCGAGCTCCTCCAGCGTGGTGCCCGGGCGCGGCGGCTCGTCCCTGGTCGCGAGGCCGTAACCCCGCTCCGAGTGCCGGGTCGCCATCGGCACGAGGTCCGGCTGGATCTTGCCGGCGTCGTAGGCGGCAGCGAGCTTCGCCTGGCTGCTCACGGCATACGCGTCGGAACGCTCCTTCGTGAGCTGCGGGAAGCGGTCGTGCAGGTTCTCGGCGGTGTTGCCCATCGACAGCGCGGACTGGTCGACGATCTTCTCCGCGAGCAGCCGCGGGTTCGGGTCGATGCCCTCACCCATCGGGTGGCGGCCCATGTGCTCGACCCCACCGGCGATGGCGACGTCGTAGGCACCGAAGCCGATCGAGCTCGCGACGTTGGTCACCGCGGTCATCGCGCCGGCGCACATGCGGTCGACGGAGTAGCCCGGGGTGGTGTTGGGCAGACCCGAGAGCAGGGCGGCGAGGCGTCCGAGGGTGAGGCCCTGGTCGCCGATCTGCGTGGTGGCCGCGATGGCGACCTCCTCGACGCGGTCCTTGGGGAGCTGGGGGTTGCGCCTGAGCAGCTCGCGGATGCAGCGGATGACGAGGTCGTCGGCGCGGGTCTGGGCGTACATGCCCTTCTCTCCGGCTTTGCCGAACGGTGTGCGCACGCCGTCGACGAAGACGACCTCATTCAGGGTGCGGGGCACGGGGGGCCTCTCTGGTCGGAGGGGGTGGTGCCCGTCAGGCTACTAAGCGAGCGCTCACCTGCGTATGCCGTCCGGTCGTGAGAGCCGTCACCCCCCACCGACCTGTTGCCCAGTACGGTCAGGCGGCAGGGGCCTTCGGTCGACCGGGCGTGACCGTACTGGGCAACAAGTCCAGGGTCAGGCGGGGTCGGGGTGCGAGGTGAAGGCCTTCGCCAGCAGGGGCGCGACGACGTCGGCCTGCCACTGGCGGACCCCATGCTCGCGCAGCGCCTGCCCGAAGCCCTCCTCGTCGCGCTCGACCGGCGGGCGCCAGACGACCCGGCGCAGGGGGTCGGGGGAGCAGACGTTCTCGACGGGGATGCGGTGCTGCTCGGCGAACGCCGTGAGGTCGGCCCGCACCTCGGTCAGGCGGGCGGCGGCGACGGGGTCCTTGTCGGCCCACGAGCGAGCCGGCGGCGGTCCGTCGGAGCGGACGGTTCGCGGCGGCAGGTCTGCCTCGTCGAGGGCCATGGCGCGCTTGACGGCACCCACCCACTGCCGGCCGTAGCGGGCGATGGCTCGGTGACCGCGCGGCAGGTCGTCGGTGGACGTCGGCGACTCCGTGGCGATCGCGATGAGCCCGGCGTCCGGGAGGATCCGGCCCGGTGACGTGTCGCGGTCCTGCGCGATGTCGTCACGGGCGTACCAGAGCTCGCGCACGACGGCGACGCCGCGACGGCTGCGGATGGTGTTGAGGCCACTCGTGCGGCGCCACGGGTCGACCCGCTCGGTCGGCTCCCAGTGCAGCAGCGCCTCGAACTCCTGGCGCGCCCACTCGGACTTGTCCTGCATGGCGAGGTCGACGCCCATGAGGTTGCGCAGCTCGGTGAGGACCTCGACGTCGAGGGCGGCGTAGCGCAGCCACGGCTCCGGGAGCGGGCGGGTCGACCAGTCGACCGCCGAGTGCTCCTTGGCCAGCGCCAGGCCGAGGTAGTGCTCCACCACGGCGGCGAGGCCGACGCGGGGGAGCCCGAGCAGCCGGGCGGCGAGCTCGGTGTCGAAGAGCTGGCGCGGGCGCAGGCCCACCTCGGCGAGGCAGGCGAGGTCCTGGGTCGCGGCGTGCAGGATCCACTCGGCGCGGCCGATGGCCTCGTCGAGCGGTGACAGGTCGGGGCAGGCGATGGGGTCGATGAGCCACGTCCCCGAGCCCTCGCGGCGCACCTGCACGAGGTAGGCGCGCTGGCCGTAGCGGTAGCCCGAGGCGCGTTCGGCGTCGACCGCGACCGGTCCCTCGCCGGCGGCGATCGCCGCGGCCGCCTCGATGAGGCCTCGCTCGGTCTCGACGACGAGCGGGACGCCGTCGGCCGGCTCGTCCAGGGGTACGGTCGCAGGCGGCTGGGGTTCGTCGGTGGGCTCCGACATCCCCGACGCGTCCGGACCGGAGGGCTCGACGACCTGGGGGTCGTCGGCGGCGTGGGCGTCGGCAGGAGGGACGGTGGTGGGGCCGGTCATGTCACCGCCGCGGTCCCGGCAGCGCCACCACGCCTTCGGGCAGGGGCGGCAGCCCAGCGATGGTGCAGAGCAGGTCCGACCACGCGAGCAGGTGCTCTCCTGCGTCGGGGCCGATCGGCGTCCAGGACGCGCGCACCTCCATCTCGACGCTCGCGGGGCGGTCGGAGAGCGCAGCGAAGCTCTGGCTCACGACCCGGGTGACCGTGCCGGCCTCGGCGCTCGCGTGCACGCCGCGCAGGGCGAGGGCGTCCATGAGCCACGACCAGCCCACCTCACCGAGCAGCGGGTCGGAGGCCAGCTCGGGCTCGAGCTCGGCGCGCGCGAAGGTCACCGCGCGCCACTCGCCGCCCCACGGCTCGGGCGCCGACGGGTCGTGCAGGAGGACGAAGCGACCGGAGGCGAGCTCCTCGTCGTCACCGGCCGCGCCGAGCACATCGGCGGTGAGGGCGACGGCATACGGCGCGATGCGTTGCGGGGCCGGCACCTCGGTGATCCGGACCTCGGGACGCAGCCTGGCGTGCCGGAGGGCCTCGAGGGCCGCGGTGAACTCCGGGGACTCGCGGCCGGGAAGGGAGCGTGTTGCCACCCCGAGAGCGTATGCCGGTCGGCTGGGTCCGCGGGTGAGGCCACGCCGACCGGCCTCCGCCCGCGCCTAGGCTGCCGACATGCTCGCCGTCCTCGCCCTGGCCTCCTCGGCGGTGTGGGGCACCTCCGACTTCTTCGGCGGCCTCGTGGCCAAGCGGCTGCCGGCGATCGCCGTCGTCGGCTCGACCCAGGCGATCGCCTTCGTCGTCCTCAGCGTCATCGTCCTCGTACGGGCGGCGCAGGGTCATCCGCCGGAGTGGGGGGAGTGGGTCGGGTGGGCCATGCTCGCCGGGGTGACGGGTGCCTCCGGCCTCGTCGCGTTCTACACCGCGCTGGCCAGCGGGACGATGGGCGTCGTCGCGCCGATCGCCTCCATGGGTGTCCTCGTCCCCGTGGCCCTCGGCGTGGCGACGGGCGAGGCCCCGTCGCCGTGGGTGTGGCTGGGCATCGTGATCGCCGTCGTGGGCATCGTCCTCGCCTCCGGGCCGGAGCTCTCCGGTGACGTGTCGCCGCGGCCCGTCCTGCTGGCGGGGGTCGCGGCGGCGTGCTTCGGCATGGCGCTCTTCGCGCTCGACCGCGGGGCCCGCGACTCGTTGCTCATGACGCTGTGGGGGATGCGCTGCACCTCGGTGGCGATCTTCGTGGTCGTGGCGCTCGTCCTCCGCTCGGTCGGGGGCATCCGGGCGCGCGACCTCGTGGCCCTCGCGCTCATCGGGTGCGCCGACCTGCTGGCCAACGCCCTGTTCGCGACGGCGTCCTCGCGGGGTCAGGTGAGCATCGCGGCCGTGCTGGGGTCGCTCTACCCGGTCGCGACGATCCTGCTCGCCCGCGTCGTCCTCGCGGAGCGGCTGCGGACCATCCAGGTGGCCGGGGTCGCCTGCGCCCTGCTCGGCGCCGCCGTCATCTCCCTCTGAGGACCCGCCGAACCGCCGCCCGGCAAGCCGCCCCCGCCGCGGATGAGAGGATCGCGCGGTGATCGCCGACAGCCCGCTCGTCCTCGCCGCCACCCGCCAGCCGGTGCCGCACACCCCCGTGTGGTTCATGCGGCAGGCCGGCCGCTCCCTGCCCGAGTACCGCGAGCTGCGGGAGGGCACGGCCATGCTCGAGGCCTGCCGCACGCCCGACCTCGTCACCGAGATCACGATGCAGCCGGTCCGGCGGCACAAGGTCGATGCCGCGATCTTCTTCTCGGACATCGTCGTGCCGCTGGCCGCGGTCGGCGTCGACGTGGACATCGTGCCGGGCACCGGTCCCGTCGTGCCGGCACCGTTCCGCACGCGGGCCGACCTCGACCGCCTGCCGGACCTCACTCCCGACGCCGTCCCGGACATCACCGAGTCGGTGAGCCGCCTCGTCGCCGAGCTCGGCGCGACCCCGCTCATCGGCTTCGCCGGCGCGCCGTTCACGCTCGCGTCCTACCTCGTGGAGGGCGGTCCGTCACGCACGCACGAGCACACCAAGGCGCTGATGCACGGCGACCCGCAGCTGTGGAACGACCTCTGTGAGCGGCTCGCCCAGATCTCCGGCGCCTTCCTGCGCGTCCAGGCCGAGGCCGGCGCCAGTGCGGTCCAGCTCTTCGACTCCTGGGTGGGCGCGCTGTCCCGCACCGACTACGTCACGCACGTCCAGCGCCACTCCGCCGCCGCGCTGGCCGCGGTCGACGGGCTCGGCGTGCCGCGCATCCACTTCGGTGTGGGGACCGGCGAGCTGCTCGACCTCATGGGCGAGGCCGGCGCCGACGTCGTCGGGGTCGACTTCCGCGTCTCGCTTCCGGACGCCGTGAGCCGGCTCGGGGACGCGTATGCCGTCCAGGGCAACCTCGACCCGGCCCTCCTCGGCGCCCCGTGGGAGGTCGTCGAGGCCAAGGTCCGCTCGATCCTCGACGAGGGACGTGCCGCTCCGGGCCACATCTTCAACCTCGGTCACGGCGTCCCACCGCACACCGACCCCGACGTCCTCACCCGGATCGTCGAGGTCGTGCACGAGCACTCAGCCCGCTGACGGCGGCGGCCCGACCGGGCGGGCTAGCGCCGGCACCGCACCAACCCGACGGCGGCGCCACCACACCATCACGGGGATACCGACGAGCGCCCCGGCGAGGGCGAACGGCAGGACGGCGCCGAGCGCCGTGGCCAGGACCGACAGCGATGTGAGGAAGGCCGACCAGCCCGACCGCAGGCCGGCGAGGAACCCACCGGCCGTCACCGGCTCGAAGTCGTCGGTGGAGAGCGAGATGGAGATCGGCGACATCGCCACCGAGTCCTTGAGGTTCGCGAGCTGCGCGGTGAGCGCGTCGAGCTCGGCCTGGCGTCGCGAGAGCTCGTTCTCGAGCGCGACGAGGTCGCTGATGCTCTTCGCCGTGGCGAGCAGCTCGCGGATGCGGCCGACGCTCTCGGTGAGGGACTTCACCCGGGCCTCGGTGTCGACGTAGGTCGCTGTCACGTCCTCGCTGGAGCTCGACCGGAACTGCACGTCCCCGACCTTCTCGATCAGCCCGATCGTCGACTCCAGGGAGCTCGCCGGCACGGTGATCGTGATGGACCCGGACGTGTCCGGCCCCGCGCCCATCGACGCGTAGAGCTCCTCGGACAGGACCGACCCGCCCTGGCTGGTGGCGATGGCGCGGATCCGCTCCGCGGAGCCGCGGAGGGAGTCGACCTTGAGCTGGAGGCTGGCGCGCCGCACGAGCTTGTCGCCGGCTCCTGCCCGGACGGCGTCGGGGGCGACCTCGCCCTTGGCGTCACCCACCACGCCGGCTCGGTCGCCGTCGGCCGGCTGGGGAGCGACCTCGGACTGGTCGACCCCGCTGGAGCCTCCGGTGGCGCTGCCGGAGTCCTCCGACCCGCCGGAGCAGGCGGCGAGGCTGCCGAGACCGAGGAGGGCCACGAGGAACAGCGTGGCGAGGCGCCGCCGTGGTGCGGACCGGGGAAGGACCGAGGGGCTCATGGTGCTCTCCACTTCTCGGGGCTGGCCCCGGCTGCTGCGGGTGGTGGGTTGTCGTTGCTCGGACGTCGCCGGACGGGTCCGCGGTTCCCCCGGGCGGGTCACAACTTGGCGTCGGCCGGTGAGAGAGTGACGAGGTGACGCAGGACAACCGCCCAGAGCCCACCGTGGTCGTCGTGGGCGGTGGTCTCGCCGGCCTGACCGCCGCTCGTGACGTGCTCGTCGCCGAGCCGCGGATCCGGGTCGTCGTCCTCGACGCCGCCGACCAGGTGGGCGGCAAGCTGCGGCGGGCCGCGGTGGGCGGTCACCTCGTCGACGTCGGCGCCGAGGCCGTCCTCGCTCTGCGTCCCGAGGCCACCGCGCTGATGGCCGAGCTCGCCGACCCGACCGACGTCGTCACCCCCACGACCACCTCGGCCCGGGTGTGGTCGCGCGGCGCCCTGCACGCGCTGCCGCGCACCCGTGTGGGCGTCCCGTTCGCCGACTCCGTCGTCGCCGGGCTGCTCACCGAGGCCGAGGAGCGGCGGATGCGCGACGAGACCCCCGCGGCGGACGTCGGAGACGACGTCTCCGTCGGCGACTACGTCGCCGCCCGCCTCGGCGACGCGGTCGTCGAGCGGCTCGTCGAGCCGATGCTCGGCGGGGTGTATGCCGGTCATGCCCGCCTGTTGTCCCTGCGTTCGACGATGCCCGGCGTGTGGGAGGTCGCGAGCCGCGGCGGGTCGCTCCTCGAGCCCCCCGCGGTTCTGGTCGAGTCGGCTGCCGCCGGACCGCGGCCGCCGTTCGCGGGTCTCGTCGGGGGAGTGGGCCGGCTCGCCGACCTGCTGGCCGAGGACGTCGAGCGTCGAGGCGGCCGCATCGAGGTCGGTGTGACCGTGCGTGGCCTGGAGCGCACCCCGACCGGCTGGTCGGTGCTCACCGGCCCGACGACAGACCCCCGCCTCGTCGAGGCCGACGCGGTCGTCGTGGCCGTGCCACCCCCGGCCGCTGCGCGACTGCTCACGCCCGTGGCGCCGGACGCGGGAGCGGCGCTCGGCGAGGTCGAGATGGCCTCGGTCGCCGTCATCACGCTCGCCGTGCCGCGCTCCCAGGTCGAGGGCTGGGACGGCTCGGGGTTCCTCGTCCCGCCGGTCGACGGCCGGGGCATCAAGGCGAGCACCTTCAACTCCGCCAAGTGGGGGTGGCTGGCTGCGGAAGGCGGCGAGACGGCATACGTCAGGGCGTCGGTCGGGCGAGCGGGGGAGACCGCGTCGCTGCAACGGGACGACGCCGACCTCGTCGAGCTGGCGAAGCGCGAGATCGCGGAGGCGGTCGGCGCTGCACCGCTGACGGTCGTCGACAGCCACGTGCAGCGGTGGGGAGGTGGGCTCCCGCAGTACACCGTTGGTCACCATGCGCGGGTGGCCCGCGTGGCCCGTGCCCTCACGGCGGTGCCCGGCCTCGAGGTGGCCGGTGCCGCCTACCAGGGCATCGGGATTCCCGCCGTCATCGCGTCGGCGCACGCCGCGGCGGAGGCGACGACGACCCACCTGAGGGCGGTCCGGCGGCACGCGGGAGAATGACCGCATGAGCACCCCCACCGGTCGTCCCGCCCCGACCAAGCCCACCCCCGCCAAGATGCGCGAGATCAACGAGACGATCCGCTACACGATGTGGTCGGTGTTCGAGGTGACCGAACCGCTCGGTGCCGACGACCGGGCGGCGATGACCGCCGAGGTCGAGGAGCTCGTCGCCGAGCTCGAGTCGGGCGACGTCGTCGTGCGCGGCTTCTACGACGTGGCGGGGCTGCGCGGTGACGCCGACCTCATGGTGTGGTGGCACGCCGAGCGCATCGAGGACCTCCAGGACGCCTACCACCGGCTGCTGCGCACGTCGTTCGGCGCCCACCTGTCGTCGGTGTGGTCCAACGCGGCGCTGCACCGGCCGGCGGAGTTCAACAAGAGCCACGTCCCGGCGTTCCTCGCCGGTGAGGAGCCGCGCGACTACGTCTGCGTCTACCCGTTCGTGCGGTCCTACGAGTGGTACCTCCTCGAGGACGACGAGCGTCGCGACATGCTGCGTGAGCACGGCCAGATGGCCCGCGAGTTCCCCGACGTGCGCGCCAACACGATCTCGTCGTTCGCCCTGGGTGACTACGAGTGGATCCTCGCGTTCGAGGCCGACGAGCTGCACCGGATCGTCGACCTCATGCGCGAGCTGCGACCGTCCCGCGCCCGGCTGCACGTGCGCGAGGAGGTCCCCTTCTTCACCGGCCCCCGGGTCGACGTCGCCGACCTCATCGCCCGCCAGCGCTGACCCGCCCCCGCCCCCCCTTTTTCCGCCTGATCGCGGAAGGTGGCCCTTCCCCCGGGATCGTTCCCGGGGTGAAGGGTCAGCTTCCGGGGTGGAGGTCGCCCGCTCGGCGCGCGTCCACAGCCAACCTGCAGGACCGGGCTCGTCCACAGCCGCTGCAACCGGCTGTCGTCAGGCACGCGTCGACGCCGGAGGCTGCGGCTCATGGCATGCCTCGATCCCAACCTGCTCGCTCTCGCTGAGGGCCAGTGCGGCCTGTTCACCACCCGACAGGCACGCGACGTCGGCGTCGTCGCCAAGGCCTTGAGGGAACACGTCACCTCGAAGCGGATCGTGCGTCTCGCTCGAGGCCTGTATGCCGTGTCGCCGCCTCGGCCGCAGTCGTCCGAGGCACGTCACCAGTCCCTCGCGCGGGGAGCGCACCTCCTCTACGACGACGCCGTCCTCACCGGTGTCACGGCCGTCCTCGCGCACGGGCTACCGGTGTGGAACTGCCCGTTGGGCCGACCGGACCTGCTGCGGCCCATCCACCGTCAGGTCGGCGTCAGGCCCTACCGGGTGCGCCCGCGCCGAGGCGGACAGGTGGACTCGCCCTGGGGTCCCACGGTTCCGCTGGCGCAGGCTCTCGTCCAGCTGTGCCTCGACCACGGGATCGTGCAAGGGGTGGTGTCCGCCGATGCTGCGCTGCACGCGGGGCGTGTCACGCTCGCAGAGCTGACGGCAGCCGTCGAGGCCGTCCGGACCTGGCCGAAGTCGAACCGCCCCCGCGCGATGCTCGAGTTCGTCGACCCGTCGTGCGAGTCCGTGGCGGAGAGCTGAGCCCGCGTCGAGTTCACCACTCACGGCATACGCGTCCGGTCGCAGGTGAACGTCTGCAGACGGGACGGATCGGTCATCGGACGCGCCGACTTCATCGTCGAGGACACCGATGTGGTCGTCGAGGTCGACGGCAGGGTGAAGTACGCCACCGGCGATCCTGGGGTCCTCTGGGCGGAGAAGCGGCGAGAGGACGACATGCGGGCCGAGGGGAAGGTCGTCGTCCGGGTGACGTGGGCCGACCTGGAGACGCCCGGTCGGGCCTCGGCGAAGGTGCAGCGGGCCCTGCCGCGCGCCCTCGAGTCACCGTCACCCCCGGAACATGACCCTTCCCCCGGGAAATGATCCCGGAGGAAGGGTTAGTTTCCGTGATGAGGCGGGAAACGGGAGGCGGGTCGGTCAGGCGTCGGCCGGGCGCAGCGTCATCGCGATGCTGTTCATGCAGTAGCGCTGGTCGGTCGGCGTCTCGTAGCCCTCGCCCTCGAAGACGTGGCCGAGGTGGCTGCCGCAGGACGCGCAGCGGACCTCGGTGCGGGGGCGACCCGGCAGCGAGGCGTCCTCGAGCAGCTCCACCGACTCGCCGGCGAGCGGGCTGTAGAAGGACGGCCAGCCGCAGTGGCTGTCGAACTTCGTCGTGGACGTGAACAGCTCCGCACCACAGGCGCGGCACGAGTAGACGCCCTCGGTCTTGGTGTCGGTGTACTCGCCGGCGTAGGGACGCTCGGTGCCGGCCTGGCGGAGCACGGCGTACTCCTCCGGGGTCAGCTCGGCGCGCCACTCCTCGTCGGACTTGGTGACGGCATACGTGCGGTTGGTGGGCTCCATGACAAGAGGTAACCACGAGACCCCCGGGAAGGTTCCCGGGGGTCTCGTGTCATGCGGTCAGGCCGGTCCTCAGCGCGGTCCGCGCCCTTCGACCGACAGCCCGATGAGCAGCGGGTCGTGGTCCGAGGACGAGAACGGCGTCGCGGCGAAGAAGTCCGTGATGTTGTAGTTGCGACGCGAGTACTGCATCGCGACGGACTCGTCACCGTTGATGTCCCAGACGCCGGCGCCGGTCACCATCTTGAGCGCCTTGGCGTTGGCGAACCCGTGGTCGAGGGAGCCGAGGCGCCCGTCGAACTGGTAGCTGGCCGAGCCCTCGTCGAACGTCTTGGCCAGGTTGGTGTAGCCGGCCGCCTCGATGATGCGGATCGGGTCCTCCATGGAGTAGGCGTTGAAGTCACCCACCAGGAAGATCGCCTCGTCGGCGAACTGGGTGTTCGCCCACGTCGTCAGCGCCGTGGCCTGAGCGATGCGCGAGGGGTTGGCGTTACCCTGGCCAGTGCCGTCGTTGACGCCCGAACCCTTGGACTTGAAGTGGTTGGCGATGACGACGAAGGGGCTGCCGGCGTTGAGCGCCTTGAACTTCTGTGCCAGCGGGTAGCGCGCGTTGGCGAACGCTCCGTCGAGCAGGATCTGCGAGGCCTCGAGCGGCATCACCCGGTCCGTGCGGTAGATGAACGCCGTGCGGATGACGTCCTCGTTGCTCGGCGTGACGGTCGGCGACGCGACGTAGGCCCACTGCCCGCCATCGGCGTTGAGCGCCGTGACGAGGGTGGCGAGCGCCTTGTCGCGCGGCTGGCCCGGCAGGTAGCTGATTGCCGCGGAGTTCTCGATCTCCTCGAGGGAGATGACGTCCGCCCCGAGACCGTTGATCGCCGTGACGATCTTGGTCTCCTGGTCCTCGAACGCCTCGGGGGTCCACGCACCGCGGACCTCGCAGAAGTCCGTGGTGACGGGAGTGCCGTCGCGGTCGGCGAAATAGCGGCAGTTCTTGTAGGTGTCCTCGGTCGCACCCAGGTCCGGGAAGTAGTTGAGGACGTTGAAGGTGGCGAGCTTGAGGTTGCCACCGACAGCCGGAGCGGTGAGCTCGCGGTCGTTCTCGGTGCTCACCGGGTCGTCCGAGTCGGTGGCGCCGACGACGTGCCCGGTGGGCTGGTAGTTCCACTGGAACCGGTAGTCGAGGATGACCGGCTTGGTGAAGCTCACCTGGGAGCCGGTGCGCATCGGCTCCGCCTGCGAGAGGTAGGGCAGCGGCGAGTCCTGCGCCGTCTGGTTGGTGACGTAGTTCCAGCTGGAGCCGTCGTCGAGGGTGATGTACTTCTTCTTGTTCTCAGCCTCGTATGCCGTCGCAGCGGCTCCCGGGAGGACGACGTCTGTTGCGGTGTAGAGCGGCTGGTCACCGACGGCGAGGCCGACCTGGCCGAACTGGTTCAGCTGGAAGTTGTTCGTGATCGTGTAGGTGCCCTCGGGCTGCACGAGCATGCCCTCGTACTGCTCCTTGTCGGCGTCCGTGACCGGGACCGTAACCAGCGGCGTCGGCGCCACCGGCGCGCAGTCGGTCGCTGCCGCCAGGGTCGCGTCGCCCAGCTGGGTCTGCATGCCGAACTCGGAGACGGTCGCGGTGACCGTGTAGCACTCACCGATCTGGACGTCGGCCGCGCGGAAGACGAAGAGGCCGTCCGAGGCGCCGGGGGTGGCGTCGGTGGTGCCACCCGTTCCAGGCGTCTGCAGGTAGGCCCCGTTGAAGCCGCCGGTCGGGTACACGGCCGTGACGACGCCCGTCGTCTCGACCTGCTTGCCGACCATGGGGGAGGCGGGACCGGTGCCCTGGATCTCGGCGATCGTCGCCTTGGTGACGACCGGGGTCGGGTCAGGGTCGGGGTCGGTCCCGCCGCCCGAAGTGGTCTGGGGCGTTGGGGCGCCGGTGGCGAAGTCGGCCGCGTTGTTGTCCGTGTCCACGAACGAGTTCTTGCGCGCCACGGAGGTCGAGTTGGTCGTCGCCGGAGCGGGAGCACCCTCAGACGGCGTGGCGGTGGGGCCCCAGGCGAGCAGGTCCACGACCAGGTTCGAGGAGTTCACCAGCTCCACGCGGCCGGTCGTGCCGGACATCGGGATGCTCCCGGTGGCATTCGGTGTGGGGAGCGCGGTGGTACCGCCGTTGCCCTTGGCCTCCTGCACAAGATAGAGGCCGTTCGCTGCCACCGATCCGGTGAGCGGCGTGGTCTGTGCCGAGGTGCCAGTGCTGGAGTAGTACTTCACCGACCATCCATCGAGCGACAGCGAGCCGGACGTCTTGTTCGACAGCTCGATGAAGTCATGGGTGTAGGTGGCGCCGGAGTTGCCGCCACCGCCGTAGACCTCGGAGATGAGCACGGTGTCGGACACCGCGTTGGCAGGAGCGGCCGCGACCAGGGCGGTGGCCCCGGCGAGCGGCAGGGCGACGAACGGCGCAGCGATGGCAGCGCACGTCCGACGGGAGATCACGGACATGGGGGACCCTTCGGGGGCTCAGGGGAGTGAACACGCCGACGGTAAGCGGTGAAGGGGGTCCGCGTCTGCACCCCAAGGTATGCAATCGGCAAAGAGTGCATGACTAGTCTTCGAAGCATGGCGTCCTCCACGACGATCGAGCTCGACGGACCCGACGGACCCCGCGAGGTCCGGCTCTCGAGCCCCGACCGGCTGATGTGGCCGGGAGACGGGATCACCAAGGGTGACCTCGCGGCATACGTCGCCGCGGTCGGCGAGCCGCTGGTGCGGGCGATCGGGGACCGGCCGGTCACCCTGCAACGCTTTCCCGAGGGGATCGACGGCGAGGAGTTCTACCAGAAGAACCCGCCCAAGGGCATGCCCGAGTGGATCCGGACGGTGTCGTGCCGCTACCCGTCCGGGCGGCGCCACGACCAGCTCGTCGTCGACGAGGTCGCCGCCGCCGTCTGGGCCGTCCAGATGAACACCGTCACCTTCCACCCCTGGCCGGTGCGCACCGCCGACAACGACAACCCCGACGAGCTGCGCATCGACCTCGACCCTCAGCCCGGGCGCACCTTCGACGACGCCGTCGAGGCGGCGGTCGCGCTGCGCGAGCTGATGTCCGAGCTCGGGCTGACGGCCTGGGCCAAGACCTCGGGCAACCGCGGGGTCCACGTCTTCGCCCGGGTGACCCCGACCCACGAGTTCCTCGACGTGCGCCACGGCGTCATCGGCATCGCCCGCGAGCTCGAGCGACGCCTGCCCGACCTCGTCACCACCTCGTGGTGGAAGGAGGAGCGCGGCGAGCGCGTGTTCGTCGACTTCAACCAGGCCTGCCGCGACCGCACCATCGCCTCGGCCTACAGCCCCCGGCCGCTGCCCGGCGCCCCCGTGTCGATGCCGGTGTCGTGGGAGGAACTGGTCACAATCGCTCCTGCCGACTTCACCGTCCTCACGGTGCCGGAGATCGTCGCCGACCGCGGTGACGCCTGGGAGGGCATGAGCGAGACCGTCGCCGACATCCAGCCGGCCCTCGCGCTCTGGGACGCCGACGTCGAGCGAGGGCTCGGTGAGCTGAACTTCCCTCCGGACTACCCCAAGATGCCGGGGGAGCCGCCGCGCGTGCAGCCGAGCAAGCGGCGCGCCGACCGCGCCGACGAGGACTACATGCGACCCAAGGCCGAGCGTGACGCCGAGGAGCGCGAGCAGTGGGGTATGCCGGTCGTGCCGCCGGTCGCTCCGATGCTCGCCAAGCCGAGCAAGAAGCTCGTCGAGGGAGAGGTGAGCTACGAGCCGAAGTGGGACGGCTTCCGCTCGATCATCTACCGGTCGGGGGACCGGGTCGAGATCGGCAGCCGCAACGAGAAGCCGATGACCCGCTACTTCCCGGACGTCGTCGAGGCCGTCCTCGCGAACTTCCCCGACAAGTGCGTCGTCGACGGCGAGATCATCGTCGTACGGCCCGGGGAGGACCGGCTGGACTTCGACCTGCTCCAGCAGCGGATTCATCCGGCGGCGAGCCGGGTGAAGAAGCTGGCCGGCGAGACCCCGGCGAGCTTCGTGGCGTTCGACCTGCTGGCCCTTGGCGAACGCGACCTCATGGGCGAGCCGTTCGCGGTCCGGCGGGCCGAGCTCGAGAAGGCCTTCGCCGACGTCAAGGCGCCGGTCCACCTCACGGCTGCGACGCGCGACGTCGAGCAGGCCCGCAGATGGTTCGAGCAGTTCGAGGGGGCCGGGCTCGACGGGGTCATGGTCAAGCCGCTCGACGGGACCTACGAGCCCGACAAGCGCACGATGCACAAGTTCAAGCACGAGCGCACGGCCGACTGCGTCGTCGCGGGCTACCGCACCCACAAGAGCGGGGACGACCTCGTCGGCTCGCTCCTGCTCGGCCTCTACGACGACGAGGGGACGCTCGCGAGCGTCGGCGTCATCGGCGCGTTCCCGATGGCCCGCCGCAGGGAGCTGTTCGAGGAGCTGCAGCCCCTTGTCACCGACTTCGACGACCACCCCTGGGCGTGGGCGAAGCAGGAGGAGGGCACGCGCACGCCGCAGAACGCCGCCGGCTCCCGGTGGGCGGCAGGCAAGGACCTCTCGTTCACGCCGCTGCGGCCCGAGCGGGTCGTGGAGGTGCGCTACGACCACATGGAGGGCGTGCGCTTCCGGCACACCGCCCAGTTCGTGCGCTGGCGCACCGACCGGGAGCCGGAGTCCTGCACCTACTCGCAGCTGGAGGAGCCGGTCTCCTACGACCTCGCCGACGTGCTCGATGCCTGAGGCGTCCGGCCTGCGCCGGGCGACCCTGGCCGCCGCCGTGGTGGCCTCGACCACGACGCTGGCGAGCGCGGCCGGCTCGCTTGCGGCAGCGGCATACTTCGCGCGTCGCGTGCTCACGCCCGAGCGCGACCGGCCGGACGACACCGAGGTCCTGTCGGTGGGCGACGGCACCGTCGTGCTGTCGGCGACCGCCGAGACCGTGGTGCCGGGACGCTACGGGCTGTGGCTCGACGGAGGCCGGGGGCACGTGCGCCTCGGCGACCTCGTCGACACCGACGTCGCCGAGGGCACGGTCGAGCGCGAGGTGCTCGGCGTGGACGCCGGGGACCTGCGACCGGGCGGAGCCCGCTTCGACGGCTGGTTCCACTGCGGCACGCCCGACACCGCGGTGGGACTGGCGACCGAGCACGTGCACGTCGACGGCGAGCTCGGTCGTATGCCGGCCTGGCTCGTCCCGGCGGAGGCCGGCACCGGTTCTCGCTGGGCGGTGCTCGTGCACGGCCGGGGGGCGCAGCGGCAGGAGACGCTCCGTGCCCTGCCGGTCCTGCACGCGGCCGGCTGGACCTCGCTCGTGCCGACCTACCGCAACGACGAGGACGTGCCGCCCGGGCCGGACGGACGCTACAACCTCGGGCTGTCGGAGTGGCGCGACATCGAAGCGGCGGTAGAGCACGCGGTCCGGTCGGGTGCGCAGGAGGTCCTCCTGGTGGGCTGGTCCATGGGTGGGGCGATCGTGCTCCAGTTCCTCGACCGGTCACCGCTCTCGGACGTCGTGTCGCGGGTCGTGCTCGACGGTCCGGTCATCGACTGGGGGGACGTCCTCGCCCACCACGCCCGCCTGCACCGGGTCCCCCGTGGCGTCGGGACGCTCTCGCGCACGATGATGGGGCGCCGCTGGGGCAGGCGCCTCGTCGGCGTGCACGAGTCCGTCGACGTCGCCCGCACCGACTGGGTGCGGCGAGCCGACGAGCTCACCCACCCCGTGCTCCTCATCCACTCCGCCGACGACGAGTTCGTCCCCGTGGGGCCGTCGCGGCAGCTGGCGCAGCACCGCCCCGACCTCCTGACCTACGAGGAGTGGCGGGTCGCGCGGCACTGCAAGGAGTGGAACACCGAGCCCGAGCGCTGGGAGGCCCTCGTGCGCGACTTCGTGGGCGGGTGAGGTCGTTAGGGAATAGGCGCCGCACAGTGGCCGTTGCCGCCTGACGTGACCCACCTGACGACCGCCCCCGCCCTGTGGCGGCGGTTGCACGTGGACCTGGGGCTCGTCGCCAGCAGTCGTTGACGGCCCGGACCGCGTCCGACCGCCCGACCTCCCCCTGACCCCACCTCTGACCCGAAGGTTTCGTCATGTCTGCCACCACCTCCGACGCCGCCGTGCCCGCGTCGTCTCCCACCGCTCGCCCCCGTCCCCCGCGCGTGCCCTTCTGGGCGCAGGTCTTCCTCGGCCTCGCCCTCGGGGTCGTCCTCGGCTTCGTCGCCCGCCAGTTCGACCAGGCCTGGCTGGCCGAGACCCTCAAGACCGTCGGCGGCATCTTCGTCCAGCTGCTCAAGGTCATCGTCGTGCCGCTCGTCCTCACCGCGATCATCGTCTCGATCGCCAACCTCCGGCAGGTCACGAACGCCGCGCGGCTCGCGGGCGAGACCCTCGTCTGGTTCGCGGTCACGGCCGCTGCCTCGGTGGTCGTCGGCATCACCCTCGGCCTCGTGACCAACCCGGGCGCCAGCGCCACCCTCGACACCAGCGCCGGTGAGGCCCCGAGCCGGACCGGCAGCTGGCTCGACTTCCTCACCTCGATCGTCCCCGGCAACGTCCTGGGCCTCGAGGTCTCGACCACCGCCGAGGACGGTGGGGCACTCAGCTCCAGCCCGTCGTTCAACATCCTCCAGCTCGTGGTGCTCGGCCTCGCGATCGGCGCGGCCTGCCTCTCGGTCGGCGCCAAGGCCGAGCCGTTCGTCAACCTGACCCGCAGCGCGCTCGAGGTCTTCAGCAAGCTCGTCTGGTGGGTCATCAAGCTGTCGCCGCTCGGCACCGCGGCGCTCATCGGCTCTGCCGTCGCCAACTATGGCTGGGACCTCGTCGGACCGCTCGCCATCTTCACCGCCGACGTCTACCTCGGCTGCGCCATCGTGCTGCTCGTCATCTATCCGATCGTTGCCCGGGCCAACGGTCTCAACCCCGTGAAGTTCTTCGCGGGAGCGTGGCCCGCGATCCAGTTCGCCTTCGTCTCGCGCAGCTCGATCGGCACCCTCCCACTGACCCAGCGCGTCGTCACCCACAACCTCGGTGTCTCGCGCGACTACGCATCCTTCGCGGTGCCGATCGGCGCCACGACCAAGATGGACGGCTGCGCGGCGATCTATCCGGCGTTGGCCGCGATCACCGTGGCCCAGCTGTTCGGGGTCGACCTCGGCGTCACCGACTACCTGCTCATCGCGTTCGTCTCGATCGTCGGGTCGGCAGCCACGGCGGGCCTCACCGGTGCGGTCGTCATGCTCACGCTGACCCTGTCGACGCTGGGCCTGCCGCTCGAGGGCGTCGGCCTCCTCCTCGCGATAGACCCGATCATCGACATGATCCGCACCGCCACCAACGTGGCCGGACAGGCGCTCATCCCGACGATCGTGGCCAAGCGCAACGGGCTGCTCGACCAGGACGTCTACGACGCCAACACCTTCGGTGGCGCCGACGCCCGTCTCGAGCTCGAGGAGGACGAGGCCACGGTCCCGGCCCCCGCCCCGGAGCGTGACCGCGTGGCGGTGCCCGCGTGAGCCCCGCGTCGCCGCGGCTCTCGCTGCTCGACCTCGCCGTCGTCGGTCGCGACCAGCCGATCGGTGAGGCCCTCGAGGCCAGCGTGACGCTGGCCCAGAAGGCCGACACGCTCGGCACGTTCGAGCGGCTGTGGTTCGCCGAGCACCACAACATGCCCTCGATCGCGTCGGCCGCCACCGCTGTCCTGCTCGCGCACGTCGCTGCCCGGACCGAGCGGATCCGGGTCGGCGCGGGTGGCGTCATGCTGCCGAACCACTCGCCGCTCGTCATCGCCGAGCAGTTCGGCACCCTCGCCGAGCTGCACCCGGGCCGCATCGACCTTGGTCTGGGCCGGGCGCCCGGCAGCGACCAGGTCACCACCCGCGCCCTGCGCGTCGACCCCCGGGCCTCGGAGCGGTTCCCGGAGGACGTCCTCGAGCTGCAGGGCTACCTCTCCGACGAGAGCCTCGTGCCGACGATCGACGCGATCCCCGGGCGAGGGACCAGGGTGCCGCTCTACATCCTCGGCAGCTCGCTGTTCGGCGCGCAGCTCGCTGCCCGGTTCGGGCTGCCCTACGCCTTCGCGAGCCACTTCGCACCGGACGCGCTCCAGCAGGCAGTCGCGGTCTACCGGCGCGACTTCCGCCCGTCGGAGCAGCTCGCCGAACCCCACGTCATCGCGGCGGTCAACGTCGTCGTCGCCGACGAGCAGGAGCGCGCCGAGGCACTGGCCGCCTCGGTGCTCCGGTCCCGCGTGCGTTCGCTCGCCTCCCGTGTCCCGGCGTATGCCGGCCAGCTCGACGAGCAGACCCTCGACGCGCTGATGGACTCGCCCGTCGCTGCGCAGGCCCGGCACATGATGACGTACTCCGCGGTGGGCGACATCACGACCGTGCGGGACTACCTCGGTCGGTTCGCGGAGCACGCGAGCGCCGACGAGGTCATGGTCACCAACGCCGCGCCGGGCCTCGACAACCGCCTCCGCGCCCTCGAGCTCCTCGCGTCCCCCTGACCCCAGCCCTCACCGACGACTGCCCACGCCCGTCGCCCCCCCACCCCGACACTTTCCGACCAATAGGTCACGAACTGGCGCGCGCCCGAGCGTTCATCCGCGCACTTCGTGACCTATTGGTCGAAAGCTGGCGCCAGGGGCTGGCTGGAGGGTCAGGGCTTCACTCGCCAGAGGCCCATGATTGAGCCGTCCTCCTCGAGGAGGTGGACGACCTCGGCGTCGAGGCCCGACGGGCCGCCCAGCGGGTTCCCGGCCACGACCCTCGTGTGGTCGCCGCCGACGATCCTCGGGGCGAGCGTCAGGGCGAGCTCGTCGACCACCCCGGCCTCGAGCAGGTCGTGGAAGAGACGGGGTCCGCCCTCAGTGAGGACACCCGGCATACCGGCATCGCGGAGGCGGGCCACCACGGCAGGCAGGTCCACCGTCTCGTCACCCTCGACCCACACGTGGTCGCCGTCGCGTCGGCCCGACGACGCGCAGGTTGCGAGAACCACATCGCCGGTCCCGGTCGCCAGCGACTCCGGGATACGCCCGCTGCGGCTCACGACGACGATCGGCGTGGGACCACGCCGGTAGCCCTCTGCGCGAGCGGTTCCCGCGCCCACGAGCACGCAGTGGGAAAGCTGCCGCTGCAGGTGGAAGATGCGTCCGTCGGGCTCGGTGTTGATCGAGCCGCTGCGGCCGTCCGCTCCGACACCGGACCCGTCGAGGGTGGACACGAAGTTGGCGCGTACCCCGCCGCCTTCGGGCCACGCGTAGAGCCGGGCGAGGTCGTCGTCGGTCACCGGCTCGGTGGGCAGGTGCCGCGCACGGGTGTCGAGGAGGAGGCGCACGGGGCCGAGTCTGGCACCCCACGAGGCGGTCGGTGCCTGACAGGATGCCGGGATGGCGACCACGAGCACGACCCCACCGGCCAGTGCGGCATACATCAAGGCTCTGCGGGTGGGGGAGGGCTTCGACCTGCTCGCCCTCGACCCCAGATCCACCCCGGGGTTCGACGGCGACAAGGCGGCGGGTGAGAAGGCCTTGGCGGCTCTCGGCGACCGGCTCGCGGAACTGCAGGAGCGGCTCTACGCGGAGTCCAAGGCCGGCGGTACCCGCTCGATGCTGCTGATCATCCAGGGCATGGACACCTCGGGCAAGGGCGGCGTCATGCGCCACGTCGTCGGCGCGTTCGACCCGCAGGGCGTGGACATCACGTCGTTCAAGGCACCCACGGCGGAGGAGAAGAAGCACCCGTTCCTCTGGCGGATCCGCAACGCACTGCCCACCGCCGGGCAGATCGGCGTCTTCGACAGGTCCCACTACGAGGACGTGCTCATCGTGCGCGTCCACGACCTCGTGCCGCAGAGCGAGTGGTCGGGCCGCTACGCGCAGATCAACGACTTCGAGGCCGAGGTCGTCGCGTCAGGCACCACCGTCGTCAAGGTGATGCTGCACATCTCGAGCGACGAGCAGAAGGAGCGGCTGTCCGAGCGGCTCGAGCGTCCGGACAAGCACTGGAAGTTCAACCCCGGCGACCTCGACGAGCGAGCGCACTGGGCGGACTACCAGGAGGCCTACCAGGCTGCGGTCGAACGCTGCTCGACCGACGGCGCTCCGTGGTTCGTCGTGCCGGCCGACCGCAAGTGGTACGCCCGCCTGGCCGTCATGAACCTCGTGCTGGAGCACCTCGAGGCACTGGACCTCCAGTGGCCGACGGCCGACTTCGACGTCGAGGCGGAGAAGCGCCGGCTTGCCACCATGCCCTGAGGCTCAGGCGAAGGTGCGGTCGAGCACCCGGGTCACCTCGGCGTCGCCGACGCCCGCGAGGGTGCCGAACGTCGCACCGTGACCCGAGGGGTCCAGACGCCCGGCGACGAACGTGTCGCTGACCGCGGCAGGGGAGTGCTGCACGAGCAGCGCGGCCTGCAGGGTCACGGCCAGGTGCTCGACGATGCGGCGCGCCTGCCACGGGGCCTCGTCGGTGGCCGCGAGGGCCACCAGGGCAGGGACCTCGTCGATCGCGCGGTCAAGGCCTCGGTCGTGTCCGCGCGCCCCGGACAGCTCCTTGTCGAGGGCGGCGACGCTCGCCGGCTCACGGGTCATGGCCCGCAGCACGTCAAGGGCACCGACGTTGCCCGAGCCCTCCCAGATGGAGTTGAGCGGCGCCTCACGGTAGAGACGGGCCATGCCGTTCTCCTCGACGTACCCCGCTCCGCCCAGGCACTCGAGCGCCTCCGCGACCATCGGCAAGGTGCGCTTGCACACCCAGAACTTGCCGAGCGCGACGCCGAGGCGCGCGAGGTCGCTCTCGCCCACATCGACTGCGTGCGCCATCCGCAGACCCAGCAGCTCCGCGGCCTCAGCCTCGACGGCGAGGTCCACGAGGACGTTGCGCATCAACGGCTGGTCGACGAGCCGGGCACCGAAGGCGGAGCGGTGGCGCGCGTGGTGCACCGCACGGACGGCCGCCTCCCGCATGGTCGCCGAGGAGCCGAGGATGCAGTCGAGCCGGGTGGAGGACACCATCTCGAGAATCGTGCGGATGCCTCGGCCGTCGTCGCCGACCCGCACCGCCCAGGCGCCCTCGAGCTCGACCTCGGACGAGGCGTTCGAGCGGTTGCCGAGCTTGTCCTTCAGCCGTTGCAGCCGCAGGGCGTTGCGGGTGCCGTCGTCCAACACCCGCGGCACGAGGAAGCAGGTGACCCCGGCGGGAGTCGTCGCCAGGACGAGGAAGACGTCGCTCATCGGCGCGGAGAAGAACCACTTGTGCCCGGTGAGGCGATAGGTCTCGCCGCCCTCGACCGGACCACCCGGGGTTGCGACCGCTCTGGTGACGTTGGCCCGCACGTCCGACCCGCCCTGCTTCTCGGTCATGCCCATCCCGGCGATCGCGGAGCGCTTCTCGCCGAACGGTGCCAGCGTCGGGTCGTAGTGCCGCGAGGCGAGCCGCGGGACCCAGCGCGCCGCGAGCTCGGGGGATGAGCGCAGGGCCGGCGCCGCGGCATACGTCATCGACACGGGGCACAGGTGGCCCGCCTCGGCACGTGACCACGTGACGAAGCCGGCGGCTCGGCGCAGGTGCGCTCCGCTTCCCGCCGGTCGAGTCCACGGCTCGGCGGTCAGCCCGTGGCCGACGGCCGTCCGCATGAGGTCGTGGTAGCCACGGTCGTAGTCCACCTCGTCGACGCGGGCTCCGGTGCGGTCGTGCGTGCGCAGGCGGGGCGGGTTGCGGTGCGCGTCGTCGGCCCACGCCTGCACCTCGGCCGAGCCGGCGTGTCGACCCAGGTCTGCCAAGGCCACGGAGTCCTCGAGGCGGCCCCACCGCTCCATGGCCTCGACGGCGACCGCGTCGCTGGTGAACAGGTCGTGCCCGACGAGGTCGGGCACCTGGTTCGCGACGTCGGAGGTGTCCACGCGCCGAACGGTAGCCCGCGCGCACCTCGCAGGGGGACAGTTGTGATCGGCTCGTGTCGCAGGGGCGCCGTGTCAGCGCAGGGGCGGCCGGGACTCGGCAGATAGCGTGGACGGGTGACCGATGTGAAGCGACGCCTGCGGGGCTGGCTGGCGCGGTTCCCCGCGCTGCTCGCCCTGGCTCGCCTCACGGTGGAGACGATCCGGATCTGTCTGCGCTACCGGGTGACCGGGCTGGCATCCGAGGCGGGCTTCTTCGCGCTGCTGTCGCTGCCGCCGCTCGTGCTCGGGCTCTTCGGCGGGGTCGGCTACGTCGGTCGCTGGCTGGGGCAGGACACCGTCGAGCAGGTGCGCGAGGCGGTGAGCGAGTATGCCGCCCGCTTCCTCACGGAGGACGTCATCTCGACGACGTTGTCGCCGACCGTCGACGACGTCTTCACGGACGGCCGCTTCGACCTCATCTCCGTGGGTTTCGTCCTGTCGCTGTGGTCGGGCTCGAGGGCCCTCAACGTGCTCGTCGACACGGTCGCGATCATGTACGGGCAGTCCGGGCTGAGGGGCATCGTTCCCACGCGGGCGCTGAGCTTCTCGCTCTACGTCGTCGCTCTCCTCGTGGGCGTCGTCATGATCCCGCTCGTGCTCATCGGGCCCACCCTCCTCGGGCAGTTCCTGCCGTCCGGGTGGGACTTCCTCACGGCGCTCTACTGGCCGGTGATGTCGCTGCTCGTCGTCGCCGCCTTCACGAGCCTCTACCACGTGTCCACACCGCGCCGGAGCCCGTGGACCCGGGACCTGCCCGGTGCCTTCATGACGCTCGGGATATGGGTCGTGGCGTCGTTCGCCGTGCGCGGGACGATCGCCGCGTCGCTGGGCGGGACCTCGATCTACGGTCCGCTGAGCGCTCCGATCGTGCTGCTCATCTGGCTCTACATGCTCGCCATCGCCGTCCTCATCGGCGCCGCGCTCAACGCGGCCATCCGCAACCTGTGGCCGTCCTCGGAGCAGCGGGGGCTCCGGGAGCGGTTCGCCGGCTGGGTCCGACCCGCGCGACCCGCCTCCACCACCGGCCGCGGTGACGCGGGCGAGGAGGGCGACGACAGCGGGAGTGCGCCCGAGGACGACCTGGACCTGGACGGCATACGGGACGCAGCCCGCCGCCCGCTGACCCCGATCAAGGACGACGAGACCCTCGTCATCCCGCGCATCCGGGTCGGTTCCGGGCGCTGAAACCAACGGGTTTGGAGTTCACGCGGCCCATCAGTTAATGTCTCTCCGCACGCCACAAGGGAAACCGAGTGGAGCGAAGTGCGGATGTAGCTCAGTTGGTAGAGCGCAACCTTGCCAAGGTTGAGGTCGCCGGTTCGAACCCGGTCATCCGCTCGGAGGGCAAGCCGCCCCTCAGATCTGGTGGAGTGGCCGAGAGGCGAGGCAGCGGCCTGCAAAGCCGTTTACACGGGTTCAAATCCCGTCTCCACCTCGAGTTCCACCCCTCACGGGGCGATTGGCGCAGCGGTAGCGCGCTTCCCTGACACGGAAGAGGTCACTGGTTCGATCCCAGTATCGCCCACTGAACGAGAACAGCCCCTGACCTGCAGGTATGCCGGTCAGGGGCTGTCTCGTTCACGCGTCGTGCGCAGGGGCTGGGGTCATCGCCCTGGTCACGCGCAGAAGGCCGCTCCCACCTCGGCGACGTTGGACTGGCTGCCGGGACGCTGTGGGAGCTTCCGCTCGCTTGCGGGTGGGGCGAGCACCCTCATGCACGCGGTTCCCGTGTGGGCCGGCCCAGCCGGGTTCGGATGGGGTCCAGCCGTGGCCGCGGCAGCAGCGGCCATGGCGGCGAGTGACGACAGGCAGCAGCCGGGTTGTCGTCCGGCCTGAAGTCTCGTCAGCGTCGGGCTACCCTGCGCCCGCGCGGCGGTGTCCCGGTGAGGTTGACCTCGCGGCGACGTCATAGAGCCGCTCGTTGAGGTCCATGCTGGCTTGGCGCAGGAGTGCAAAGGCGTCATCATCCGACACGTGCTTGACGGCCATGATGATGCCGACGGCAGTGGAGATGTGTCGGCTGGAGCCGAGTGCTTTCGTGAGGTTGTCCCGGTCGCGCTGACGCAGCTCCGCCTCGATCGACAGGGCAGCCAACGGGACGACCACCGAGGCCGCCGTCACGTCCTCGTCGGTGAAGGCCCCCTGTCCGCTGGAGGAGAAGGACATCGCGGCGTGATCGTCTCCACCGACCGGCAGTCGGATGCTCAGCACGCTTCGCACCCGCGTGCCCTCGGTACACCGGGGACCGAAGGTCGGCCATCGGTCGTCCGTCGAGACGTCGTGCGACAGCAGAACCGACGGCCCCGTTGACCCGTCGAGGAGCGGCCCCTCGCGGCACTGGTGCTGCAACGCGTCCATCTCTCGCAGGGTGTCGTCCGAGACATCGACGATGACGGACTTTCGTCCGGCCCGGATCAGGCTCAACCCGACGTGCTCGGCGCGGGGGAGCGCGAGGGTGGCGAGCCGGATCACCTGGCCCGGGCTCACCACGTGGTCGGAACCGGAGAGCCGCTCGACGATGGCCCTGAGGTGCGTCACCAGCTCGTGTTCACGGTCGGTAGATCCTGAGCCATTGCTACGTCCCCCTTCAGGGGTGGGCCGCCCTGCGGGCGGCTGCTTCCTCGTCAGGGTAGGCCACCCGGGCGCCGGCCCCTCCGTCCCCGCGAATGGCCTCCCGGGAGTGTGTGACCCGCACGTGCTGGGTAGGGCATGGTCAGGTCGGTGGGTTCAGCCGTTGATGCTCGCGTGGCCAGGCATCCTCGTCAGCGTCATTGATCGCGACGGCTGACGGGGATGCCGCCGTTCGACCTCGCCAGCTCAGCCGCCTCCACTGAGGCCACTGCGCGCCGGCGCGGTTGGCCGTTCCTCCTGGGGGTAAGGCGCGGTCATGGAGACGTCAGGTGGGTGAGGGGCTGGTCTTCGGCGCCATCGGGTCGAGCGCGCTCGTCCTCGGTGCGGTCGTCGGCGGTCGGGTTCAGATCCCGAAACGCGTCCTCGCCGCGATGCTGGCCTTCGCGTCGGGCGCGCTCATCACCGCTCTGGCCTTCGAGCTGTTCGAGGACTCGCACGAGCAGGGTGGGCTGTGGCGCGCCGGGTTGGGGCTGATGGCAGGAGCGGTGGTCTTCACCGTGGTGAGCCAGCGGCTCGACCGCGCGGCCGCGGGAGACCGGCCCGACGAGGACCACGGCAGCGACAAGCTCGACAAGGACGCTGCGTCGCAGGCCGAGGCCCCGTCGCACGCCTCGGTGACGGGCTCCGCAGGACTGGCGCTGCTCGCAGCGGTCACCCTCGACGGGGTGCCGGAGAACATCGCCCTCGGGGTGTCCGTGGGTGAGGGCACCGGAGGAGTCGCGCTCCTCGCCGCGATCTTCGTCTCCAACTTCCCCGAGGCCCTCGTGGGCAGCGCGTCGATGCGTGCTCAGGGCCGTTCGCAGGGCTTCATCGTGGGCGTGTGGTTCGGCTGTGCAGTGCTGCTTGCCGTGGCCGTGGCCGTGGGTGCGGGGCCGCTGTCCAACGCCGACCCGAAGACCCTCTCGTGGCCGCTCGCCTTCGCGGCGGGTGCCGTGCTCGCGTCGCTCGCCGACACGCTCATGCCCGAAGCCTACGAGGACGGGGGACCGGCGGTCGCGCTCAGCACGGCAGCCGGGTTCGTCCTCTCCTACGTCCTCGCGACCCTGTAGTTCCCTCCTCCTCGAGGGGATGCAACTTGCCGCGGGCGGCGCCCGCCTCGCCGGGTGACGGGAGGCGGGCGCCGGGGTCCCGGTCCGGATCGGGGTTCTACTTCACCTCGGCTCGACGGACGAGCACGAGCCCCACCGCCATGGGCAGGAGGAACCAGAGCGCACCGGAGACCGCGAGGTGCTGCCACTGCTCACCCGTGAGGCTGCCGTTGTAGAGCGGGTTCTGCGCGTAGGTGTAGTCGACCCAGGGCTGGAGGTCGGCGAACCACTGCTGGTTGGCGGCCAGCAGTCCGAGCAGGGGTGGGAGGACCAGCGTGTAGACGAAGTACGTGACGATCGCTCCGGCCGAGTTGCGGATGACGAGGCCGAGCATGAACCCGAAGAGCATCCCGAGGACGCTGGCCAGCACGATGTGGAGGAACTGGACGGCGGAGACGTTCCAGACCGGGTCCACGTCGGCGATGGCGCTCCCGACGAGCGTGCCGAGGGTCCCGACGACGAGCGCGATGAGCATCGACACGATCCCCACCGTGATGGCGGCCAGCAGCTTGGCGCCGAGCACCCTGCCCCGGTGGGGGACCAGGGTGAACGTCGTGAGGCCGCTGCGTTGGCTCCACTCGCTCGCCACGGCGAGGATCCCGATCATCGGGAGGATGACGGTCATCGGGGCGCCGATCGCTGCGGCGAAGTTGTCGAAGGTGAGCTGGTCGTCGGGCGCGAACGCGATGATCGCGGCCGTGGCGAGCACGCTCGTGATGACGATGCTGGCCATGAGCCAGAACCCGGAGCGGGTGTCGAACATCTTGCGGAGCTCGACCCTGACGAGGCGGAGCAGGGGAATCCGCGCCCCGGGCGTGCGGGCCCGGGCGACGGCGGCCACGGACCGGGAGTCCGAGGCGGTGAGGACGGTGGTGGTCATGCTGCTGCTCCTTCACGCTGCGTGTCTGCGGTGAGCTGGAGGAACATGTCCTCGAGCCCTGCCCCGCCGGCGGCGCGGAGCTCGGTGACGACCAGGCCTGCGGCGAGGGCGACCTCGCCGACCTGGTCGGGTGAGGCGTCGGTGTGGGCGCTGCCGTCGGCATGGAGCGTCATGGCCAGGCCGGCGGCCTCCATCGCCCGGGTCAGTGCCGCGCCGTCGCGGGCGCGGACCACCGTGCCGGCCTCGTCGAGGAGGTCGGCCTTGGTGCCCCGAGCCACGATGCGGCCGTTGCCGATGACGACGAGGTCGTCCGCGATGACCTCGATCTCGTGCAGGAGGTGCGACGAGAGCAGGACGGTGCCACCCCGGTCGGCGAACCCGCGCAGGAGGTCACGCATCCAGCGGATTCCAGCGGGGTCGAGCCCGTTCGCAGGCTCGTCCAGGATGAGGGTCTGGGGGTCGCCGATGAGGGCGGTGCCGATGCCGAGCCGCTGGCGCATCCCCAACGAGTAGTCACGCACGCGCCGGTCGGCCTCGGTGGGGGTGAGGCTGACGAGGTCCAGCATCTGCTGCACCCGAGCCCGTGGCAGGCCCATCGTCTGCTGCGCCAGGGCGAGGATCTCGCGGCCGGTGCGCCCGGCGTGCTGCGCTGACGCGTCGAGGAGGACGCCGACCTCGGTGCCGGGGTTGGGCAGGTCGCTGAACCGGTACCCGTCGATCGTGGCCGTGCCGGAGGTGGCCGGGGTCAGTCCGACGATGATGCGCATCGTCGTCGACTTGCCGGCGCCGTTGGGCCCGAGGAACCCGGTGACGCGACCGGTGGCCGCGGTGAACGAGACGTCGTCGACGGCGGTGGGACCGCGTCCGTACGTCTTGGTGACTGCTTCGACTGTGATCATGCCGAGAAGCGTCGCGCCGACGGCGGTGCCGGCACATCGGGGAGAGCCCCTGCTCCCACCCTGACCCGACCCTGAGGTCGGCTCGGGGCGACCCGTACCGTGTGCCGCATGGCTCACCGCAACAGCGTCAGCGTGGAGCGCGTGGTCCCTGCCACCGCCGACAAGATCTTCGACCTGCTGGTCGACCCGGCCCGTCACCTCGACATCGACGGGTCCGGCACGGTGCGGCGCGCGCGATCAGGCGGGCGGCGGCTCCGCCTCGGTGACTCCTTCGGCATGGACATGAAGCTCGGCGCGAGGTACTCGACCCGCAACGAGGTCGTCGAGCTGGTCGAGGACAGGCGGATCGCCTGGCGCACCCTGGCGCCCTTCCCGCTGTCCCTGCTCTTCACGGGTCGGACGTGGCGCTACGAGCTGGAGCCGGTCGACGGCGGCACCCTCGTCCGGGAGACCTGGGACCTCAGCACCGAGGCCTTCCCCGGTCGTCCCGCGGTCCGCCGCATGGCGGGGACGACCCGGCGCAACATGGACCGGACACTGGCACGGATCGAGGAGATCGTCACCGCCTGACGTCGCCGACGCGTCCCGCCGCCGTGCCGGGCCGCGGCCTACGATCAGCCCATGGCTCACGACGCACGCCCCGGGAGTTCCCTCAGCAACCGCGTCTACGAGGCCGAGCTGGTCCGGCTCCAGGCCGAGCTGGTCAAGGTGCAGGAGTGGGTCAAGGCCGAGAAGCAGCGCATCGTCGTGATCTTCGAGGGGCGGGACGCCGCGGGGAAGGGCGGCACGATCAAGCGGATCACGGAGTACCTGAGTCCGCGCAACGTCCGCATCGCGGCCCTCCCGACGCCGACCGAGCGTGAGCAGACGCAGTGGTACTTCCAGCGCTACATCGAGCACCTGCCGGCTGCCGGGGAGATCACCCTCTTCGACCGCTCCTGGTACAACCGGGCCGGGGTGGAGCGGGTGATGGGCTACTGCACCCCGAACGAGCACCGACGGTTCCTGCACCAGTGCCCGATCTTCGAGCGTCTGCTCGTCGAGGACGGCATCCTGCTGCGCAAGTACTGGTTCTCCGTGAGCGACTCCGAGCAGCAGCGACGCTTCGCCTCCCGGCTGCAGGACCCGATGCGGCACTGGAAGCTCTCACCCATGGACCTCGAGTCGATCACCCGCTGGGAGGACTACTCACGAGCCAAGGACGAGATGATGGTGCACACCGACATCCCGGAGGCCCCGTGGTTCGTCGTCGAGTCGGACTCGAAGAAGCGTGCGCGGCTCAACATGATGGCCCACCTCCTGTCCACCATCCCGTACGTCGACGTCCCGCTGCCCACGCTCGACCTGCCGGACCGCCCCGAGCCGCGAGGGTACGAGCGCCCGCCCCGCGAGCACACGACGTACGTCCCCGACCACAGCGCCACCCTCGCCTGACGACGCGTCACGGCGCGCGGTGCCGGGCCGCCTCCTGCGTGATCCACTCGGTCGCCGGGCGTGGGGTGATCCCACGCTCCCGCAACGGGGCGTCGTCCCACGCGACATCGGTGCGGTCCATCATCACGCCGGTGCCGAAGATGCTGGCCATCGCGTCGTTGGGTCGCGCGAGCACCTTCATCAGGACCCGCGCCAGGGGCAGGGGAGCCCGCCGGACCGTGAACGACCTCCCCGAGGCGCGCTCGGCCACCACGACGGCCTCGTTGCGGCTCAGCGCCTCCGGTCCGCCGAACTCGACCACGTCGGGCGGGTCCGCCTCGACCGCCACGGCAGCCACGAGGGCGGCGACGTCGTCCGTGGCCACCCAGCGGCGCTTCCGGTTCCCCGTTCCGAAGGTGGCCACCTTGCCCGCGGCGATGTCGAAGCGACCGAGCGGAGCGAGGTGCACCTCCTGGAAGGCGTCCGGTCGCACGATGACCCGCTGGAGGCTCGACGAGCCGAGCCGCGACTCCATCGCCATCTTGGCGCGCTCCAGGGGCGTGCCGAGCGCCCCGTCGATCCCCGCGTAGGACACGTAGACGAACCGTTGCACCCCGCTGGCCTCGGCCGCGTCCACGAGCCGTGCCATGCCGACCTCGTCGACCTCGCGGATCGATGGTCCCTTCGCGCCGGCGAGGCGGCGACCGATGGCGGTCGCGCTGGCCACGACGACGTCGGCGCCCTCGCACGCGGCACGCAGGGAGCCCGGGTCCGTCAGGTCCCCGGCAACGACCTCGGCGCCGGCCGCGGACAGCGCAGCGCCATTCGAGCCGGGCCTGACCAGGCAGCGCACCGCCTGGCCGTCATCGACCAAGTGATGGACGATCCGGCTCCCCAGGTCACCGGTGCCCCCTACGACGAGAATCATCGGGTCTCCCTTCGCCGTTGTGCCGGCAGCGCCCGGTCAGGTGCGGTGGGGCCGGCTGGTCCGTGCGTCCGTCAGGTGCTGAAGCCGCCCTCGGCGCGCCCCTTGACGATGCCGTAGTGGCGTTCGGAGTCGAAGCCGGACCGGAACTCCTCGACCTCCGACTCCAGGACGGCCGGGTCCGCACCGTCCCAGTCGGCGTACCCCTGTGACAGCCCCTCCTCACGACCGGCGCGCACCGAGGCGGAGGCGAGTCGTTCGAGGACGTCCGCCGGAAGGTGGCGGATCACGGCTCCGGCCTCTCGACGCTCGCCCATGGTGGCGAGGCGCGCGATCTCGTCGACGTGCTCCGCGGTGAGGCGGGCACCGGAGACGAGTCGCGTCTGGATCGTCGCCAGAACGGCCTGGCGGTCCTCGGCGGGGAGCGACGCGAGGCCGGCGCGGGTGACCGACCTCATGGCGTCGACCGGAGCCGTCCGCAGCTGGTAGCGGAACTCGCGAACCGACGCTGTCTCGTCGGTGCCGACCTCTCGCTCACGCCTGTGCCGCTGCGGCCACATGGGTCAACGGTAGACCCGGCGGCCGACCGCGGGAAGGCGTTTGCGGACTCGCCCATCCCATCGACGACGCCGCCGGAGATCGGGCCCTTTGGCCCGAGACGAGCCCGCGGACGTGGAGGACGGTGGTTGCATGACCACGAACGCGCCCCCCTCGGACCTCGCCATCGCCCGCGCCGCCCACCTCGAGCCGATCACCGCGGTCGCCGAGGCGGCGGGCATCCCGCTCGACCGTCTAGAGCCCTACGGCCGGCACGTCGCCAAGATCGACCTCGGCGCCGAGCAGGACCTCGCGGACCGCCCCAGAGCGCGGTACGTCGTCATCACCGCCATCACCCCGACGCCGCTGGGGGAGGGCAAGACGACCACGGCGGTCGGGCTCGCACAGGGCCTGAACCAGCTCGGTCACCGCGCCACACTGGCCCTGCGTCAACCCTCCATGGGCCCGACCTTCGGGATCAAGGGAGGGGCCGCCGGGGCCGGCTTCAGCCAGGTGCTGCCGATGGAGACGCTCAACCTGCACCTCACCGGCGACTTCCACGCGGTGACCGCGGCCCACAACCTCCTGGCCGCGATGCTCGACAACTCGCTCCACCACGGCAACGACCTGGGCATCGACCCCCGCAACATCTCGTGGCGGCGGGTGCTCGACGTCAACGACCGGGCCCTCAGGGGGATCGTCGAGGGCCTCGGTGCCCGGATCGACGGCGTTCCCCGGCAGTCGGGGTTCGACATCACCGCGGCCAGCGAGGTCATGGTGGTGCTCTCCCTCGCGACGTCCCTCGCCGACCTCAGGAGCCGGCTCGGCCGGATCGTCGTGGGCTTCACCCTGGAGGGCCGCCCGGTGACCGCAGACGACCTGCACGCCGCGGGCGCGATGGCAGTGATCCTCAAGGACGCGCTCATGCCGAACCTCATGCAGACCACCGAGAACACGCCCGTCCTCATCCACACCGGTCCGTTCGGCAACATCGCCACGGGCAACTCGTCGGTCATGGCCGACCGCATCGGCATCCACACCGGGGACTACCTCCTCACCGAGGCCGGCTTCGGGTCCGACATGGGGGCTGAGCGCTTCTTCAACCTCAAGTGCCGCGTCTCGGGGCTCACCCCGGACGCCGCCGTCCTCGTGGCCACCGTGCGGTCGCTGAAGGCGCACTCCGGGCGGTTCGCCGTCGTCGCCGGCCGGCCACTGCCGCCAGAGATGCTGCTGGAGGACCCGGAGGCCGTCCGCGCGGGGGCGGCGAACCTGCGCCGGCACATCGAGATCGTCCGGTCGTTCGGCGTGCCACCGGTCGTGGCCGTCAACGCGTTTCCCACCGACCACGACTCCGAGCTGGACGTCATCCGCGCGGTGGCCGAGGCCGAGGGGGCGCGCGTCGCGGTCTCGACCCACGTGGTCGACGGGGGGAAGGGGGCGACCGACCTCGCCGCGGTCGTCGCCGAGGCCTGCGACGACCCTCACGAGCTGCGCTGCACCTACGAGCTGGACGAGCCGCTGCGGACGAAGATCGAGGCGGTCGCGACGAAGGTCTACGGCGCCGACGGCGTCGACTTCTCGCCGACGGCGGCCAGGGACCTCGCGAGGTTCGAGGTGCTCGGCTACGGCGGCTTCCCGGTCGTCATCGCCAAGACGCACTTGTCCATCTCGTCCGACCCCGCGCTGCGGGGAGACCCCCGCGGATGGCGTATGCCGGTGCGCGAGGTCCGCGTCGCGGCCGGGGCCGGCTACGTCTACGCCATCAGCGGCGAGATGCGCACCATGCCTGGGCTGCCGAAGCACCCCGCGGCGGCCTCGATCGACCTCGACGAGGACGGCCAGGTCGTCGGGCTGTTCTGAGCGAGCCGGCGGCAGGAGGACGGACGTGACCAGGCGCAGGACCACGCGCGGTCGACCGCCGGTGCTGCCCGGTGTGGCCGCGCTCCGGTCGTACGACCGCACGTGGCTGCGCGGTGACGTGCTCGCGGGCGTGACCGTGGCGGCATACCTCGTCCCGCAGGTCATGGCGTATGCCGGCGTGGCCGGTCTGCCGGCCGCCGCAGGGCTCTGGGCCGCCTGCGTCTCGATGGTCGTGTACGGACTCCTCGGTTCGTCGACGCAGCTCTCCGTCGGACCCGAGTCGACCACGGCGCTCATGACCGCTGTCGCGCTCGGTGGCCTGGCCGCCGGTGACCCGGGTCGCTACGCGGCACTGGCGGCCGCGCTCGCCGCTCTCGTGGGGGGAATCTGCCTGGCGGCCTGGGCACTGCGCCTGGCCTTCGTGGCGGAGCTGCTCTCGCGGCCGGTGCTCGCCGGATACATGGCCGGCGTGGCGGCGCTCATGGTCGTGAGCCAGCTCGACACCCTCACCGGACTGGAGGTGTCCGGCGACACCGCGGTGGCCGAGGTCGGCTCCGTCCTGCGGCAGCTGGGGGAGGTCCATGTGCCCACCGCCCTGCTGGCCCTCGTGGTGCTCACGCTGCTCGTCCTGGCGCACCGGGTGTGGCCACGGCTTCCCGGCCCGCTCCTGGCCGTCGTGCTGTCGGCGGCGGCCGTGACGGTGCTCGACCTCCAGTCCCGGGGGATCGAGGTCGTCGGGGCGGTGCCCCGGACCGTGCCGTCGCTCCGGCTCCCGGACCTCACGCTCCAGGACCTGCGCACGCTCCTCCCGGCGGCGCTGGGGATCGCGGTCGTCGCCTACACCGACAACGTGCTCACGGGCCGGGCGTTCGGCGAACGCCGCGAGTCGACCCCCGACGCCTCGCAGGAGCTGCTCGCGCTCGGCGCCGCCAACCTCGCCGTGTCGGCCACCCAGGGATTCCCCGTCAGCAGCAGCGGGAGCCGGACGGCCATCGTCGACGCGGCAGGGGGACGCAGCCAGGTGAACGCGCTCGTGGCGCTGGCCACCGTCGTGCTCGCCGTCCTCGTCCTCAACCCCGTGCTGGCGGCCTTCCCCCTGGCGGCGCTGGGCGCGCTCGTGGTCCATGCCGGCATCCGGCTGGTCGACGTGGCCCTCTTCCGCCGCATCTTCGCGTTCCGGACGACGGAGGGGGCACTCGCGGTGGGCACCACGCTCGCGGTGCTCGTCGTCGGCATCCTGCCCGGTGTCCTCGTCGCCATCGTGCTGTCACTGCTCGACCTGCTCCACCGGGTGACCCGCCCGCACGACGGGATCCTCGGCCACGTCCCGGGGGTGGCCGGCATGCACGACGTGGACGACTACCCCACGGCGACAACGGTTCCCGGTCTGGTCGTCTACCGCTACGACTCACCGCTCTTCTTCGCGAACGCCGACGACTTCCTCACGCGGGCGCTGGCCGCGGTGGACGCCGCTCCCACTCCCGCTCGGTGGCTGCTGCTCAACATGGAGGCGAACGTGACGGTGGACATCACGGCGGCGGATGCGTTGGAGACGCTGCGGGCCCAGCTCGAGCGACGCGGCGTGCTGCTGGCGCTCAGCAGGGTCAAGCAGGACCTGCGCGAGGAGCTGGAGCGCACCGGGTTCCTGGCCCGGGTGGGGGAGGAGCGGGTCTTCATGACCCTGCCGTTCGCCGTCGACGGGTATGCCGCGTGGTCGGCCCTCCACCCTGCCCCGCCCAGCGGTATGGAGGGCGCACGATGACGCCGTTCACGCGTCGCTGGGTCCGGTGGACGGTGGCCGGGGAGATGGCGGGTTTCGTCGCGCCCGCCGTCGTCGGGGTGCTGACGGCGGGCTGGCCTGCGCGGCTCGCGCTGCCCTCCCTCGTCGCCGCCGGAGCCGTCGAGGGCCTCCTGCTCGGGGCTGCGCAGGGGCACGTCCTCTCGTCGGCGATCCCCGGCCTGGACGCCCGGAGGTTCGCTGGACTCACCGCGGGGGCGGCGGCGCTCGCCTACGTGGTGGGCATGCTGCCGTCGTCCCTGGGCGCGGCCGGCTCCGACGTCCCGCTGGCTCTGCTCGCCGCGGCCGCTCTCGTCGGCGGCGTGGTCCTCCTGGGCTCGATCGGGACGGCACAGTTCCTCGAGCTGCGGCGGCACGTCAGCCGCAGCTGGACGTGGGTGCTCACGACGGCCGCGGCCTGGCTCGTCGCCCTCGCGGTGTTCCTGCTTGTCGCGACCCCCCTGTGGCGACCGGGTCAGCCCGTCGTCCTGTCCGTGCTCATCGGTCTCGGGGCAGCGCTGTGCATGGCCACCATGGTGGCCCTCATCACCGGACGTGCGGCCCAGCGGCTGGTAAACCGGGCCCCCGCGCCGGCGCACACCGCCCACCCGCTGCGCTGACCCCCTCAGAGGCGGGGCCAGTCGTGGCGCAGCAGCCAGACGAGCACGATGACGGCCGGGACGGCATACGCCCAGACCCCCCAGCCGAAGAGCAGCAGGAGGGCGTGGAAGGCCAGCACGGCCACCCAGCCGGCCCGGGCCGGGCGCCCGCCCAGCAGCAGCAGGACGCCCAGGGTGGCCTCGCCGCCGGCGAAAAGGAAGATTCACAGCCGGGGGTCGGCCATGACGATCTCCGACCACCCGGTCCGGACGAACGCGAACAGCCCCCTCTCGGCGAAGGACTCGTGGTGTCCGCCGTCGGCGTCGGGTCGGGCACCTACTCCCACGCCTTCTGGCCGGGGCCGTGGTAGACGAGTGCCTTCATGGTCGTTCCTCTCGGTGCACGGGGCGGCCGCGTCGCCGCCCACACCCATTCCACGGCTCAGCCGTCACCGTCGACAGGGTCCGAGGTCCCGCTGCGGCACCGGGATCGGCGCCGCGGCGGCACGCCGACGGGGGCGGACGGCATACTGCGACCATGACGTTCTCGATCGTGGCCCGCTCGGCGGACGGGACGTCGTGGGGCGTGGCGGTCGCCTCCAAGTTCCTCGCCGCAGGCAGTGCCGTGCCCGCCGCCGTCGCCGGCATCGGCGCCATCGCCACGCAGGCCCTGGCCAACGTGTCCTACAAGGCCCAGGCGCTCGCGCTCCTTGACGAGGGCGCCACCGCGTCGGTGGCGCTCCAACGCCTCATCGACGACGACGAGGGCCGGGACCAGCGCCAGGTGGGCATCGTCGACCTGGACGGCCTGGCCGCGACCTACACCGGGGCCGCCTGCCTCGACTGGGCCGGCGGTGAGACGGGGGAGGGGGTCGCCATCCAGGGCAACATCCTCACCGGTCCCGAGGTGGTCGCCGCGATGCGCGCCTCGTGGGACGAGGGGGATCCCGCCGCGCCCTTGGCCGAGCGGCTCCTCGCCGCGCTGCGCGCCGGTGACGAGGCCGGCGGGGACCGGCGCGGCCGGGAGTCGGCGGCGCTGCTCGTCGTCACGGAGGGCGGCGGCATCGGCGGGTTCGACGACGTGCAGGTGGACCTGCGGGTGGACCACCACGACGACCCGGTGACCGAGCTGGAGAAGCTCCTCGCCATCCACGGCACCTACTTCCCCGACGTGCCACTGGACGAGCGCGTCCCCGACACCCCCGAGCTCATGGCCGAGCTCGACTCGCGGGCCCGCTCGCTGGGTCTGCCGGGGCTCATGGAGTGGATGGGCCAGCACAACCTCGAGGGGTACGGCGGCCCGGACTGGACGGCCCGCACCGTCGTGGACCGGCTGCGGGCCGCCACGCCGGAGTGGCGGTCCGGCTGAGCCCACCTCGTCGCGACGACGGTGGCGACTCGCGGCGAGCGCCGAGCTGGACCACGAGGGGAACCGTGCGGCATACGATCGGGTCGTGTCAGCTGACCCGTCGCAGAGTCCTGCGCCCCTCGCGACGCCCACCTCACCCGAGGGTGCGCGGTGGCCCCTCTCGTCCCTCGACCTCGACGACCTCGTCGAGGAGCTGCGAGGCCGGGCCAGCTCGGCCCGTGAGTCGCAGGAGCGCCTGAGCTCTCTGCTCGACGCCGTCCTCGCGGTCAGCTCCAACCTCGAGCTCGGTGAGGTCCTCCAGCGCATCGTCCTCGTGGCCTGCGAGCTGGTCGACGCGACCTACGGCGCACTAGGGGTCCTCGGGCCGAGCGGCGAGGAGCTCGTGGAGTTCGTCACCCATGGACTGACGCCGGAGCAGCGGGAGGCCATCGGACCCCTGCCGCACGGCCATGGGCTCCTCGGTCTGGTCATCGAGAGCCCGGTGCCGCAACGGGTCCGGGTCATCAGCGAGCACCCTGACTCCTACGGCTTCCCGCCGAACCACCCGCCGATGACGAGCTTCCTCGGTGCTCCCGTCCGGATCCGCGACCAGGTCTTCGGCAACCTCTACCTCACCGACAAGCGGACCGCCCCGGAGTTCAGCGAGGACGACGAGGCGATCCTCGGTGCCCTCGCGGCCGCGGCCGGTGTGGCGATCGAGAACGCGCGTCTCTACGACAGGGTGCGGGTCCAGCAGCAGTGGGCCGAGGTCATCGGCAACGCCACCCAGGACCTGCTCGCCGGGCAGGACCAGGCCGAGGTCCTCGCCGGCGTCGCCACCCAGGTGCGCGACCTCACCTACGCGGCGTCGTGCGTGGTGGCGCTCAGCCGCGAGTCCGACCTGGTGCTGACCGCGCTGGCCGGTCGATCGACCCTCGAGGAGTCGCCGGAGGTGGGCGCCGGCGTGCGCGACGCCGAGGTCCGCGCGGCGCTCCTCGAGCCGGCGCAGCTCGTTCCGCACGGCGAACGGGGCACCCGGGCCCTCGTGCCGCTGGCCCTGGGAACCACCCGCATCGGCATCCTCGTCGTCGAGTGGGCCGAGGGTGAGCAGTCCCCGCACCTCCCGATGCTGACCGACTTCGGCAGCGGGCTCGCGGTGTCGCTGGGCGCGGCGAGCGCCCGCACCGAACGTGCGCGGTCTGACCTCTTCGAGGACCGCGAGCGCATCGCCCGCGACATGCACGACAACGTCATCCAGCGCCTCTTCGCCACCGGGATGTCCCTCCAGTCGGCGGCGCCGCTCAGTGACCCCCACGTGCGCGCCAAGCTCGACACGGCGGTCGACGAGCTCGATGCGGCGATCAAGGACATCCGGCACGCGATCTTCGCCCTCCACCGGGTCCCGGGTGCCCGGCCCCTCAGCGCCGAGATCGCGACCGTCTGTGGTGACGCCGCCGTGACGCTCGGCTTCGCACCGGAGCTCCGCCTCTCCGGGCGCACGGCCGACATCCCCGAGGCGGTCTCGGCCGAGCTCCTGGCCGTCGTCCGTGAGGCCCTCAGCAACGTCGCCCGCCACGCCTCGGCGTCCTCGGTCCAGGTGTCCGTCGAGGTCGGGGACGACGTGCGCGTCCTCGTCGTCGACGACGGACGCGGGGTGCCGGCCCAGGCGGTCCGCTCCGGGCTGGCCAATCTCGCCCGCCGCGCCGAGCGGCGTGGAGGCTCCTTCGGTCTCGAGCCGGGCGTTCCCACGGGGACCGTGCTGTCGTGGAGCGTCCCGTTGGAGGACCGGGGGCCACTCGGGACCTAGTTCCCTAGTGGGTCCTGCCCACCCGGACAAGGCTCTGACCATGACCATTCAGCGCCCCGACGAGGGCACGACGTTGCGCCACCCCGTCCGGCGTCCGATGCACGGACCCGTGGTGGTGGGATACGACGAGTCCCCCGAGGCCGAGACCGCCCTGCGATGGGCGGCGGACTGGGCGAGCACGCGTGGCGCTGCCCTGGTGGTCGTGTATGCCGTGAGCCCGCCGCTCTCACTGACGTGGGCCTCCTCGAAGACGCCCGCGCCCGAGCTGCTCCGGCGGGCTGCGGAGCGGATCGCACGTCGCGGGGCCGCGCGGGCGCGACGGGGCCACCCGCGCCTCGAGGTGCGGGAGCTGGGCGCCGTGGGGAGTCCTGCCGCCGAGCTCGTCGCCATGTCGCAGTCGGCCGAGCTCGTCGTGGTGGGCCGCCGGTCGGAGAAGGCGAGGGCCGACACGAGCCTGGGCTCGGTCTCCTTCGCCCTCGGCATGCACGCGCGGTGCCCGGTCACCGTCGTCCAGGGCTCCGACGCGGCGGAGATCGGTCCGGGCCGGCCCGTGGTCGTCGGCGTCGACTCGTCGCGGCCCTCGGCCCGGGCGCTGCAGTTCGCCGCCGAGGCGGCCTCCGCGGCCGGGGCACGGCTCGTCGTCGTCTCCGCGTGGTCCGGGCCTCGCCAGGAGCCGTGGATGGCCGACCTGTGGCCGGACTCGGGTGCCGCGGCCGCGCGGCTGTCCGACGGGGCCTCCGGCAGGGCCGCGGCGAGTGTGCAGGAGGCGGTCGCGCTCGTGGAGGAGTGGCACCCCGAGGTCGAGGTGGTGACCCGCGCGCCGCAGGGGCTCGCCCAGGAGGTGCTGCTCGACGAGGCGCGCGACGCCGGTCTGCTCGTCGTCGGGTCGCGCGGCCAGGGGGGCTTCGCCGGTCTCGAGCTCGGGTCGGTGAGCCGGTCCCTGCTGCGCCAGGCCGACCTGCCCGTCGCCGTGGTGCGTGACGGCGGAATCTGACGCTTCGGCCTAGGCTTGCGGCACCAACGAAGGAGCCTGTCGATGATCCGTGTCTTCCTGCTCGACGACCACGAGGTGGTTCGCCGCGGCCTGCGAGAGCTGCTCGAGGTCGAGGACGACCTCGAGGTGGTGGGGGAGTCCGGGAGTGCCCAGGAGGCCACCCGCCGCATCCCGGCCCTGCGTCCGCACGTCATGATCCTCGACGCCCGGCTGCCGGACGGGTCGGGCATCGACGTGTGCCGCGACGTGCGGTCGGTCGACCCCTCCGTCGCCGGCATCGTCCTCACGTCCTTCGACGACGACGAGGCGCTGCGCTCTGCGGTGCTCGCCGGGGCCGCCGGCTACCTCCTCAAGGACATCCGGGGCAGCCGCCTCGTGGACAGCATCCGGCAGGTCGCGGCAGGCGAGAGCCTGCTCGACGACAGCGTGGTGTCGCGGTTGCGGGCCCAGTGGGGCCACGACGTCGAGGACCCGCGGCTCAAGGGGCTCTCGCCCCAGGAGCGCCGGATCCTCGAGCACATCGCCGAGGGCCTCACCAACCGCCAGATCGGCGAGGTGCTGGGGCTCGCCGAGAAGACGGTCAAGAACTACGTGACCTCGGTGCTCGCCAAGCTGGGCATGGAGCGGCGGACGCAGGCCGCGGTCTACATGGCCGGCAAGGAGCGCCGCGGCGAGTCGCCGCACTGAGGGACCAAGGGCCCTAGGACGGCCGCGCCGGCCGCGCCACGCTCGAAGGACCAGCCCCTTCGCAGCACAGGAGGACCCATGAGCACCACCGCAGCCGCCCGTCCCATCGTCGTCGGGTTCGACGGTTCGGACTCCGCAGACGCCGCCTTCGCGTGGGCAGCGCACGAGGCCCAGCGGCGCGGTGTGCCGCTGCACGTGCTCGTCGCCCGCGGCATGCTCTACCCGGTCGCGGCCGGTTACGGGCTGACGACGCCCTGGCCCGAGGACTTCGACAGCGAGCTCGTGGAGCAGGCCCGTGAGCGGGCGGCCGCACTCGGCCCGGACCGCGCGGTCGTCGTCGAGTCCGTGGCCGGGACCCCCGCCGGGTTCCTCGTCGACGCGTCGCGCGAGGCCGAGCTCGTGGTGGTCGGTCGCCGACGGCAGTCCGCGCTGGGGGAGGCGTTCTCCGGGTCCACGTCGTCACAGGTCGCGGCCCATGCCTCCTGCCCCGTGGTCGTCGTGGACCGGGCCTTCGACGTCCCCGCCGACGGCCCGATCGTCGTGGCCGTGGACGGCTCGTCGGCCAACGACCCCGCGGTCGGGTTCGCCTTCGAGAGGGCTGACGCCCTCGGCGTCCCGGTCGTCGCCATCCACTCCTGGTGGGTCGACGTGCCCCAGACCTTCGACGCCCCGTGGCTGAGCGAGGAGCGGGTCGCCGAGCTGGAGGAGCACCACCGCGGGCGCCTGGACGTCGCCCTGGCCGGCTGGTGCGCGAAGTTCTCCGACGTCCAGGTCCACCCCCGGCTCCGGCGGTCCCTGCCCGTCGAGGCGGTGCTCGCCGAGGCGGAGGCCGACAAGGCGCAGCTCATCGTCGTCGGCAGCCGTGGTCACGGCGGCTTCGTCGGGCTGCTGCTCGGGTCCGTGAGCCAGGGACTGCTCCACCGTGAGCGTCCCTGCCCGCTCGCCGTCGTCCACGCCGTGTCGGGAGGGACGTCATGAGCGCCTCCGACGCCGCCGACGTCCCCGTCGACCACAGCGGTCTGCGGGTAATGAGCACCGAGGAGTGCATGGAGCGCCTCTCGCGTGCCGGCCTGGGGCGCCTGGGGTTCGTCCTCGCCGGCGAGGTGACCGTGCTGCCCGTGCACCACCTGGTGCACGGGATGGAGCTCTACTTCCGGACCAGCGGCGGCTCGAAGATCGAGGCGGCGGCCGACCACAGTGCCGTGGGGTTCGAGATCGACGACTACGACCGGGCGACGGTCACCGGGTGGAGTGTGTCGGTCTCCGGCACCGCATCCCTCGTGGACGACGAGCAGCTCGCCGAGGAGCTGGCCGGGCTCGACGACGCGCCGTGGCCGGGCGGCGACCCGAGCGACTCGGTGTGGGTCCGCATCCGGCCCGACCAGATCTCGGGGAGGGAGCTCCTTCCGCACTGAGGTGGAGCCGTGCGATCGGCGCCCCCACCGCACCAGCAGACGGTGCGCTGGGGGCGCCGTCGGCTGTCAGCCCGGGGGCGCCGACGTTGGTGAGGTGGGCCGGTGGGGCGGCGGTCGCCGGGCCGTCAGGGAGCGAGCTGCACGCTGCGGATGCCGGGAACGGTGGCGGCCACGGCGAGGGCGGCCGGGCCGAGCTCGGGCACGTCGGGGCTGACGCTCACGTGTCCGCCGGACACCTGCACGCTCACCGAGGGGATGCCGGCCTCGATGAGGGCGCGGTCGATCGCCTGCACGAGCTCGGCGTCGGGAACGGCCATGACGCGCAGGATGTCGCTGCGGCTGACCACGCCGACGAGGTGCTGCTCGTCGTCGACGACCGGCAGGCTCTTCCACCCCCGGCGGGCCAGCAGCTGGGCCACCTCGGAGCTGTCCGTCGTGGGGGTCACGCACCTGGGGTCGGCCGTCATGACGTCGTTGACCGTCCGGTCGCGGGCCAGGGTCGGGAGCGGGGCCCGCAGGTGGGCTCGCGGGTCCTGCGGGAGCTGGTCGCGCAGGACGTCGCCCTCCGACAGGATGCCGACGACGGCACCGACCTCGTCGACGACCGGCAGGGAGCTGATGCTCGAGCGCCCGAGGATGGCGATCGCCACCTCGATGGGGGCGCCCAGCGGAACGCTCAGGGCGGGGGAGGTCATCACGTCGCTGACAAGCATGGGATACCGGCCTTTCCTCTTTGAGGGGACTGCGCCCCACCGAGCCCGAGCTCACGGGCTTCCTCCCAGAGCTCGGCACGGACCGACGGATGGGCGGCGTGCTCGATGAGGTGTCGTGCCTGGGCCTGGGCGTCCCACCCCATGATGTCAGCGACGCCCTGCTCGGTGACGACCGCCGAGTGCTGGAACGACGTGACCGGCCCCTCGAGCAGCCCGACGATGGCCGAGACGTTCGCCCGGGGGTGCCAGGAGCGGACGGCCAGGATGGCCTGCCCGCCGGGGGAGTCCATGGCTCCGACGACGAAGTCGCACTGGCCACCGAAGCCCGAGTGCAGCCGCGACCCGACGTGGCTGCCGTTCGCCTGGTCGAACAGGTCGACGCTGAGCGCGGTGTTGATGCTCGTCATCAGCGGGTTGGCGGCGATGCGTCCGGGGTCGTTGACCACCTCGGTGCGCAGCATGCGGACGCGGCGGTTCTCGTGCAGCCAGCCCATGAGCCGCGGGCCACCCACCGCGAACGACGCGATGACCTCGCGGTCGCGGTCGAGCGCTCCCGCGTCGTCGAGGTGGAGAATCCCGTCGGAGACCATCTCGCTCCAGACACCGAGCCGCTTCCGGTTGGTGAGCCTGGGGACGACGGCGTCAGGGATGGCACCGATGCCGAGCTGCAGCGTGGCGCCGGACGAGACCCGGCGCGACACGTGGTCGCCGATGGCCTCCACGTCAGCCGACACCGGGGGCGGCTGGTGGCCGGAGCCGTCAGGGGCCGGTGCGTCGAGCAGGACGGCGTCGAGGTCGTCGGCCCCGAGCTCGGCGTCCCCGTAGGTGAACGGCACCTCGGCGTGGGCCTCGGCGAGGACGAGGCCGCCCCCCGCGCGGCAGACCTCCATGGCGGCCGGGAGGATGTTGACCTCGGCGCCGAGGGAGAACGCGCCGACGCCGTTGGGGGCCGACACGGTGACCAGGACGACGTCCGGCACGAAGCGTCGGGCGATGAGCGTCGGCACGTGCGAGAGCCGCGCCGGCAGGTAGGACAGGTCGGCCTGCCCACGCATCCCCGGGCCGACGAAGGGGGTGACGTGCCGCACGCCGACACGGGTCGGGATGCCGCGGGGGGCGTTGAGCATGAACAGCTCCACCTCGGGGACGGCCTCGTCGAGCAGGCGCACCAAGGTCCAGGGCACGGCAGCGTTGCCGCCGACGACGACCCGCACCGGACGGTCGAGGTCGTGTGCCAGGCGGCGCAGGGCAGCGCTGACGGAGGAGGAGCTCGCGATGGGGCTCATGCGCGCCGCGCACCCCCGCTGACCGCGAACCGGCGACCGGTCAGGGTGACCGGGGCGAGACGCAGCAGGTGGGGCTTGGGGCCCTTGGCCCACGGGACCAGAGGGAGGTTGAGGATGGCGATCGAGTCGTCGACGTCACGCACCCCGACGGCCTTCCCGCGGGCCACGACGCTCCATGCCTCGCCGGTGTCGACGTCGTAGCCGTCGACCTCGAAGGCGACAGGGTTGCTCCGCGCGGCGTCGTGCTTGGTGCCGCCGGCCGTGCGGATCACCACCGTGCCGTGGTCGACGGCGAAGTTGACCGGGAAGATGTCGGGAGCGCCGTCGTGGACGACAGCGAGACGACCGATAACGGCCTGCCGCAACAGCTCCCAGCACTCCTGCACGCTCGTCTCCCGGATGGCTCCCGGATCCCGCTCCTGCGGGGCTGGTTCTGTCGTGTCGTCCATCGTGCTCCCCTTGGGTCGCAGCTGCACCGGTGCGGTGGCAGCGGTGGCGGTGTCGGTCGGACGTCCGGATGGGCGCTCGTGCCGTCGGGTCTGTCACGGCCACTCTGTCGCCGGTCCGGGTTCGGCGACAGGGACCAAGGGCCCGTGCGCGGCTGGCCGGGCGGGCGCTCAGTCCGACTGCGGCAGGCGTGCCCGCAGCACGAGGGGCAGCACGACCCAGTTGACGGCGAACAGCACCGTGGCGACGCCGGCCGCCGTGATCCCCTGCGTGCGTCCGAGGACGACGTCGAAGATGAGGAACGTCGCCGACACGATGCTTCCTGCGAGGGCGCCCAGCCCGCTCATCGCGGCCTTGTCGGCGAAGGACACCAGCTGCCTCTTTGCCCCGCGACGGAAGAGGACACGGTGCGCACTGACCGGCGCGACGAGCAGCGCCGTGGCGAGGACAGCGAACGAGAGGGACACGAGGTAGGCGGTCCGCTGCGCGTCGTCGAGGTCCGAGAAGCGCTGCTGGAAGGGGAGGGTCAGCAGGAAGCCGGCGAGGATCTGCACCCCCGTCTGAGTGACCCTCAGCTCCTGGAGGAGCTCGTTCCAGTTGCGGTCCAGGCCCTCGGTCTCGGTCTCGTGGCGGTCCCCGTTGCTCGGCGCAGACTCCATGGGGAGAAGGTACCCATGCAGGGCCGCGACCACGCTCATCCGACCCTCCGGACGAGCAGGGCGACCCCTTGGCCCCCGCCGACGGCGATGGTGGCGAGCCCCAGCTCCGGCCCGTCCCGCCTCACCATCTGGGTGAACAGCCGCACGGCCAGCACAGCGCCGGACGCTCCCCACGGGTGCCCGAGGGCGAGGGCGCCACCGTCGGCGCACACCCGTTCCTCGTCGAGGCCGAGCTCGTCGCAGCAAGCGAGCACCTGCGCGGCGAACGCCTCGTTGACCTCGATGACGCCGATGTCGTCGAGGGTGATCCCGTTGCGCCGCAGCAGGTTCCGCACGGCGGGAACCGGTCCGAGGCCCGGCAGGTTCGGGTCGCAGCCGACCGTCTCCCAGTCGAGGCAGGCCAGACCCGGTATGCCGTCCGCCCGCCGCCGTGCCTCCGTCACGACCGCGACCGCGGCGCCACCGTCGTTGATCCCGCACGCGTTGCCCGCGGTGACCGTCCCGGCGGGTGAGAACGCTGTCGGGAGACGCGCGAGCGTCGAGGCACTGAGCCGGTCGCGCACCCGCTCGTCGTGGTCGAGGCCGGGCAGGGGGACGAGCTCGTCGTCGAACCGGCCGGCCGCCCGAGCGGCGGCGGCTCGCGCGTGGGAGCGGACGGCATACGCGTCCTGGCGGGGGCGGGTGATGCCTCGACTGCGGGCGACCTCGTCGGCGGCCTCGCCCATCTCCGGGTCACCGATGTCGACGGGGGAGAACGGGGCCCGCGCATAGCGCTGGGGCGCTCCGCCGTCCACGGGCGGCCACAGGCGCCAGGGAGCGGTGCTCGCGCTCTCCACCCCGCCCGCGACGACCGTGTCGGCGGACCCCGAGCGGACGAGGGCGCAGGCGGTGGTGACGGCGGCCAGCCCGCTGCCGCACTGGAGGTCCACCGTCATGGCAGGCACGGAGAGGTCGAAGCCGGCCGCGAGCGAGGCGACCCGGGCGACGTTGCCTCCCGGCCCCATGCAGTTGCCGAGGACCACGTGGGACGGGTCCGCGTCGAGGGCGTCACCGCCGACCGCGCGCAGCACGAGGTGGGCGAGGTCGACGGCGGTGACGTCCTTGAGCGCATGGCCCGCCGTGCCGATGGGCGTACGGCGGGCCGCCACGAGGACCGGTGTCCTCGGGTCGGTCACGGTGTCGTCTCCGCCCCGGCGCGTGCCTCGACGAGCCGGCACCGCACCTCGCGCCGGTCGACCTTCCCGGCAGGCGTGAGCGGCAGCTCCGGCCAGTGGTGCCACCGGCGGGGCAGGTGGCTGGGGGAGAGGCGTGCGGCCACGTCCGCGCGCACGACGGTGAGGTCGACCGGGTCCGGTGCCACGACGACGACCTCGAGCAGCTCGCCGAGGTCGGGGTGGGGTGTCCCGATGACGACCGCGTCGGTGACGCCGGCGCACGACCGGACCTGCGCCTCGACGTCGGCGCAGACGACCGTGGCGCCACCCGTGGTGACGCTGTCGTCACGACCGACGACGACGAGCCCGCCGTCGTCGTCGAGGCGGCCGCGGTCGCCGACGGTGGCCCAGCCCTCGTCGTCCCGCTCGAGCGGACCGGTCCGGCCGTCGGCGTAGCCCTCGCACAGCCAGGGGCTCCGTGCCCAGATGACACCGTCGCGCACGTCGACCTCCACCTCCGGGAACGGGGCCAGGACCCCGTCGGTGCGGACGGCGACGAAGCTCAGCTCGGCTGCGCCGTAGTAGTCGACGAGCCCCAGCCCGGCCCCCTCGGCCCGGCCGCGGTCCACCGCAGGGAGCCCGGACCCTGCGCAGACCACCGTGCGGAGCCGACCGAGATCCCTCTCGAGGAGTGCGGTGAGCATCGACGGCGTCAGGTGGGCGACGGTGCACTCGGCCAGGGCGAGCTCCGCCTCGCGCATGCTCCAGCGGGGCAGCGCCACCACGTCGGCCCCCAGGTGTGCAGCGTGCGCGAGGGCGAACGCGAACATCGAGCCACCCGGGGGCGCCGGGACGAGGACCCGGTCGCCGGCGGTGATCCCGGTGAGCCGGGTGACGTGGTCGAAGCTGTCCTCCCACGAGGCGAGCGACCGCACGACGGTCCGTGGGGAGTCCGTCGTCCCGGAGGTCCGGAGCTCCAGCCACTGGCGACCGTCCGCCTCGCGCAGCAGGCCCATCGACCTGAGGGCCTCACGAGCCGGGGTCTCACGCACGGCCACACGCTCTCACACCCGCATCGGCACCGCGCTGACCTGCCACGATGCCGCTGACGTGGGGTAGACAGGAACACATGGCCACCGACACGACGACCCTGACCGCCCTCGCCCTCACCTGCAGCCTCACGCCGTCACCGGCCGAGTCGAGCACCGACCTCCTCGCCCAGCAGCTCCTCGACGCCCTCGCCGAGCACGACGTGACCGGCGAGCTGGTCCGTGTCGTCGACCACGACGTGCGCCCCGGCGTGCTGAAGGACATGGGCGACGGGGACCAGTGGTCCGCCCTGCGCGAGAAGGTCCTCGCCGCCGACATCGTCGTCATCGCCACGCCGACCTGGATGGGCCAGCACTCCAGCGTCTGCCAGCGGGTCCTGGAGCGCCTCGACGCCGAGCTCTCCGAGACGAACGACAAGGGTCAGCCACTGACCTACGGCAAGGTCGGCTGCGCCGTCGTGGTCGGCAACGAGGACGGTGCCCACCACATCAGCGCGATCCTGTTCCAGGCCCTCAACGACGTCGGCTTCACCATCCCGGCGGGCGGAGTGACGTACTGGAACGGCGAGGCGATGCACACGACCGACTACAAGGACCTCGAGTCGACGCCGGAGAAGACCGAGAGCACGACGACCACCCTGGCCGCCAACGCGGCACACCTGGCCCGGCTCCTGCGCAGCGCGGCGTATCCCGAGGCGTGAGCCGGACCGCCCGCGCCCTACCATCGGCCCGTGGCGTGGGCAAGGTTCAGCTCCCTGGACGGGGGAGCCATCGAGGCGAGCGGCGCCCAGGCCGTCACCCACGACATCGACGACGTCGACTCCGGCTTCTGGGCCGTCGTCCTCACCTTCGAGGGCGACCTCACCGCGGTGCGCATGTCGTCGGTGGACCGGGACGCGGCTCCGCTGCGCGCTGCCCCCAGTTGGCCCGGAGCGGTGGGGGAGTGGACCGCGAGCCTGGCTGACCCGGCATACGTGGGAGGTGTGGAGGAGGTCCGCGAACGCATCGCGCGCGGCAGCGTCTACCAGGTCAACCTCTGCCGCGTGCTCGGCACGGAGGTTCCCGACGGCCTGTCGGTGGGCGACCTCGGTGCGGTTCTCGCACAGGGCAACCCGGCACCCTATGCCGCGACCATCGACATCCCGGAAGCCGGCCTCGAGATCGCGTGCGCGTCGCCCGAGGTCTACCTCGTGCGGCAAGGGGACACCGTGACGTCGAGCCCCATCAAGGGCACCGCTGCGAGCGCTGACCTGCTGCTGCCCAAGGACTACGCGGAGAACGTCATGATCGTGGACCTGGTCCGCAACGACCTCCAGCACGTATGCCGTCCGGGCACCGTGCGTGTCGACCACCTGTGCCGTCTCGAACCGCACCCGGGACTGGTGCACCTCGTCTCGGACGTCACCGGGGTGCTGCGCGAGGGCATGGGCTGGCGCGACCTCCTCGACGCGTCCTTCCCCCCGGGGTCGGTGTCGGGCGCTCCCAAGCACACGGCACTGCAGGCCATCGCCGACCTCGAGCCCGCGGCGCGCGGGCCGTACTGCGGGGCGATCGGGTGGATCGACGCCGACCGGGACGAGGCGCTGCTGGCGGTCGGGATCCGGACGTTCTGGGCGTCGCGGGAGCCGGACGGGCGGCGGATGCTGCGCTTCGGCACGGGTGCGGCGATCACGTGGTCGTCCGACGCGCAGGGGGAGCTCCGCGAGACCGAGCTCAAGGCGAGCCGGCTGCTGGCCCTCGCCCGAGGCGTCGTCCGGGGCTGAGTCAGGGGATGCCCTCATGGGTCCGTGCAGGGACATCTGGGATGCTCGACCCCATGAACGCGATCCGGGTGTGGGTGGACGGTCAGCTCGTCGGGGCGGACGTGCCGTCGGTGAGGGCGCTGGACCACGGGGTGACGGTGGGAGACGGGGCCTTCGAGACGTGCAAGGTGGTGGACGGCGAAGCGTTCGCGATGACGCGCCACCTGCGCCGGCTCGGACGCACGCTGGCCGGACTCGGCCTTCCGCCGGTCGACGACGCACGGGTCCGGGAGGGGGTGAAGGAGGTCCTGGCGACGGGGGAGCCGATCGGGTTCGGTCGCGTCCGGATCACCGTCACCGCTGGTGCGGGGCCACTGGGCTCCGACCGGCACGACTCGCCCCCGACGATCATCATCGCCGCGACGCCGTCGGCGGAGCACGCGCCGTCGGCGGCGGTCGTCACCGTGCCGTGGGTGCGCAACGAGCGCGCGGCCACCGTCGGCCTCAAGACCACGTCCTACGCCGAGAACGTCATCGCCGTCACGCACGCGCGCTCCCACGGTGCTGAGGAGGCCCTGCTCGCCAACACCCGCGGCGAGCTGTGCGAGGGCACCGCGTCCAACGTCTTCGTCGTGACCGACGGTGTCCTGCGCACGCCACCGCTGGCCAGCGGGTGCCTCGCCGGCATCACCCGCGAGCTGGCCATCGAGTGGTGCCGCGAAGCGGGGCTCGTGGTGGTCGAGGAGACGATGCCGTTCGACGTGCTGGTCACCGCGGACGAGGTCATCATCACGAACTCGTCGCGTGACGTGCAGCCCGTCCACCTCGTCGACGAACGGCAGCTCGAGGCTCCCGGCCCGGTCGGCGCCCGGATGGTCGAGATCTGGCGCGCTGCCGAGGCCCACCTCGGGATCGACCCGTGAGCCAGAACCTCGACCGGGACTCGGCCGTGGCGGTGGACGACGACGACTGGGCCTGGCGTCGCCGCATCCGGGCCAACCCGGCGACGGCGCGGGTCTACCGCATCGGCGTCTTCGTCGTCGGGCTCGTCGTCGTCTGCGGTGGACTGCTGCTCATCCCGTTCCCCGGCCCCGGGTGGCTCATCGTCATCGGCGGACTGGCGATCTGGTCCACGGAGTTCGAGCGGGCCCACAGGGTGATGGAGTTCGTCAAGAAGCACCTCAAACGGTGGGAGGAGTGGGTCAAGCGCCAGAACCTCGCCGTCAAGACCCTCGTCGGCGTCGTCGGCATCGCCTTCATCGCGACCGTCCTGTGGCTGACGTTCCACTTCTCGGGGATCCCCGGCTTCTTCCCCGACGGGGTCGAGACCTGGATGCGGACGACCGCCCGGGTCTGAGGGCGGTCCGGTCGCGCGTGAACCCGGATTTCGCTCCCGAGAGACCGTCCGGGTATCCTCGGTCCGCCCGCTCCCGAGCGGGCACGGACGTGTAGCTCAGCTGGTTAGAGCGCTCGCCTCACACGCGAGAGGTCAGGGGTTCGAGTCCCTTCACGTCCACCATCGACCGCCCCCTCCGGTGCCACGTGGTCGGGCCACGGTCCCAGCAGGGTCTGTATGCGGAGCAGCTGGTCGTTGCTGAGCCACGACGGGTTGGACATCTGTGGTTGCACCTGGACCTCGAGGTCCGTGATGCCTGCGGCCACCAGCTCGGCCGACGACAGCTCCCCGCCCTCCTCGAAGAGGGGAATGTCGAGGACGATCTCACTGGAGCCGCCCGTGCGTGACGAGCCGTGGCCCTCCTGGACGTGTCCCATGACCCAGCCCACGCCCCAGATGCCACGGGTCACCCGTCGACCGTTGCCCGAGATCCACAAGACGGCTCGGTCACCCGGCTTCATCATCCGGCTGCGATAGCTGCTTGCAACGCACCGCTTCGTGACGAGCCCGGTCCGCCGCAGGTCGTCGTCGGTATCCGGATCGGCCTTGATGAGCCAGGCACCGAGGTTGTCTTCAGTGATGAGGCGCCCCATGCGCCCGTTCTACCAAAACCACGCCGCTCCCAGGCTGACGCCCAGGTTGCACCGTCGCTGGGCTTGAGGCCGGCATCGCTTGCCCGGGCGTTTGTCAGTCGTCCTTCTTCAGGCTCGGGTACTTCTTCTCGACCGCAGCCCGCACCTTCTTCTTCTGGACTCGGAACCGTGCTGGGCCACCCGGGCCAGGGCGTTGCGGGCGTGCTCGATGTCCGGGATCGGGTACTTCTCCTGTTCGGGCAAGGCGAACGAGGACTTCTTCAGCTTCTTGCGGTTGGCGCTGTCACTCAGGTCCTTCGACATGGTGCTCTCCTTCCGTTCAGGGCTCACCCTCAGGACTACCCTCGCGACGCATCGCCAACCGGCGTGGACAGGCACACGGTGCGCGTGCTCGCATGACCATGCGCGCGTCGGCATCGAGGAGCCACGTCGAACCAGTGGAAGAAGGACAGGCCGAACGATGAAGCTGTTGCTCACGTCAGGAGGCGTCACGAACGCGAGCATCCGGACGTCGTTGGAGCAGCTGCTCGGCAAACCGATTTCTCAGTGCCGGGCGCTCTGCGTCCCCACCGCGCAGTGGGGTCATCCGATGTGCGGTCCGAGCTCGGTCCAGGGCTTTCTCGCCGCTGCACCCGACTGGCGACACTTCTCAGGACTGGGGTGGAAGTCGCTGGGCGTCCTCGAGCTCACCGCGCTCCCCACGGTCGACCGGGAGCGATGGGTCCCCTGGGTTCGCGAGGCGGACGCGCTGCTCGTCGACGGTGGTGACGCGACCTACCTCGGCCACTGGATGCGCGAGTCGGGTCTTGCCGACCTGCTGCCCGACCTGCCGGAGACGGTCTGGGTCGGGGTCAGCGCCGGCAGCATGGTGCTGACGCCACGGATCGGGACGTACTTCGTCGAGTGGCAGGACGCCCCGGACGACCGCACCCTTGGTCTCGTCGACTTCGCGATCTTCCCTCACCTCAACGCCTTTTCGACGAACACCATGGCGGACGCGGAGCGGTGGGCGGCCGACGTCGGCATTCCGGCCTACGCCATCGACGAGCAGACAGCCATCGTGGTCGTCGACGGCTCGGTCGAGGTCGTCTCCGAGGGGGAGTGGCGTCGACTGAACCCCTGATCGCACACCGGCCCCGAGGCCGGCGCCCCCGCCGACGGACGCGAGTAACGTCGTAGGACATGGACCGGACCGTCTCGGCCACCACACGCACCGACGGGGAACGCCGCCTGCTGGCGAGCTTCGATGCCGTCCCGTCGACGGAGCAGGTCCGTCTGGCGAAGCGGACGTCCAACCTCTTCCGGGCCCGGGAGCGCCGCTCCACCCCGGGTCTCGACACCTCCGGCCTGACCGGCGTGCGGAGCGTCGACCCGGCGGCGCGCACGGCCGATGTCGACGGCATGTGCACCTACGAGGACCTCGTGGCGGCCACCCTTCCGCACGGCCTGGCGCCGCTCGTCGTGCCCCAGCTGAGGACGATCACCCTGGGTGGCGCGGTGACGGGCCTGGGCATCGAGTCCGCGTCGTTCCGGAACGGGCTGCCGCACGAGTCGGTGCTCGAGATGGACGTGCTCACCGGGACGGGTGACGTCGTCACCGCCACGGCGGACAACGAGCACGCCGACCTCTTCCACGGGTTCCCCAACTCCTACGGCTCTCTGGGCTACGCGACCCGGTTGCGCATCGAGCTCGAACCCGTCGGCACCCACGTCGCCCTGCGCCACGTCCGCTTCCACGACCTCGACGCGGTGGCCGCCGCGATCGACGCCATTGTGGGGTCAGGCGGCCACGAGGGCGACGAGGTCGACTACCTCGACGGCGTGGTGTTCACGGCGACCGAGGCGTACCTGACCCTGGGGCGAAGAACGGACGAGGCCGGGCCGACGAGCGACTACACCGGTCAGGACATCTACTACCGTTCGATCCAGCACGACGGCGACACCCCGAGGCGTGACCTGCTGACCACCCACGGCTACCTCTGGCGCTGGGACACCGACTGGTTCTGGTGCTCGCGTGCCTTCGGGGTGCAGAACCCCCACCTGAGGCGACTGTGGCCACGCCGGTGGCGACGCTCGAGCGTCTACGGCAGGCTCGTCGCGCTCGACCGCCGCACCGGCTTCTCGGACCGGCAGGAGGCGCGCCACGGACGCCCTCCTCGGGAGCGGGTCGTCCAGGACGTCGAGATCCCGCTCGAGCACACCGCATCCTTCCTGCGCTGGTTCCTCGACGAGGTGCCGATCGAGCCGATCTGGCTGTGCCCGTTGCGTCTTCGCACCGGCCGGACGTGGACCCTCTACCCGCTGCAACCCGACCGGACCTACGTCAACGTCGGCTTCTGGTCGACAGTGCCGGGCCCCGGCCCGGGCGAGGAGCAGGGAGCCACCAACCGCGCGATCGAGCGCCGCGTCCACGAGCTCGGCGGTCACAAGTCCCTCTACTCCGACTCCTCCTACTCGCGGGACGAGTTCGACGCCCTGTACGGCGGCGACGCGTATGCCGCACTCAAGTCCACCCACGACCCGGACGGACGGTTCCCCCACCTCTACGACAAGGCGGTGCGCCACGCATGACGACCACGGTGCATGACCCGAGGACGATCGCCGACCTCGTCCACGAGGTGGTGGACGGACCGCTCCCACTGCGCATCACGGCATACGACGGCTCGTCGGCCGGACCGGACAGCGCACCGCGCGCCGTCCACATCGCCAACGAGCGCGCGGTCGCGTACCTCGTCACCGCCCCGGGCGACCTCGGCATGGCCCGTGCCTACACGGCCGGCGACCTCGTGATCGAGGGCGTCCACCCCGGCAACCCCTACGACGCCCTGGTCGACCTCGAGGGCCTGCACTTCCGTCGGCCGGACCCCCGTCTCGTCCTCGACCTCGCCAGGGTGCTGGGCCCGCGGAACCTCGCACCACCGCCACCCCCGCCCCAGGAGGCGATGCCCCGCTGGCGGCGGGTGAGCGAGGGTGTGCGTCACTCGCTGAGGCGTGACAGCGAGGCCATCCAGCACCACTACGACGTCTCCAACCGCTTCTACGAGCACGTGCTCGGCCCGAGCATGACCTACACCTGCGCCGTCTATCCCGACCGCGACGCCGACCTCGACGAGGCCCAGGAGAACAAGTACCGCCTCGTCTTCGGCAAGCTCGGTCTGCGACCGGGTGACCGGCTCCTCGACATCGGCTGCGGATGGGGAGGGATGGTCCGGTATGCCGCGCGGCGCGGCGTGCGTGCCGTCGGAGTGACGCTGTCGGCCGAACAGGCTCGGTGGGCCCGGGACGCCATCGAGCGCGAGGGCCTCGGTGGCCTGGCCAGCGTGCGTCACGCCGACTACCGCAGCGTCACGGAGTCGGGCTTCGACGCCATCTCGTCCATCGGCATCACCGAGCACATCGGGGTGCGCAACTACCCGGCCTACTTCCGGTGGATGCTCCAGCACGTCACGGAGGGCGGGTTGGTGCTCAACCACTGCATCACCAGACCCGACAACCGGCCACGCAGGGTCGGGGCCTTCATCGACCGCTACGTCTTCCCCGATGGTGAGCTCACCGGAGCGGGTCGGATCATCACGGCGATGCAGGACAACGGGTTCGAGGTCCTGCACGCAGAGAACCTCCGGGAGCACTACGCGCTCACGCTCGAGGGGTGGGGTGACAACCTCGTGTCGCAATGGGACGCCTGCGTCGCCGAGGTCGGCGAGGGCACGGCCAAGGTCTGGGGTCTCTACCTCGCCGGGTCCCGACGGGGGTTCGAGCGCAACGTCGTCCAGCTGCACCAGGTCCTCGCGACCCGGCTGGACGGGTCACGGCGGCCACGGACGCCGCTGCGACCGTGGTGGACTCCCTGAGCCTCGTCGCGCGAGGCCGGGCCGGCACGAGAGGCCAGCCCGTCGCCGCTGACGCGCGCGGCGTAGCGTCTCGACGCATGGACCGGACCCGGGAGATGTCATGAAGGTCGTCGTCGTCGGTGGAGGTCTCGCCGGAGCGAACGTCGTCGAGGAGCTGCGCACGCGCGGGCACGACGGCGAGATCGTCCTTCTCGGCGCGGAGTCGCACCTGCCCTACGAGAGACCGCCCCTGAGCAAGGACGTCCTCCTCGGGAAGAAGGAGACGACCGACGCGATCGTCCACGGCGCCGACTGGTACTCCGAGCACGACGTCGAGGTGCACACCGGCACCGAGGCGACGTCGGTCGACCGTGAGCGCAAGGTCGTCGTCACCGACAGCGGCGAGCACCCGTACGACGCCCTCGTCCTGGCCACCGGGTGCGAGCCGCGACGGTTCGCCCTGGCCAACGAGTCGGGTCGCCCGGTCCACTACCTCCGCACGATGGAGGACTCCGCCGGCCTCAAGGCGGCGCTGACCGACGGGGCGCGGGTGGTGATCGTCGGGGCCGGGTGGATCGGTCTCGAGGTCGCCGCGGCCGCACGCCGGGCGGGGGCTCAGGTCACCGTCCACGAGAGCGCCGAGCTGCCGCTGGTCGCGGTCCTCGGACCCGAGGTGGCCGAGCGCTTCGCCGACCTTCACCGCTCTCACGGCGTCGACCTGCGGCTCGGCACGACGGTGACCGCCGAGGACCTCGCAGAGGCCGACATCGTCGTCGTCGGTGTGGGTGTCGTCCCCCGCACCGCCCTGGCCGAGGCCGCGGGTCTCGACGTCGACAACGGCGTCCTCGTCGACGCCCGGCTGCGCAGCTCGGATCCTGACATCCTGGCCGTGGGCGACATCGCCAACCAGCTTCATCCGGTCCTCAGCCGCCGGCTGCGCGTCGAGCACTGGGACACCGCGATCCAGCACGGCAAGGCGGCCGCGGCGACGATCCTCGGGGCCGACGAGCCGTACACCCGGCTGCCGTACTTCTACACCGACCAGTACGACCTCGGCATGGAGTACTGGGGGAGCCTCGGCTCCGACGGCTATGACCGCGTGCAGACCACCGGCGACTTCAACGGCGCGTTCCGGGCGTGGTGGGTCCGGGACGACGTCGTCGTCGCGGCGATGCAGGCCAACGACTGGGACGCCGCCGACGAGATGCGTGCGAGCGTCGGCCAGCCGCCTCCCGAGCAGCCCGAGCCGGGCACGACGTCAGGGACGTGACGACGGGTCGCTGAGCAGCCACACGGCATACTCCGCGTCCGGCGGTCGCAGGTCGTAACCCCCGACGCGCAGGTCGACGCGCAGACCGGCGGCCTCGACGTCGAGCGCGAACTCCTCCGGTGGGTAGGCGCGCCCCCCGGCCGGCCCGCCGACGAGGTGGAAGCCGACGAGGAGCCGGCCACCGGGCGCGAGGACGCCTCGCAGCCTCGCCAGGGCCCGCCGCTCGGTGCCCTCCGCGAGGAGGATGAAGACGTTGCCGACCGCGACGACGAGGTCGAACTCCGTCGGGCCCCCGCGAGCCCCGACTGCCTCCGGGGTGACCTCGAGGATGTCGAGAGGCAGCAGCCCGATGCCCGGGTAGGTGAGCTCCGCCTGCTCGACGAGCGACCGGTCCGGCTCGATGCCGGTGACGCCGTGCCCGCGTGCGCGCAGCGCTGCCGTCACCCGGCCCATGCCGGCGCCCGCGTCGAGCACCCGAGCACCACGGGGCACGAGGGCGTCGGCGAGCCGCGCCTCCCCGTCGACGTCCTCGCCCCGGGCGACGAGGTCGGCGAAGCGTCGGCCGTAGCCGAGGTGCGCCTCGCCACCGAGCGCCCAGCGGGTGGGCGGCAGCTCGCTCACGCCGCGTCCCCCGAGCCGAGCAGCTCGGGTGCACCGAGCCAGGCGTCCGGGATCGCGAAGGCGTCGACGAGCAGCCGGGCGTGTGGTGCCAGGTCCTTGCAGAGGACGCCGACGCTGCGGATGACCCGCTTGGACGCGGTCGGCGTGAGCCGGCCGTGCTCGAGGTACCACGCCCGGTGGCGCTCGATCGTCGAGAGCGCGAACAGGTCGGTCACGTCGTCGAGGAGCGCGGCCACCGCCTCGTTCTCGCACGCCTCCACCGCCGCGCACATCGCCTCGAGGAGCACCCGGTCGATGTGGGCCTCGGCCGCGGCGAGCATGTGGTCCTGCGCGTTGTTGAAGATGCGGAACGCGTCGGCCGGCCCCGCCTTGGCGGCCTTGGCGAGCCGCAGGGCGACACCCTCGAGGAGATGCTTCTCCCGGTCGAGGAAGAGCGAGAGCTGACGGCCCCGGTGGCGTTCCGCGTCGTCGTCGTCGGTGCTCGGGGTGCGCGCCATCAACCGGGCGATGAGCCCCGCCGCCGGCGTCTTCTCGAGGATGGACGAGGCCGTGAACCGCGAGGCGAAGCCGATCATCGCCAGCGGCGAGTTGTCCTCGAACGTGTCCTGGAACTCGGTGAGCAGCCCCTTGGCCACGAGCTGGAGCAGGACCGTGTTGTCGCCCTCGAAGGTGGTGAAGACGTCGGTGTCGGCCTTGAGGTCGGTGAGGCGGTTGCTCGCCATGTAGCCCGCTCCGCCGCAGGCCTCGCGGCAGACCTGGATCGTGTCGGTGGCGTGCCGGGTGGCGACCGCCTTGATCCCCGCCGCCCGGGCCTCCAGCTCGCGCTGGTGCTCCTCGGGTGCGCCACCCTCGTGACCGGCGACCTCGTGCATCATCTCGACGAGGTCGTTCTGGGCGAGCAGAAGCGCGTAGCTCTTGGCGATCGCCGGGAGGAGCTTGCGCTGGTGCGCGCGGTAGCTCATCAGGGTCAGCTCCTCACCGCCGCCGGGCGCGGCGAACTGCCGCCGGTGCAGTGCGTACCTCGTGGCGAGCGTCAGGGCGGACCGGGTCGCGGCGCCGGCGCCACCGGCGACCGAGATGCGACCGCGCACCAGGGTGCCGAGCATGGTGAAGAAGCGGCGCGAGGCGTTGTCGATGGGCGAGGTGTAGGTGCCGTCGTCGGTGATGTCGCCGTAGCGTCCCAGCAGGTTCTCGCGCGGCACGCGCACGTGGTCGAAGGACAGCGTCCCGTTGTCCACGCCCGGCAGCCCACCCTTCGCGCCGTTGTCACCGATGCTCACGCCGGGGATCGCGGTGCCGGTGTCGTCACGGATCGGGACGAGGACGCAGTGGACGCCGTGACCCTTCCCGTCGGCGGTGACGAGCTGGGCGAACACCGCCGCCATCCGACCGTCACGGGCGGCGTTGCCGATGTAGTTCTTCTGCGCGGCGGGCGTCGGCGAGTGCACGACGAGCTCGTCGGTGTCGAGGTCGTGCGTGGCGGTGGTCTCGAGGTGCTGCACGTCGGACCCGTGACCGGTCTCCGTCATGGCGAAGCACCCCATGAGGCTGCCGTCGACCATGCCGGGCAGGTATGCCGTGTGGTGCCGTTCCGTGCCCAGGTTGGCGATCGCCCCGCCGAACAACCCGAACTGGACGCCGGCCTTCACGAGGAGGGACAGGTCGCCGTGGCCGAGCATCTCGAAGGCGGTCACCGAGGCGCCGAAGTCGGCACTGCCGCCCATGCCCTTGGCCAGGCCGGCGCTGGCGAAGTCCTCGCCGGTCAGCGCCAGGAGCTGGGCGGTGGTGAAGGCGCGGTGGTCCTCGATCGACAGCTTCTCCGGCGGCGGCTGGATGCGCTCCGGGGCCTGGTGCTCGCGCAGTCGCCGGCGCACCTCCCCCCACCGTCCGTCGAGGATGCGGGTGAGGTCCTGGGTCAGGTCGTCCACGGTGTCTCCTTCGAGCGGGCGGTGGTGGTGGTGGCGGTCTCGCCGGCAGGATCGGGCAGCGGGAAGACCGCGGAGAGCCCTCCCCAGATGAGCTCGGTCAGGTGTTCCTTGAGGGTCTCGCGCGAGGTCCCCGAGCTGTCGGCGCCGGCGCGCAGCCAGTCGTCGCCGGCGGCGCGGACCATCCCGACCACCGCGTGGCCCCAGGTCGCGGCCGGCGCGGTGCTGCGCCCGGCGGCGCCGAGCGCGACGGCGATGAGGCCGCCGATCTGGACGGCGATCGACTGGCTCACGGTCGAGGCGAGGTCGATGGTCTCGGTGCGCTCGGACGGCGGCACCAGGGGAGCGGCGACGATGAACCGGTAGACCTCCGGGTCGGTCTCGACGAGCGACAGGTAGGCGTCGACCGCGGCGGCGAGCACGTCGCGCGGCGCCGCGGGCGGTGTCGCCGGTGCGCCGGCGAGCGCGAGGACGTCACCGACGGCACGGCTGATGTCGCGCAGGATGCTCGCGTTGACCCGCTCCGCCACGGCGCCGTAGAGCCCGGCACGGTCGGTGAAGTGCCGGTAGAAGACCGTCTTCGAGGTCCCGGCCGAGGTGGCGATGTCGTCGATGCCGACACCCGCCCCGCGCGTGCGGATGGCTCTGAGGGTGGCCTCGACGAGCTCGGTGCGTCGCTGGGCGCGGTGCTGGTCCCAGCGGCTGCTGCGCCCGTCGACCGCCGCGTCCCCGACGGGCGGGCCGCCGCCGTCGGACCCGGGGCTCGTGGTGCTGGTCACAGGTCGGACCGTAGCAGGCGGAAACGGGTACCTGCTACCGTCAGTACCGGATATGTGTCGCATCCCACGCGGCCCGCACGACCTCCGTCTCGACCCTTCCAGGAGCTCAGGGTGACCCCAGCCAGTCCTCGCCGCGCCGCCGTCCTCGGTGGCAACCGCATCCCCTTCGCCCGGCAGTTCGGGCCCTACGCCAAGGCCTCCAACCAGGACATGTTCACGGCCGCCCTCGAGGGGCTCGTCGCGCGCTACGGCCTGGCCGGCGAGCGCCTGGGCGAGGTCGTCGGTGGCGCCGTCATCAAGCACAGCCGCGACTTCAACCTGACGCGCGAAGCGGTCCTCGGGTCGAGCCTCGCACCGCAGACCACGGCATACGACGTCCAGCAGGCGTGCGGGACGGGCCTCGAGAACGCGATCCTCGTCTCGAACAAGATCAAGCTCGGCCAGATCGAGTCCGGCATCGCCGGCGGCGTCGACACCTCCTCCGACGCGCCGATCATGGTGAGCGAGAAGCTGCGTCGCAAGCTGCTGCGCCTCAACCGCGGGAAGACGACGCTCGACATGGCCAAGGGCGTCCTCGCGATCCGCCCCGGCGACATCGGCATCGAGACGCCGGCCAACACCGAGCCGCGCACCGGGCTGTCGATGGGCGAGCACATGGCGATCACCGCGAAGAAGTGGGGGATCACCCGCGAGGCGCAGGACCAGCTCGCCGTCGCGAGCCACCAGAACCTCGCCGCGGCCTACGACCGCGGGTTCTTCGACGACCTCATGACGTCCTACCTCGGCCTCGCCAAGGACCAGAACCTGCGCCCGGACTCCACCGTCGAGAAGCTCGCCGGGCTCAGGCCGGTCTTCGGCAAGGGCGAGAACGCGACGATGACGGCCGGCAACTCCACGCCGCTCACCGACGGTGCGTCCGCCGTGCTGCTCGGCTCGGAGGAGTGGGCCGCGGAGCACCAGCTCCCGGTGCAGGCGTGGTTCGTCGACGGCGAGGTCGCCGCGGTCGACTACGTCCACGGTGACGAGGGTCTGCTCATGGCTCCGGCGTATGCCGTCCCAGGCCTGCTCGCGCGCAACGGGCTCACGCTCCAGGACTTCGACTACTACGAGATCCACGAGGCCTTCGCCTCGACCGTCCTGTCGACGCTCAAGGCGTGGGAGGACGAGGAGTTCTGCACCGAGCGCCTCGGTCTCGAGAAGCCGCTCGGGTCGATCGACCGCTCGAAGCTCAACGTCAACGGCTCCTCGCTCGCCGCGGGACACCCCTTCGCCGCCACCGGCGGGCGCATCGTCGCCACCCTCGCCAAGATGCTTCACGAGAAGGGCCCGGGCAGCCGGGGACTCATCTCCATCTGCGCTGCCGGTGGGCAGGGCGTCGTCGCGATCCTCGAAGGAGCCTGAGCATGGTGTTCAGCTACGGCCAGTTCGTCAGTGGGGGAGTGGGCAAGCAGCTCGCCACCTCCTTGGGCCTCCCGCGTCCGTCGCGACTGCGCCGCCACACCGTCGGCGGTCCGCTCGTCCCCGGCGCCGTGCTCGTCGCAGGGCACGGTGACGCACCGGTCGCGGAGCGGGTGCATCACCTCCTCGAGGGCGCCGGGGTCCAGGTGGCCTCGCAGCCGTCGACGTCGGTCGTCGGTGTCGTCGTCGACCTCACCGCCATCGAGACGCCCGCGGACCTCGAGACCCTCCGTGGGATCGTCGGTCCGGCTCTCAAGACCCTTGCCCCGACCGGCCGCGTCGTCGTGATCGGTCGCCCGCCGGAGGACGCCGGGTCGGTCGCCCGGACCGCGGCTCGCCGATCGCTCGAGGGGGTCGTGCGCTCGATCGGCAAGGAGATGCGCGGTGGTGGCACCGCCAACCTCGTCCTCGTCGCCGAGGGCGCCGACGCCGGCATCGAGGCCACCGTCCGGTTCCTGCTCTCCGGCCGCTCGGCCTACGTCTCGGGCCAGGTGTTCCGGGTCGGCCAGCCGGTCGCCGACATCGTCGCACCCGCCGACTGGGACCAGCCGCTCGCCGGCAAGATCGCGGTCGTCACGGGTGCCGCCCGCGGCATCGGTGCCGCCATCGCGGACACCCTCGCGCGCGACGGGGCCACCATTCTCGCGGTGGACGTCCCCGCCGCCGGGGGACCGCTGGCGACGGTCGCCAACCGCCTCGGCGGCTCGGCCCTCCAGCTCGACGTCACCGCCGAGGACGCCGGCGCCAGGATCGTCGAGCATGCCCGGGCTCGCCACGGTGGCATCGACATCGTCGTCCACAACGCCGGCATCACCCGGGACAAGCTGCTCGCCAACACCGACGCCGACCGTTGGGACTCCGTCCTCCAGGTGAACCTGGTCTCGATCCTGCGGATGAACGAGGCGCTCGTGCCCGCGATGAACGACGGTGGCCACATCGTCAACGTCAGCTCCACCTCGGGCATCGCCGGCAACCGCGGGCAGAGCAACTACGCCGCGTCCAAGGCCGGCGTCATCGGCATGACGCAGGCGCTGGCCGCCGACGAGGTCGTGCTGGCCAAGGGCATCACGGTCAACGCCGTCGCCCCCGGCTTCATCGAGACCGAGATGACGGCCAAGGTGCCGCTTGCCACACGCGAGGTCGGTCGTCTGATGAACTCGCTGTCGCAGGGCGGGCTTCCCGTCGACGTCGCCGAGACCATCGGCTACTTCGCCTGGGACGCCAACCGCGCGGTGACCGGCAACGTCGTCCGTGTCTGTGGCCAGATGGTGCTGGGGGCCTGATGGGCACGACCGAAACGTTCAGCGAGGCGCCCTCTCTCGCAAGGGTGTTCGTCAAGGCTGCCCTGTCGGGCAAGAAGTCGGGCAGCACCCTGCCGAGCACCGAGCTGGTGTTCCCCGGCCACACCGTCGACCGCGGGCACCTCATGGACTACCAGCGGCTCTGCGGCTTCGCCGTCGACGACCTGCTGCCGCACACCTATCCGCACCTCCTCGGGTTCCCGCTCCAGGCCGAGCTCATGGGCCGCGGGTCGTTCCCCCTGCCGCTGGCCGGGCTCGTGCACATCGAGAACACCATCACGGTCCGGCGGGTGCTCACCGCGGAGGACGTCCTCGAGGTCGCCGTGCACGCCGAGGCGCTGCGCGACCACGCCAGGGGTCGCCAGGTCGACCTCGTGACCGAGGTGAGCGTCGAGGGCGAGTCCGTGTGGAGCGGCCGCTCCACCTATCTCGCCCGCGGCCGGGGCAACCCGGACGCCGAGCGCGGCGCGGAGGCGCCTGCCCTGCCCCGAGGCTTCCCAGCCGCGCAGTGGTCGCTGCCCGGTGACCTCGGTCGCCAGTATGCCGCCGTGTCCGGTGACGTGAACCCGATCCACCTGCACCCGCTGACCGCCAGGGCGATGGGCTTCCCGAAGGCGATCGCCCACGGCATGTGGACCTCCGCCCGGGTCCTCGGCGCCCTCGGCCGGTCGGCCGGCGGCCCGAGCACCTCGCACGTGTGGTTCCGCAAGCCGGTGCTGCTGCCCGGGAAGGTGGACCTGCTCGTCGACCGCACCGGACCAGTGGTCGTCGCCGGGCTGCGCTCGACGCGCAGGCCCGAGGTCGAGCACCTCGCCCTCACCCTCTCGCCCCCGCCTGCCTGACCCGCCCCCGCGACAGGAGTCGACCAATAGGTCACGAACGGCGTCAGCGATTCGTGACCTATTGGTCGATTCCTGGTGGCTGGACCAGACGATCAGGGGAGGGGGCTGGGGTGAAACCGAGGACGCGGCCGTAGAAGGCGAGCTCACGGGTCAGCGAGTCCTCGATGGTCGAGGCGGCGCGGAACCCGTGGCCCTCGTCGGGGTAGATCACGAGGTCCACCTCCTCGCCCGCCGCGCGCATGCCCTCTGCCATGCGCTCGGCCTGTGCCTGCGGCACGACCTCGTCGATCCCGCCCTGGAGCAGCAGCACCGCACCGTGCACCTCGTCCACGTGGTGGAGGGGGGAGCGCTCGACGTAGACGTCCCTCGCCTCCGGATAGGGCCCGACGAGGCGGTCGAGGTAGCGCGACTCGAACTTGTGGGTGTCCGTCGCCAGCGCCTCGAGGTCGGCGACGCCGAAGTAGCTCGTGCCCGCCGCGAAGGCGTCGCTCGTCGTCAGCGCACGCAGGACCGAGAACCCGCCGGCGCTGCCTCCGCGGATCGCGAGCCGGTTCCCGTCGACGAGCCCGGCCGCGGCCAGCGACCGGGCGCCGGTGACGATGTCGTCGATGTCCAGCACGCCCCACTGGCCGAGCAGCCGGTCGCGGTAGGCGCGCCCGTGGCCCGTGCTCCCCGAGTGGTTGACGTCGAGGACGGCGAACCCGCGCGTCGTCCAGAACGCCCGCGCGAGCTGGAGCCCCGCCTCGGCCCGGGCCGTCGGGCCGCCGTGCACGAACACGAGCAGGGGTGGCCGCTCACCCTCCGGCCCTTCCACCTCCGGGTGGCCCGGTGGCAGGAAGACCCCGTGCACCTCCTGCCCACCACTGTTGGTCCAGCTGCACGCCTGCGGCGCCGTGGCGTATGCCGGGTCCAGCCCTTCCTCGCGGCTGCGCCGGATCGTCGTGACCGGCCCGCCGACGCGACCCCGGACGATGACCGGCAGCTCGGTGGCCGTGCCGACCTTGACGACGAGCTCGTCGCCGGCGGCCTGGAGGTGGTCGAACTGCACGCCGTCGACCCCGGCGTCGGTGACGTCCCCAGAATCCGGGTCGAGGACCCCGAGGCGCCCCACCCCGTCGGCCCACCAGTGCACGAGCGCGCGACCGTCGTCGAGGAAGGCGAGGTCGCTCATGCCGAGGACCCACTGCGGCTGCATGAAGTCGGCCTCGACCCGGTGGACAGCGACTGGCCCCGACCCGGGATCCCGCAACAGGTTCCACCAGCCGGACGCGTCCGACAGGAACCACAGCGACCCATCGGGGGCGAACCGGGGATGGCCGACGCTGACGTCCTCGTCGGCGGCGACGACCTCCCAGGCGGCCGTTCCGTCGGCCCGCGCGGAGTCGAGCACCGCGCGCCGCAGCGTGGTCGTGTCCCATGGCATGTTCGGGTGGTCCCACGTCACGACGGCGACCTCGCGCTCGTCGGGCGAGAGCGCCGGTCGGCCGACGAAGTCGGTGCCCTCCCACAGGACCGTCCCTCCGTCCGCGTTGTCGCCGTCGAGCGCGAGGCGCACCAGGGTGTTGACCGGCTCGCCGTCGCCCGAGTGGTCCTCGCGGACCGCCACGACGAAGCCGTCACCGAGCACCAGCCCGCCGTAGCGGAAGCCGCCCTCGGGCGAGATCGCACGCATCGACCCGTCGGCCTCCACGAGGTGCACCCTGAGGTCCGGCATCGTCGTGACGACGACGGTTCCGGAGCGGACGGCATACGCACCGCCGCCGTACTCGTGGACCCGGGAACGCACGTTGACCGCGGGACCCACGACGTCCTCGACCGCCCCGCTCGAGCCGACGTGGCGGACGAGGACGACGCGGCCCTCCTCCCACGGGCGCGACTCAAGCCAGTAGGTGTCGGCACCGTCGACGCGGACCTCGTCGAGTCCGCGGGTCGCGGCGGTGAGGGCAGCGGGGGAGAGCGGCGAGGGCCAGGAGCCGAAGGGCAGTGACGTCATGTGACTCAACCTAGGCCGTCGGTGTCAGAGTCGGTGGTGGACCCAGACCCCGGGCTCCACATAGACCGCGTGGTCGTGCTCGACGCTGACGTGCACGGGGTTGAGGGCGTACGGCACCTCCACGTCGCCCGAGGCGTCGAACGGCAGCCCGGTCCAGGACCGCCACTCGGCGAGCGTCCCGGAGATCGTCATGGCCCGGGGGCAGACCTTGACGACCTCGCCGCCGATGCGGGCATGCAGGCGCAGCCACGGGTCCGCCGGGAGCCCGTCCTCGCGGAGCCGAGCCACGTAGTCGGGCATCGGCAGCCGCGGCTCGTGGTGCTTCTGGCTGGGACGCACCGGCGCCACGAGGTCGTGGAACCCGTGACGAGCAGCGTTCTGGCGCTTGGCCTCCAGCATGACCGAGGCGAGGCCCGTCCCCTGGAGGTCGGGCCGGATCGCGACCTCGAGCGCAGACACGTGGGTGGGTGTGCGCCCCGCGAGCTCGTCGTACCAGGCCCAGGTGATGACCCCGTCCCACCCGTCGTCGGGCAGCTCCGTCCGTCCGATGTCCTCGCCCATCGCGAAGGGGATGGAGTGCGACTTGGCCACGAGGCGGGTGGGCTCGGTGGCGTCCCAGGCGACGAGGGTCCATGCGGCGAAGATCGTGGACGCGCGTGAGTAGTAGTAGTCGCTCACCGGGTCCCACTTCATGAACTCCGGCCAGGGGTCGTCGAACGTCCCGAGCAGTGGCGCCAGGTCGGGTCGGTCCGCGAGGCTGGCGACGGCGAGGTCCATGGCCCGACGGTAGGGCCGTGGCGGGCCACGCCGCATCCGGTTTACGGGACGGGTCAGCCGGCGTCGACCGACATCTCACCCAGCTCGGACCAGTCGGTGCCCGGCACCACCGCGTTGACGATGCGCGGCGTCGCGGCGAGGTACGGAGGGAGCTCCTCCCGGGCGGCCCGGAAGTGGTCGGACCCGACGTGGGCGGCGCCCGCCTCGTCGTCGCGGAAGGCCTCGACGAGGACGTACTCGTCCGGGTCGTCGACGCTCCGCGACCAGTCGAACCACAGGCACCCGGCCTCGGCGCGCGTGGCCTCGGTGAACGCCCGCGAGATCTCCGGCCAGCGGTCGGCGTGCTCCGGACGGACGGCGAAGCGGGCAGTGATGAAGATCAAGGCGTTCTCCTGGACTCGGGAAAGGCGGCTGAGGTGCGACTGACCCTAGCGAGCACGCCCGGAACTGCGTCGCGCCCGTGGTTTTGCGGCGGATAGCATCGGTATGCCGTGCCGGGACGTCCGCACACGGCATACCTCCCGCAGTTCCCACCCCAGGAGAAGCCTGTGTCATCCCAGATCAGCGTCCACGTCGCCGGAGACGAGCGATCGGTGGCGTCGGGGACGACCGCGGCGGAGCTGTTCGAAGGACAGCGGGACGTGCTCGTCGCCCGCGTCAACGGCGAGCTGCGGGACCTCGCGCACGTCCTCGCCGACGGGGACGACATCGCTCCGGTGACGGCCCAGGAGCAGGACGGGCTGGACGTGCTGCGGCACAGCGCCGCCCACGTCCTCGCTCAGGCCGTGCAGCAGGTGAACCCCGACGCCAAGCTGGGCATCGGCCCGCCCGTGCGCGACGGCTTCTACTACGACTTCGACGTCGCCGAGCCGTTCACCCCGGACGACCTCAAGGCGCTCGAGAAGGTCATGCAGAAGATCGTCAACGAGGGCCAGACCTTCGTGCGGCGCGAGACCAGCGACGAGGACGCCCTCGTCGAGCTCAAGGACGAGCCCTACAAGTGCGAGCTCATCGGGCTCAAGGGCGGCGCGGCCGGCGACAAGGCGGAGGGCGCGGACGTCGAAGTCGGCGGGGCCCAGCTGACGATCTACGACAACGTCCGTCGCGACGGCACCCGCGCGTGGGGCGACCTCTGCCGCGGCCCGCACGTGCCCAGCACCAAGGTCCTCGGCAACGCGTTCAAGATCATGCGCAGCGCCGCCGCCTACTGGCGCGGGTCGGAGAAGAACCCGCAGCTGCAGCGCATCTACGGCACCGCCTGGCCGACCAAAGAGGATCTGCGAGCTCACCTGGAGAGGCTCGCCGAGGCCGAGAAGCGCGACCACCGCAAGCTGGGCGCCGAGCTCGACCTCTACTCGTTCCCCGACGAGATCGGCTCCGGCATGGCCGTCTTCCACCCCAAGGGCGGGGTCATCAAGCGGGAGATGGAGGACTACGTCCGTCGCCGCCACATCGAGGAGGGCTTCGACTACGTCGGCACCCCGCACATCAGCAAGGACGGGCTGTTCCACACCTCGGGTCACCTGCCCTACTACGCCGACACGATGTTCCCGCCCATGGAGATGGAGCACGCGGAGTACCGCCTCAAGGCGATGAACTGCCCGATGCACAACCTCATCTTCCGCTCGCGCGGTCGCTCCTACCGCGAGCTGCCGCTGCGCTTCTTCGAGTTCGGCTCGGTCTACCGCTACGAGAAGTCCGGGGTCGTCCACGGCCTCACCCGGGTGCGCGCCATGACGCAGGACGACTCGCACTCCTACGTCACCCCCGAGCAGGCGCCGACCGAGGTCGAGCACCTCCTCGACTTCGTCACCGGGCTGCTCAAGGACTTCGGCCTCGACGACTACTACTTCGAGCTCTCCACGCGCGACGCCGACGGCGACAAGGCCGACAAGTTCATCGGTTCGCCCGAGCAGTGGGAGACGGCCACGAAGGTCCTCGAGGAGGCCGCGGGCAAGTACGGCGTCGACCTCGTGCCCGACCCGGGCGGCGCCGCGTTCTACGGCCCGAAGATCTCGGTCCAGGCCCGTGACGCGATCGGCCGCACCTGGCAGATGTCGACGATCCAGTACGACTTCAACCAGCCCGAGCGCTTCGGCCTCGAGTACCAGGCCTCCGACGGCTCGCGCCAGCAGCCGGTGATGATCCACTCGGCGAAGTTCGGCTCGATCGAGCGCTTCATCGGGGTGCTCGTCGAGCACTACGCCGGGGCGTTCCCCGTGTGGCTGAGCCCGGTGCAGGTGCTCGGCGTGCCCGTGGCCGACGAGTACAACGACTACCTCTGGGACGTCCTGTCGCAGATGAAGGCCCAGGGCATCCGCGTCGAGCTCGACGAGACCGACGACCGCTTCCCCAAGAAGATCCGCAACGGGAGCAAGTCCAAGGTCCCCTTCATTCTCATTGCGGGCGAGGAGGACCGGGCGGCGGGCGCCGTGTCGTTCCGCTACCGCGACGGCTCGCAGAAGAACGGCGTGCCGGTGCAGGACGCCATCGCCGAGGTGCTCACCGCGGTCGAGACCCGCGCCCAGGTCTGAGGCGAGCCGTGGCGCCGGTCGTCCGCCTCGCCGAGCCTCGTGACGCGTTCGCCGTCGCGGCGCTGACGCTCCAGGACGACCGGGAGTGCGGCGCCGCGGTCCAGCCGGGCTTCCTCGACCGCTTCGCGGACGCCTGGCTGGCCGACCGCGCCCGGGTGACCTTCCTCGCCGAGGCCGGGGACGGCCGCCCGCTGGGTGTCGTCACGGCCGCGGTCGTCACGAAGCTGCCGAGCTCGCGCCGACCGGACGGCCGGTGGCTGCACGTGTCCCTGCTCTTCGTGACCCAGGATGCCCGTGGCGCCGGGCTCGGCGCCGCCCTCCTCGCTGCGCTGCTCACCTGGGCCGACGAGAACGGGGTCGACCGGATGCAGCTCAATGCGGCACCGCGGGCGCGCAGCCTCTACCAGCGCGCCGGCTTCACCGACCCGAGCCCCGGACTCATGGAGTGGCGCGCCGACGGCGCCCGGTGAGCGGACGGCATACCGGCAGGACACGTCGTATGCCGTCCGCCACCGTCCGCGCGGTCCCGTGCGTCAGGGGGTCCAGACCATTCGGACGTCCGGCGCGCGCTCCTCGTTGTCACCCTCGGTCTCCTCGACGGGCACGAAGCCGTGCCGCTCGTAGAAGCGCAGCGCCTCGGTGTTGCTCTGGAAGGCCCACAGCTGCAGTCCGCGCGGGAACCGCTCGCGAGCCAGCTCCAGGAACCGGGCGCCGAGGCCGCGGCCGGTGTGGTTCCTCGCGAGGTAGAGGTGGCCGAGCTCGTCGGGCTCCCGGAGCGCGAGGAACCCGACGAGGCCCTCGTCGGTCTCGGCCACCCACACCTCGTGCTCGGGCAGCAGGACCTCGCGGACGAAGGGCTCCACGGTGCTCCGGTCGTGCGGGATCGCGGGGATCTGCGGCACCGACTCGGCCCTGACCTCCCAGTACAGCTCAGCGAGGGCAGCGGCGTCGTCGGGGGCGGCAGCCCGGATGCGGGGGACGCCCGGGGAGGTGCTCGTCTCCATCCCTTCATAGGATCACGGGATGAGCGAGATCCTCGAGCCCGACACCGACTTCGCCGGCGCGCCGGACGGGTTCGACCGCCTCTGGACGCCCCACCGCATGGCCTACGTGACGGGGGAGCGGCCCTCGACGGAGGCGGGGGACGGCTGCCCGTTCTGCGCGGCACCGGGGAGGGGCGACGCCGAGGGCCTCATCGTGCACCGGGGGGCGCACTGCTACGTCGTCATGAACCTGTTCCCCTACAACCCCGGTCACGTCCTCGTATGCCCCTACCGGCACGTCTCGCTCTACGTCGACCTGACGGACGAGGAGACCACCGAGTTCACCGCCCTCACCAAGACGGCGATCCGGGCACTCACGGCGTCATCCGGGCCGGGGGGGTTCAACATCGGCATGAACCAGGGCGAGGTCGCGGGTGCCGGTGTCGCTGCCCACCTGCACCAGCACATCGTGCCGCGCTGGGGCGGCGACATGAACTTCCTGCCGGTCGTGGGGCAGACCAAGGCCCTCCCGGTGCTCCTCGAGGACGCGCGGCGCCGCCTCGCCGCGGCCTGGCCGGTGGCATGACATCGGCCCACTAGGCTGACCGCACCATGCTCAACAAGTACGCGCGCCCGTTCTTCACGAAGCTGTTCACCCCGCTGGCCTCGGTCCTCCTGCGACTCGGCGTCAGCCCTGACGTCGTGACGGTCGTCGGGACCCTCGGGGTGAGCCTGGGAGCGCTGCTCTTCTACCCCCGCGGTGAGTTCCTCGTCGGCACGCTCGTCATCACGGCCTTCGTGTTCTCCGACACGGTCGACGGGATCATGGCCCGCCGCTCGGGGCGGTCGAGCACCTGGGGCGCCTACCTCGACTCGACCCTCGACCGCGTCGCCGACGCCTCGATCTTCGGCGGGCTCGTGCTGTTCTACGCCGGGGGCCGCAGCGTGCGGCCGGGCGGGGCGCTCGAGGTCCGGCCGGGCCTCATGGCCGCCCTGGCGCTGGCCTGCCTCATCTTCGGCATGGTCGTGTCCTACGCCAAGGCCCGGGCCGAGGGCTTGGGCATGACCGCCGACGTCGGCATTGCCGAGCGTGCCGAGCGCCTCGTCGCCGTCCTCGTGACGACGGGCCTCGTCGGCCTGTTCCTCCCCGAGGTCTTCCTCACGGTCGTGCTCGCGCTGCTCGCCCTGGCGAGCCTGGTGACCGTGGTCCAGCGGATGCTCGAGGTCCGCCGTCAGGCCCTCGACGTCGCGTGAGCGCGCGTGCCGAAGGCGTGGTCTCCCGGGCGACCGACGCCGTGACCGTGGCCGGCTTCCGGGTCGGCTGGTCCCTCATCCGTCGTATGCCGGAGCGTGTGGCCCACGTCCTCTTCGACCGGATCGCGGACCTCACCGTCGCCCGCGGCGGCGGAGCGCGGATGCGCTCCAACTACGCCACGGTGCGGCCCGAGCTCGACGACGCGGCCCTCGACGAGCTCGTGCGCGACGGGATGCGGGCCTACATGCGCTACTACTGCGAGGCCTTCCGGCTGCCGGTGCTCTCCCCTGACGAGCTGGCCGCGAGGGTGCGGGTCGAGGGCGACGGCCCGGTCCGGGAGGTCCTCGCCGGGGACGGCTCGCTCGTGTGCTTCCTCGGCCACCTGGGCAACTGGGACCTCGCCGGAGCCTGGTGTGCCGTCCATCTGGGGCCGGTCACGACGGTCGCCGAGCGGCTCGAGCCCGAGGAGGTCTTCGAGGAGTTCCTCGGGTTCCGCACCGGGCTCGGCATGACGATCCACCCGCTCACCGGGGGTGACCCGCCGTTCCCGCTGCTCCGGCAGGCGGCCCGGCGCCGCGGTCTCATCCCGCTCCTGTCCGACCGCGACCTGTCGCGCGACGGCGTCGAGGTGAGCTTCTGCGGGGAGCCGGCGCGGATGGCCGCCGGACCCGCGGCCCTGGCCCTGGCCGAGCGGCGCCCGCTCTTCCCCGTGTCGATCCGGCACGAGCGCACCGGCCGACGCTGGGGGATCGTCATCACCTTCCACGACCCGGTGCCCGTCCCCACCTCGGGGACGACGCGCGAGAAGGTCACCGCGATGACCCAGACCTGCGCCGACGCGCTGGGGCAGACCGTGCGCGGCTCCACGGCCGACTGGCACATGCTGCAGCCGGTCTTCACCAAGGACCTCGACCCCGACCGACTCGCCCGGGCCGGTCGCGCATGAGGATCGGCCTCGTCTGCCCCTACGCGTTCGACGTCCCCGGAGGCGTCCAGTTCCACGTCCGTGACCTCGCCGAGTTCTTCACGCGCCAGGGCCACGACGTGGCGGTCCTCGCACCGGTGGACGACGCGGGAGCGGACCTGCCGGCATACGTCACATCCTGCGGTCGTGCGGTCCCGGTCCGCTACAACGGGTCCGTGGCCCGGCTGACCTTCGGGCCGGTGACGTCGTCGCGGGTCAGCCGCTGGCTGGAGGAGGGGGACTTCGACGTCCTGCACCTCCACGAGCCGATCACGCCCAGCGCCTCGGTCATGGCGCTCTGGGCGTCGTCCGAGCCCGTGGTCGCCACCTTCCACACGTCGAACCTGCGCTCCCGCGCGATGCACGCGGCGAACCCCCTGCTGCGACCCTCGACCGAGAAGATCCGGGCGCGCATCGCCGTGTCGGAGGAGGCTCGCCAGACCGTGCGTCGGCATCTCGGCGGGGACGCCTACATCATCCCCAACGGCGTGCACACGCAGCGGTTCGCGCCCGACGGCGCCGTGACCCGCTGGTCCGGGACGGCGGAGCGTCCGACGCTGGCCTTCCTCGGCCGGATCGACGAGCCCCGCAAGGGCCTCGACGTGCTCACCGCCGCGATGCCGGCCGTCCTCGAGGCGCTCCCGGGCGCCCGGCTGGTCGTCGCCGGGCCGGGCGACGTCGACGAGATCGCCGAGCGGCTCGACCCGCGGGTACGCGCTGCGACGGAGTTCCTCGGAGCGGTCTCGGAGGACGACAAGGTGGCCCTGCTGCGGTCGGCCGACCTCTACGTCGCCCCGCACACCGGCGGCGAGAGCTTCGGCATCGTGCTCGTCGAGGCCATGGCGTCGGGTGCGCCGGTGCTCGCCAGCGACCTCGAGGCGTTCACGGCCGTCCTCGGGGACGGGCCGGCGGGTCGGACCTTCCCCGTGGGGGACAGCGCCGCCCTGGCGCGCGCCGTCATCGAGCTGGTCGGGGACCCCGACGAGCGGCGCCGGCTGCGCGACCTCGGGCTGCGACGCGCCCGCTCCTTCGACTGGGGCGTCGTGGCCGAACGCGTCATGGCGGTCTACGAGACCGTGATCGAGGGCGCGGACAGCGCTCCCGTCGAGTCGGCCGTGCGCGCCGGCCTGCTCGGGCGGCTGCGCTGGCCGCAGAGAGGTGAGGTCTGATGGACGTCCTGCAGGTCTCGACGACGGTGGCCCTCGTGCTGCTCGCCGTCGCGTGGTACCTGTCCTACTCCGCGTCCCGGCTCGACCGCCTCCACGCCAAGGTCGAGGGAGCCGTGTCCGCGCTCGACGCGCAGCTGGTCCGGCGGGCCGAGGCCACCCTGGAGCTCGCGACGAGCGGCGCGCTCGACCCTGCCGCGTCGCTGCTCCTCGCCGACGCCGCGAGCGAGGCGCTCGAGCGCCACACGCACCACCCACTGAGCCACGACCCGCTCGACGGGCAGACGTTCGCGGGACGTGAGGACACCGAGACCAACCTCACCGAGGCCCTGCGCGCCGTCCTCCAGGAAGACACCGTGGCCGCCCTCCGCGCCGACGCCGACGGGCCCGGGGCGGGCGCGCTGTCGCGGGTCGAGGCCAGCGCCCTGCGGGTGCAGCTCGCCCGCCGGTTCCACAACGACGCGGTGCGCGAGGTCCGCAGGGTCAGAGCCAAGTGGGTGGTGCGGCTGTTCCGCCTCGCCGGTCACGCGGCCCTCCCGCAGCGGGTCGACTTCGACGACGACTTGCCCCCTGCAGTGGTCGACTGAGACGGATCTACACTGGCCCGCATGAGCGACTCCAGCCCCACCGCGGCAGCCTCCACGACCACTTCCCACACCGGCACCACCCGGGTCAAGCGCGGCATGGCCGAGATGCTCAAGGGCGGCGTCATCATGGACGTCGTCAACGTCGAGCAGGCCAAGATCGCCGAGGACGCCGGCGCGGTCGCCGTCATGGCGCTCGAGCGCGTGCCGGCCGACATCCGCGCCCAGGGCGGAGTCTCCCGCATGTCCGATCCCGACATGATCGACGGCATCATCGAGGCCGTCTCGATCCCGGTCATGGCCAAGGCCCGCATCGGCCACTTCGTCGAGGCGCAGGTGCTCCAGTCCCTCGGCGTCGACTACATCGACGAGTCCGAGGTGCTCACCCCCGCCGACTACGCCAACCACATCGACAAGTGGAACTTCACCGTGCCCTTCGTCTGCGGCGCCACCCACCTCGGTGAGGCCCTGCGCCGCATCACCGAGGGCGCGGCCATGATCCGCTCCAAGGGCGAGGCCGGCACCGGCGACGTGTCCAACGCGACGATGCACATGCGCAAGATCGGCGGCGAGATCCGACGCCTCCAGGGCATGGCCGAGGACGAGCTCTATGTCGCCGCCAAGGAGCTCCAGGCACCCTTCGACCTCGTCAAGGAGGTCGCGAAGGCCGGCAAGCTGCCCGTCGTGCTCTTCACCGCGGGCGGTATCGCCACGCCCGCCGACGCCGCCATGATGATGCAGCTCGGGGCCGAGGGCGTCTTCGTCGGCTCCGGCATCTTCAAGTCGGGCAACCCCGCCGAGCGGGCCGAGGCCATCGTCAAGGCGACGACCTTCCACGACGACCCCGACGTCATCGCCAAGGTGTCCCGCGGCCTCGGCGAGGCGATGGTCGGCATCAACGTCGACGAGATCCCCGAGCCGCACCGGCTGGCCGAGCGCGGCTGGTGACGCCGGCGCCGCTCGGACCACGGGCGGCGCGCATCCGGTCCAGCGGCGGAGCCCACCTCGGTGCGCCGCTCGCCGGGCTCGGTGCCGACGGTGCGACCTCGCGACGTCAGTGCGGGATGCGGTGGGCGTGCGTGTAGACGCTCATCCGTCGGCCGCGCGCGAACCCGACCAGCGTCACGCCGAGCCGGTCGGCGGCCTCGATCGCCAGCGACGACGGCGCGGAGACGCAGGCCAGCACGGCAACCTCCGACACCGCGGCCTTCTGAACGATCTCGAAGCTGGCCCGGCTCGACACGACGAGCAACGCGCCCGACGTGTCGATGTCGAGCACGAGGGCGCCTCCGAGCACCTTGTCGACGGCGTTGTGCCGCCCGATGTCCTCGCGCACGAGGGTGAGCCGGTCCGCGCCCACCGGCACCAGGCCGGCACCGTGGACACCGCCGGTGGCGCCGAACAGCTGCTGCCGGCCCCGCAGCTCGTCGAGGGCCGACGCGACCTGCTCGGCCTCCCACTGCACCTCGGGAGGGCGTGCGCCGGTCACCGCCTCGACCGCCTCGACCGCGGTGGTCCCGCACAGCCCGCACCCGCCGAGTGACGCGAGGTGGCGGGTCGACGTCACCGCCTCGCCGGACCTGGCCCCGGTGACCTGGACGTCGAGCACGTTGAGGCTGTCCAGGTCGGAGCAGAAGCGCGCGGAGCGGACGTCGTCGCGAGCGGCGATCAGTCCCTCGGCCCGGAGGAGCCCGTGCGCGAGGTCCACGTCGTGGCCGGGCGTGCGCATCGTGACGGTGAAGGTCTCGCCGCCCACCCTGATCTCGAGCGGCTCCTCGCCGGCGACGGTGTCGATCGCCCGCGTCACCCCGGAGTCGAGGTCGATGCGGACGACCTTGTGGCGCGAGCTGACCCGGCCCATCAGCGCTGCTCGGCGGACGTCGTCATGCCCTCATTGTCACCCGGCTCAGGTCACGGCGGCGCGAGACAGGTGCTCGGGTCGCTCGAACTCCCGGCCGTCGAGGACGTCGCGCAGGTGCACCGCGGCCGCGAGGGCGTCCTCGTGCGAGAGGTAGAGCGGCGCGAATCCCAGCCGCACGATGTTCGGCTCACGGAAGTCCCCGATGACCCCGCGGGCGATCAGGGCCTGCACGACGGCATACGCCTCGGGGTGGCGCAGGCTCACCTGCGAGCCTCGCCGCGCGTCCTCACGCGGGGTGGCGACGGGGAGCTCGACGCCGAGGGCGTCGAGCGCCTCGACGAAGAACGCGGTCAGCGACAGCGACCGACGGCGCACGTCCGCGACGTCCAGACCGTCGTATGCCGTGAGCGCGCCTTCCAGTGCGGCGATCCCGAGCACGGGCGGCGTCCCCACCCGGGCCCGGGTGATGCCGTCGGCGGGGGTGTGGTCCGGAGACATCGCGAAGGGGGTCGCATGGCCGTTCCACCCGAGGATCGGGTTGACGAAGGCGTCGAGGTGCTCGGGTGCGACGAAGAGAAAGGCCGGCGCGCCCGGTCCACCACTGAGGTACTTGTAGCCGCAGCCGACGGCGAAGTCGGCGCCACCCGCCGTGAGCGCGACGTCGACGACGCCTGCCGAGTGGCAGAGGTCCCAGCAGGCCAGGGCGCCGGCGTCGTGGAGGGCCGTGGTGAGGGCCGCGAGGTCCCACAGCTCGCCGGTCCGGTAGTCGACCTGGGAGTAGGACGCGAGCACGACGTCGTCGGAGCCACGGAGTCGCGCGACCGCCTCGGTGGGGGAGAGCAGCTCGAGGGTGAGACCGAGCTGCTCGCAGACTCCGCGCGTGACGTGGACGTCGGTGGGGAAGGAGTCGGGGTCGGTGAGGACGACGCGGCGGTCCGGGCGGAGTCGTGCGGCGGCGTGCACCGCCTTGTAGAGACTGACCGTCGTCGAGTCACCGACGACGACCGTCCCGACCGGTGCGCCCACCAGCTCGGCGATCCGGTCGCCGACCCGCTCGGGGGCCGACCACCAGGCCGACTCGTTCCAGGCGCGGATGAGCTGCTGGCCCCACTGGCGGGAGACCGCGTCGGCGGTGGCCACGCGGGCCGCTGTCGAGAGGGCGCCCAACGAGTTGCCGTCGAGGTAGACGACGCCTTCGGGCAGCTCGAAGGCGCCCCGGCGGTCGGTGGTGGAGTGCTCGACGTCCAGGGCGCGTGCACGCTGGGCGAGGGTCGTGACGGCGGTGTCGCTCATGCGTCGACCCTCTCATCCTCGAGGAGCATGAAGGCGAGGTCGGGTCGGTGGTCGGGCAGCCAGGGCGGGCGCGCGGTGCCGACCGTCCTCCAGCCGCGCCGGCGGTAGAAGTGGCCCGCGCCGGTGTCCTCGCCCACGACGTCGAGCATGGGGGTGAGGCCACGGCGACGGATCTCGGCCACTGCGGTGTCGAGCAGGACGCTGCCGATCCCGGAGCCACCGCGGCCGTCCGCCACGAAGAGGACGGACACCTCACCGAGCCCTTGGGCAGACAGACCGGTGGCGCGTTCCCACTCCCCGGCCATCCGGCCGCCGATGAGCTCGGTGACGGAGACATGACCGAGGACCGCCTCGTCCTCGACGGCCACCCACGCGGCGACCTCGCCGGGCCGGACGAGGAACTCCTCGGGCGGGAAGGGGAGAGGCCACCGCTGCGGGTACGAGGTCGACGGCTGCTGCGCGGCGAGCAGGTCGACGAGGACCGGGAGGTCGTCGGGACGGCGTTCGCGGATCGTCACGGGCACGCCAGAACGGTAGGCGCAGCTCATGCAGCGGCGCCCCCGGCCCCTTTCCGCAGGTCCGACCGTTATCGGAGCGTCACCAAAGAGGTCGAGGCCAATGTGGTCAACCTCACACGCGTGGGTATAGAACGGAGGTGGGCCGACGTCCTCCCGGTCGGCTCCCAGTCTCTGCGCACCCCAGGCGCGGCCGAACAAGGAGTCATCCCCATGTCACCCTCCGCCTCGTCATCCGACCTCTCCCGTCGTCTCCTGCTCACCTCCATCGGAGCGCTCGGTGCCAGCGCCGCGCTCTCCGCCTGCTCCGGGGGAAGCAGCACCCCACCGGGGGCAGCGCCCTCGAGCGGCTCCTTCGGCGAGGGCGACAAGTACGAGGGACCCAAGGTCGCCCTGGCCTTCTGGAACGGCTTCACCGGCGGTGACGGCCCGTTCATGAAGAAGATGGTGGACGAGTTCAACACGGCGAACCCCAACGTCACCGTCTCGATGAACACCCTCCAGTGGGCCGACTTCTACGCGAAGGTCCCCACCGCGGTGGCCTCCGGCGCCGGCCCCGACGTCGCCTGCATGCACATCGACCAGCTCGCCACCAACGCCGCACGCCGGGTCATCGTCCCGCTCGACGAGATCGCGACGGGACTGAAGCTCGAGGAGGACGACTTCGCCCCCGTGGTCTGGAACGCGGGCGAGTACAAGGACCAGCGCTACGGCATCCCGCTCGACATCCACCCGCTGGGGTTCTACGTCAACAAGTCCCTGATGACCAAGGCAGGGATCACCGAGATCCCGACCGACCGGGCCGGCTTCGAGGCCGCCGTCACGGAGCTCAAGGGCAAGGCCGGCGTCGCCACCCCGTTCTGGGTCACCGCCACCTGGCCGGCGCACCTCATCTTCACCTCGCTCATCGCCCAGTTCGGCGGCAGCATCTTCGACGAGGACGGTGCCAAGGCGACGTTCAACTCGGACGCCGGTGTCGAGTCGCTCGAGTGGATGCGCACGTTCATCGAGAACGGCTCCAGCCCCAAGAACGTCTCCAACGACGCCCAGGCGGTCGCCTTCCGGCAGCAGCGCAATGCGCTCACCTTCGACGGCATCTGGATGATGAACGAGTGGGCCAAGGTCAAGGGACTCGAGTGGGAGGCCGCCAAGTTCCCGACCATCGGCGACAAGCCGGCGGTGTGGGCCAGCTCGCACAACTTCGTCGTCACCAGCCAGTCGGCCAAGGACCAGAACAAGCTGGCCGCCTCACGTGCCTTCATCTCCTACATCTCCGGGAAGTCCCTCGAGTGGGCCAAGTCGGGACAGATCCCGGCCCGCGCGAGCGTGCGCGACTCGGCCGAGTTCAAGGAGCTCAAGGTGCAGTCGACCCTCGCGGAGCAGCTGCCCGACGTGCAGTTCCCGCCGTCGGTGCCGGGCATCGGCGGTGTCGTCGCCCCGACCTACGAGGCAGCGGTCAACGAGGTCATCCTCGGGAAGAAGGAGCCCAAGGCCGCACTCGACGAGGCAGCCAAGAAGGCCGACTCGTTGCTTGAAGCCGACCGGTCCAAGTACCAGGGCTGAGCGTGAGCGCCCTCGCGCCCGTTGCCGCTCAGGCGCCACCACAGGAGAAGGCAGGCGGCAAGGGGAAGGCTCCCAACGCCGATCCGGCCGTCATGCGTGCGGGGCTCGGGACGGCCCTGCTGTTCCTCGGGCCCTACCTCGTCCTGTTCGCCACGTTCGTCCTCGGGCCGATCCTCTACGGCCTGTGGATCAGCCTGCACCAGTGGGACTTCCTCCTGCCCGGGAAGCCCTTCGTGGGGCTCAAGAACTACGCCGACCTCTTCACGGGAGGGTCGACGACGTCGGGACCGTTCTGGAACTCGATGCGCGCCACCGGGATCTTCACCCTGCTGAGCGTGCCCCTGCTCATGGTGCTGCCGCTGGCCCTGGCCGTCGCCCTCAACAAGAAGTTCTGGGGCCGCAACGCGGTGCGCGCGATCTTCTTCGCGCCCTACGTCCTGGGTGTGGCCGTCATCGGCCTGCTCTGGCGCTACCTGCTGGACCCGAACGTCGGGGTCATCAACTACTACCTCGACCAGCTCGGCATGGACCGGATCCCGTTCACCACCGCGACCCCGTGGGTGTGGCTGGCCCTGGTCGTGCCGACGATCTGGTGGACCGCCGGCTACAACATGGTGATCTTCCTCGCGGGCCTGCAGGAGATCTCTCCCGACCTCTACGAGGCTGCCGAGCTCGACGGTGCCAGCGCCTGGCAGCGGTTCAGGCACGTCACGCTTCCCGGGCTGCGTCCGGTGACGATCTTCGTGCTCACGATCACGATCCTCGCCTCGGCCAACGTCTTCGGGCAGTCCTACCTCATCACCCAGGGACAGCCTGGCGAGGAGACCCGCACGGTCATCATGCAGATCGGTGAGGAGGGTCTGCGCCAGTTCAACATGGGCGCCGCCTCGGCGATGAGCACGATCCTCACCCTCGCGCTTCTCCTCATCAGCGTGCTGAGCCTCTCGTTCATGCGTGAGCGCACACCGAAGGAGTCGAAGGCATGAGCACGCACATCGCCGACGCGGACGTGGACGCGACCGAGGAGCCGAACCCGGAGCGGCCGGACGAGGGCGAGGGCGAGGGTCGGTCGCGCTCACCATGGCGAGTCGTCTTCGTCGGCCTGCTCGCTCTGCTCTTCCTCGCACCGATGCTGTGGATGGCCACCACGTCGCTCAAGTCCACGGCCGAGGTGTCACGGGCCGAGCTGAACTTCATCCCGGGCGAGGTGAGCACCGAGGGCTACCAGAAGATCCTCGATGCACCCCAGACCCCGGTCGGCACATGGTTCCTCAACTCGATGCTCGCCGCGACGGGGCAGACCCTGCTCGTGCTCGTCGTGGCCACGATGGCGGCGTACGCGCTCGCCCGGCTGTCCTTTCCCGGAAAGAAGATCCTCACCGGGCTGGTGCTGGCGACCCTGTTCGTCCCGCCCATCTCGCTGCTCATCCCCAACTACGTCATCGTGTCCAAGCTGGGGTGGCTCGACAGCCTCTCGGCAGTGATCGTGCCGGGGGCGGCCGGGGCGTTCGGGGTGTTCTTCCTGAGGCAGTTCTTCATGGGCCTGCCGATCGAGCTCGAGGAGGCTGCGATGCTCGACGGCGCCAGTCGTTTCAAGACCTTCCTCACCATCATCGTCCCCCTGTCGCGCCCGGCGCTGGCGACCCTTGCCCTGCTGACGTTCCTCGCCAACTGGAACGACTTCCTGTGGCCGCTGTACGTCCTGTTCAGCCCGGAACGGCTCACCATCCAACCGGGCCTGTCGACGCTGCAGAGCGCCTACACGACGGACTACGCCACGATCCTCGCCGGCGGAGCGATCGCCAGCATCCCGGTGCTCCTCCTGTTCCTCATCAGCCAGCGGTTCGTCATCGAGGGCATCGCCCGCGGTGGCGTCAAGGGCTGAGGACCATTCCCGACGAGACCGCGACCTCGGCCGTGCCGTCCGCCTCGGACGGCACGGCCGAGGCGCCACGCCCACTGCCACCGCTGTGGGACGGCTACTGCGCCGACCCGTTCGTGCTCCGCGCCCAGGACGGGGGCTACGTCATGTACGGCACGACCCCGCTGTCCCTCCCCGGGGGTCGCGCGTTCCAGATGCTCGTCAGCGAGGATCTCGAGACGTGGGAGGACGCCGGCGGGGCCCTGGTCGTCGGCGAGGAGCGGATGCCCGGGACGGAGTACTGGGCACCGGAGGTGGCCTTCGCCGACGGCCGCTACTGGATGTACTACTCGAGCGGCATCGGCGACAAGGACCACCGGCTCCGGGTTGCGAGTGCGACAAGCGCCACCGGTCCCTTCGAGGACCTCGGGCTGGTCCTCACCCCGGACGTGCCGTTCGCGATCGACCCCTCACCCTTCCGCCACCGTGACGGGTCGTGGTGGCTGTTCTACGCGACCGACCTCGTCGAGGGGGACCGCCCCGGCACCGTCCTCGCGGTGCAACGACTGCTCGACATGACCCGCCTCGAGGGCGACCCCACCATCATCCTGCGGGCCAGCGCGGAGTGGCAGCGCTACGAGGCGGACCGCGAGATGTACGGCGGGATCCACGACTGGCACACCCTCGAGGGGCCCTCCGTGCTGGACGACGGCGCGGGTGGCTGCGCCCTGCTGTACTCCGGCGGCAACTGGCAGACGCCCGGCTACGGCGTCGCGGTGGCCACGGCCGACTCTCCTGGCGGCCCGTGGCACGAGGACCCCGAGCAGGGCCCTCTCGTCACGAGCGCGGGCACCGGCCTCATCGGGCCCGGCCACTGCAGCGTGCTGGTCGACGAGGACGGCTCGCGGCACCTGTTCCTGCACGCCTGGGACCCGACCCTCGAACGACGTCGCCCCCACCGGCTGACGCTCCGCATCGAGGACCAGCACATCTCGGTGTCAGCCGAGCCACCGACACGATCCCCCCGACACGACCAACGGTGAAGGACACGTCCATGAGAAGGAACGCACCAACGACCGGACAGATCACCCCATCAAGGCATGGTCGACGGAAGCCGTGGGCGCTGCTGGCGCCGACGCTCGCGGCCTTCAGCCTGCTGCTCGTCGGCCCGACAGCCACGTCGGCCGCGGGCGCCCCCAGCCTGGCTCCCACCAAGGCGAAGCCGGTCACAACCAGCTACGAGAACCCGCTGGCACCGCAGATCCCGGGTGACGGCACGGTCGACAGCTGCGCCGACCCGATGATCCTCCAGGGCCAGGACGGCGAGACGATCAACGGGGAGCAGGTCTGGTACATGTACTGCACGACCGACCCGCTCAACGACGAGGACGTCGACGCCGAGGGCGACCCGATCTTCCACCGGATCCCGATGAACGTGTCCACGGACCTGGTCAACTGGACCTACGTCGGTGACGCGTTCCCGCTCGAGAACTCCGACCTGCCGGACTGGATCGACCCGAGTGCCGCCTTCTGGGCGCCGGACGTCGTCTACTCCAGTGCGACCGACCAGTACTACCTCTTCACCACCGTCACCGAGACGACCGCCGCGGGCGGGGGCTCGGACACCTGCCGTGGTGACAGTGCCATCGGCGTGGCGGTCGCGGACAGCCCGACCGGTCCCTGGGTGTGGAGTGATGAGCCGGTCATCCAGCCGCGCAAGGACACCACCAGTGGTGACCCGTGTGCCTACTTCTGGACCTTCGACCCCGACGTGCTCGGTGACACCGTCACCGACGAGGGGATCCTCTACTACGGCTCCTACTACGGCGGGATCTTCGCCACCCAGGTCGACTTCACCGAGACCGGCGTGACGGCGGAGACCGAGACCACGGCGGACGACCCTCGCATCACCATCGGCAACCGGTATGAGGGCGCCAACGTCGTCTACAACGAGGAGGAGGGCTACTACTACCTCTTCGCCTCCGCGACGAACTGCTGCAACGGAGCCCTCACGGGCTACAGCGTCTTCGTCGGGCGCTCGGAGAGCCCCTTCGGGCCGTTCGTCGACAAGGAGGGCAACTCCTTCCTCGACGCCAACGTCGGCGGCACGCCGTTCCTCACGATGAACGGCAACCGGTGGATCGGGACCGGACACAACTCGGTCTTCGTCGACGAGGGTGGCCAGTGGTGGACCGTCTACCACGCGGTCGACCAGGAGGACCCGTTCTACGACTTCGCCCCCGGCTTCACCAAGCGGCCCGCACTCCTCGACCCGGTGGACTGGGTCAACGGATGGCCCGTCGTCAATGGCGGCTACATGGCGTCCGACACGAAGATGCCGGCACCGGCCGCCCAACCGGGGGAGCGCACGCGCTACCGGCCGACGCTCGTCAAGCCCGACACGGTCAACCAGCTTCTCGACCGCGACGAGTTCTCGGGCAGCACCCTCGACACGAGCTGGTCCTGGGCAGATCCCGCCGAGCAGGGCGACGTGAGCGTCGCGGGAGGGGTGCTGCGCTACGAGGTGGAGCACACGGACCTCTTCGTCGACAGCAACACGGCCTCGGTGCTCGTCCGGGATGCCCCCTCGGGCGACTACGTCGTCGAGACCAAGGTGCGCCTCGAGGGCCTGCCCGACGAGGGCTGCTGCTTCAACTACGCCCAGGCAGGGCTGGTCATCTACGAGGACGACGACGACTTCATCAAGCTGACGAGCGCCTCGATCTGGGAGACGCGGCAGACGGAGTTCGCCAAGGAGCTCTCCGAGGTGAGTCCGGGGCAGAACCGCTACGGCAACACCGTCGTCGGTCCGCCCGGTGACGACTGGACCTACCTGCGGATCGTGGTGGAGCGGCTCACCGGCGCCGAGCAGGCGGCCGCGGGCGGCGACACCGAGCGCTACACGGCATACACGAGCCAGGACGGTGTGACGTGGGTGCGTGGCGGCACGTGGACCCACAGCCTGGGCGAGGACGCCCTCATCGGGCTGGTGTCCATGGGAGCCACCAACCAGGTGACCACACCCATCACGGCCGAGTTCGACTACGTGCGGGTGTACTCGCTCAAGGGCACCGCGCGGCCGCAGCCCTGACCGCGAAATCCGGCGTCCGCCGTCTCCTCAGGAGAGGAAGCGGCGGACGTCGGTGTGCTCGGCGCCCTCGTGGACGTGCTCGACGATGCGCTCCCGCGTCGCGTCGTCGAGATCGAGGCCGACCTCGTCCAGTGCCTTGTCGAGCTCCTCCCGAACGGTGCCCTCGGGGGCGCTCTCCTGCCACGACAGCACGCGGTCGACCACGGCTTGCAGTGACTCGACGCGCGCCTCCTGGAGCTCGGCGGCCTGGTCGTCTCCGGTCCCTGGTGTCGTCATGACCCCAGCCTAGACATGGCCCGGTCAGGCGCCCTCGGCCAGCATCTGCGCGAGCTTGCGCTTGGGGACACCGCCGAACTTCTCACGCACCCGCAGGACGTGGTTGCGGGCCGTGCCGATCGAGATGTGCAGCTGGTCGGCGATCTCCTGCGCCGTGTAGCCCTGCGCGGCGAGCGTCGCGACCTCACGCTCCCGCGTCGTGAGTCCCGCCGTGGCCACGAGCCGCTGGCTCGCCGGGACGGCTGGGAGGTCCTGCCCGCGGTGCAGCCGCCGGTCGCGGAGCACCCCGGCCAACGACCTGTCCGCCGCGTGGGTCTGGAACAGCTCGATCGCCTGCCGCCTGAGGAGGTTGCCGGTGCTCGCGTCCGGGGCCACGCCCGCAGCGGCATGCAGGAGCCGGCCGGCGGTGAGGGGCTCCGGCAGCGCCCGGAAGCGCTCCGCCGCCTCCAGCAGCACGGCATGCCCGTCGACGCCTCGCACCAGCCCTTCGACGGCGAGCCTGACGGCGATGCCGCGGGGATTGACCGGCCACAACGACGCCATCGACTCCAGGACCTCACGGGCCTGCTCTGGGTCCTCGTGCGCCATGACGAGCACGAGGTCCTCCCACCCGAAACGGACCTCCATGCCTGCTGCCGTGCTCAGCGCCTGCGGGAGGTCGCGCAGGGGGAAGGGCTCCTGGCGCGCAACCCGGTGCGTGGCGCGGACGGCCAGGGCCAGCCAGAGCATCTGCTCGTCGAACTCGATGTGTCCGAGCGAGTCGTCGAGGATCTTCGGGTCCGGGCGGCCCTCGCGCTCGAGGGCGACCGCGCCCAGGACGATGCCCGCCATCCCCGTGGCCATCTGCGGACGTCCTGCCCGAGCTGCCCTCGCGGAGGCCGCGGCCGCGTCCAGGTCACCGGTGCGCCACTGCACGAGCGCCTCGACCGCAGCGAACTTGCGCGCCCACGTGCTGCCGTGGGCCAGCAGCTTGCCCTCGCGCGCCACCCGCCCTGCGAGCGCGTAGTTCCCGTGGCCGTATGCCGTGTGGGCCCAGTTGAACTGGTTGAGGCTGGCGATCTCGGCGGTCACCGCATCAGGACTCGAGGGGAGGACCTCGGCCGCATCCCGCCAGTGCTCGAGGGCCTCCGGTCGGTCGAGATAGGTCTCGCAGCCGGCCAGCCGCCCGGCGCAGAAGGCGATGGCCCAGGGGTCCTTGGTCCGGCGGGCGAGCGCGAGGCCCTCCCTCCCCACGGTGACGCGGTAGTCGCCGCTCAGCCCGTCCTCGCGGGGCCAGCACAGCTCACCCAGCGTGACGGCCTGTCCGCGGATGTCCCCTGCGAGGCGGAACTCGGACAGGGCTCGCTGCAGGATCTCGGGGGTCTCGGCGGCGGTGCCGGCACGGCCGCGGGTGAACAGCAGCGCCCCACGAGCACCCGGGGAGCTCACCTGGGTGGCCAGCGACTCCAGGAAGGGGTGCGCGTCGATGAGCTCGCTGCCCCAGGCGCTGACCACCACGGCGAGCTCGCCGATGGCGACCCGGTCGTCGTCCCGGGCTCCTGAGGGGAGCGCCGCCGCGGTCTCGATGAGCAGGTCGAGTGCGGGGCGGGTGTCGCCGCGCAGCCCCATGGCCTCCGCCTCGCGCAGCACCGGCCGCAGACGCGGTGAGACGGTGTGGGCGAACGACGCGAGCGCGGACCGGGACGAGACCCGACGTCGCGTCGCCGGTGGCGCCTGCCGGCGGGACGCGAGAGGGGTCTGAGCGGGCATGTGACGAGAATATAGGTAGTTTTGACAGGTCCGCGCAGGCATGGCGGAGGCGTTTGCTGGTTCCCTGGCGCGCACACCCCGGCGGGCCACGTCACTGAAGGATGCCCATGCGTTCCATGACCTCGAGGGCCGTGGCCCTCTCGACCGCCGCACTGGTGGTCGCCGCGTTGGCCGCGACCGGGTCGGCCTCGGCGTCGACACCGGGAAACACCACCCTCGAGCCGCCCACGAGTGGCGACACGAGCCGGGTCACCTGGACCGGTGGCCCCTACAGCGGTGCGGTGCTGGCTCCCGAGTCCTGCACGGCCACCACGTGCGACTCGCACACGGTGGACCTCCGCATCCCGGCCGACCACTGGGAGACGCACGAGGGGGGTGTCGAGGTCGCGATCAGCTGGGGCTCGACCTCCGACGATTTCGACCTCTACGTCGACGACGCCTCCGGGCGCCAGATCGGGTCGAGCGCCGCCGGGAGCACGACGAGCGAGTCGGTCGACCTGGGCGCCCTGGCTCCCGGGTCCTACACGGTCCGGGTCGTGCCCTACGCCACGGCAGGTTCCTCCTACACGGGCACGGCCACGCTCAGCGCGACCGCCCTGCCGACCGGCATGAAGTACCCCGAGACCCGCAAGGCCGTCGAGGACGAGCTGGTCGTCGACTACCCGCTCAACGTCGTCTTCGTCGGGCGGCGACCGACCGCGGCAGAGGCGGCCGAGCTGAAGCAGTGGACGCCGGCGAAGTACCGCCCGACGGTGTCCACCAAGACGTCCGCGTCGGGGGAGACGACCCAGGTCGCAGCCGGCCTGCTGAACTGGAACAAGGACCACTTCGAGGGCACCCCCTACTTCCAGGGCATCACCTACAACTACAAGATCAACGTCCTGGCGGCCTCGGACGAGTACGCCAAGGCCCTGTACCAGGTCGCCGAGAACGCGACCGCCCAGGCCCAGACCTACCACGCGGGTGCTGCCAGCACCCGGACCGCGAACCAGGTGAAGTACGACGCCGCGTTCGGCGCGCACCGGGTGACCGCGAAGGGCGGCGACCCGGCATACAAGGTCACCGACCCGGCCAAGACGGACCTGGTCGACGCCTACGCCGTCGAGGACTGGATCTTCCAGAGCCGGTACGACACCAAGTGGTCGTGCGCCTTCACCAACGTCGAGACGGGCGCCTGCGCCGACCCCTCGGTCGTGAACCCGGACAAGGGCGCGTACCACGACCCCTACTACGACAAGAACGGCCTGAACCTCGACCGGATGCCCCAGGGCCCCAACCAGGGCTCGTCGTTCTTCTTCCTCGACACGTTCACACCCGCCTATGCCAAGGACTACTTCCGCCCGAACGCGTACCACACCTACGGCACCGACAAGGTCGTCGACGGGGCGATCATCCCGAAGCGGGTCGAGGACGGTGGCTCGTGGCGGATCACCGACCCGGACACCGGTGACTGGGACGGCATCGACTACGCCCGGACCTGGGGCGGTCGCTACCGGTTCCACTTCGTCGACCTCGGCGCCGCTCCCAACGACTTCGAGGCGGCCACCTGGGCCGGTCGGGGGCTCGGCATGTCGAGCGACTACCCCCACGGTGACCCGCCGGTGTGGCAGTACGCTTCCGACCCGCTGTGGAAGCAGCAGGGCGACAGCTGCGCCACCGACGGGACGCCGGTGGCGGGCATGGACCTGCCCTACAACAACACCACCCCCTGCCGGATGATGCCGCGACTGGCCCGGGACGTGGCCTACGGGCTGTTCTTCCGGTCGACCCCCGGCTTCCTGTACCGGCCGATCCCTCGCGGTGACACCTACTGGCTCGCCGTGTCGAACTGGACCGACTTCTACTCGCGTCCGCAGTGGGTCAACGGCCAGCTCACCAACGCGCCGTACTACGGCACCTGGTGGACCGACATGGACAAGCTCTACAAGATCGGCGACGTCAGCGGCGGCACGCAGCAGGACGACACGCTGCGCTGGCTCTCGTCGGCGACGCCCTACGCCCGCTGGGTGGGTCGCAAGAACGAGACCATCCCTCTCTACGACCCGACGAACAACCAGCCGACCGGCGAGGTGCTCGACACCTCACCCAAGTACGCCGACCTCCCGGCGCCCTCGCACCACGTGCAGACCAAGGACGGCGCGACGAAGGTCCCCGAGCCGTTGCACGACGGCGAGCACAAGCACGCCCACTACGGCGAGAAGTCGGTCGACCTGACCGCGGTCCAGGAGGCGCTGGAGAAGGCGAAGGCGACCGGTTCCGGCCTCGGCCCGGGCTACGACGGCGCCGTCTCGCACGAGTCGTTCCGCGACTTCATCGACGCCAACCCCGACGGGATCGCCGACCAGGTCGAGGGCGTCAACACCATCCCTGCGATCAACGTCGTCTTCGAGAAGGCGTTCACCTGGGCCCTCCCGGCGATCGTCGGCGGCATCGCCGTCGGCACGGCGGACGGCGAGGCCTGGGGTGTCATGAACAACGTCAACGACCGCTTCAAGTCGAGCGCGTCGCACTACCCCGGAGTCCAGGCCGGTGACGCGCCCGGATCCAAGCGCTCGATGACCGACGCCTCGCTGCCGACCCAGGACAGCGGCGGCGGCTTCAGCTACACGATCGAGCACGAGGCGGCGCACAACCTCGGCCTGAGCCACCCGCACGACGGCTCCTACGGGGTCGACAGGTGTCCGAAGGGCCACCCGCAGGCCGGCCAGTGGGAGTGCTACTGGCAGGGGCTGGGCTGGATGTACGACGTCTCCGCGGCCCCGACGACCTACGCCATGTCCTACCGCCCCTACGAGGTCGAGGACCAGGACCAGCTCCAGCGCGGTCACACGGCCGAGTACCTCATCGGCGCCCAGGACGCCCTCCGCACGCGTCTCTCCGACGAGGCGGCAGCGGGCCGGACGACCCCCTCCGATGCGTGGAACGCCGACTTCGGGCGGATGAAGCAGTGGCGGGCCCAGGCCGGTGAGCTGTTCCGCAAGGGCGACTACCTGCACGCGGAGTATGCCGCTCGCAACGGTGCGCTGGCGGCCCGCGGCGTCCCCCAGACCGCCGCCAACACCTCGGCTCCCAAGCTCGTCGAGGCCGGACAGGTCTTCTACTTCACCGTGAACCCCCAGGGCGACGGTCGCCCGACGGCGGTGACCAACCTGAAGCCGACGACGGTCGAGGCGTCCCAGCCGGAGCGCAAGCAGACGACGCTGTCGGTGGCGGTGACCAACAGCGGCACCGCTGCGGCGTCCGGCGTCGTCGTCGAGCTGTTCGACGGCGCGACGTCGCTGGGCCGGACGGCCCCCGTCGAGCTCGCGGCCGGCGCCAGCACCAGGGTGAGCACGGTGTGGGACACCAGGGGCGTCTCCGGAGACCGCGTCGTGCGGGCGGTGGTCGACCCGGCCAACACGGTCAAGGAGTCGAGCGAGAGCGACAACTCCCTGACCCGGACGGTGACCATCAAGGGCAATCGCGTGACCAACGGGTCGTACGAGGTGTCGGCCACGGGCACGGCGCCGGACGGGTGGTCCTCCACCGGCTCGACGACGTACGACCGGTCGGGGGAGCACGCCACCGACGGCCAGTCGGCGGTGGGCCTCACCGGCGGCCTGACCGGGGCCGGGTGGACGAGCGCACCGGTGGACGTGGCGGCGGGGTCGACGTACTCCCTGGCCATGTCGGCGACGGGTGGTTCACCGGCGGTGTCGGCGACGTTCCTCGACGCCACCGGGAAGGTCGTCAGCAAGATCAGCTCGGTCGACGTGGTGGTGAGCAAGATCGACGAGTCGGTGAGCAAGATCGACGGCGCCGTGAGCAAGATCGACGAGACGGTGAGCAAGATCGACGGCGCCGTGAGCAAGATCAGCGGCACCCTCACCGTCCCGGCGGGGGCATCTCGCCTCGTCCTCAGCACCAAGGCACCGGCCACCCTGCCGGCCGGTTCCACGGTGTGGCTCGACGACGTGTGGGTCTGGTGACCGGCACGCGTCCCTGAGGAAGGTGGAGGGGGCAGCCCACGGGTCCCGGCGGTTCCGCCGACCCGTGGGCTGCCGCCGGTCCGGGGGACGTAGTGTCGACGCGTGACCGCGTCCCCCACCATCGGTGTCCTCGCCGTCCAGGGCGACGTGCGTGAGCACGTGCGGGCCCTGGAGTCGGCCGGTGCCACGGCCGTCCCCGTCCGCCGCCCCCGTGAGGTCGAGACCATCGACGGTCTCGTCATCCCCGGCGGCGAGTCGACCACGATGGACAAGCTCGTCCGCATCTTCGAGCTGCGCGACCCGCTGGTCGCCCGCCTGCGCGAGGGACTTCCGGCGTACGGGTCCTGCGCGGGCATGATCATGCTCGCCGACCGGATCCTCGACGGGCACCACGACCAGCAGACCCTCGGCGGCCTCGACATCACGGTGCGCCGCAACGCCTTCGGCCGTCAGGTGGACTCCTTCGAGGAGGACCTGCGCATCCGCGAGATCGGGCCCGAGCCGGTGCGCGCCGTGTTCATCCGCGCCCCGTGGGTCGAGGACGTCGGCCCCGACGTGCAGGTGCTCGCGTCGGTCCACGTCGCCGGCGGAGACCACCCGGTCGCGGTCCGCGAGGGCAACGTGCTCGCCACGAGCTTCCACCCCGAGGTGACGGGTGACCACCGTTTCCACCAGCTCTTCGTGGACCTCGTCCGCACGTCCTGACACCACTGGGCGGGTGACGCCGTCGCGGGGTGACGCACGCGGCAGCGTCCGGCCTACCGCTTAGGATCATCGGCGAACGCCGCACGAACCCCAGCACGAGGAGATCTCTTGTCCGGCCACAGCAAATGGGCGACCACGAAGCACAAGAAGGCCGCCATCGACGCCAAGCGCGGCAAGCTCTTCGCCAAGCTCATCAAGAACATCGAGGTCGCGGCCCGCACCGGCGGCGGCGACATCAGCGGCAACCCGACGCTCTACGACGCGGTCCAGAAGGCCAAGAAGAGCTCGGTGCCCAACAACAACATCGACAACGCCGTCAAGCGCGGATCCGGAGCCACGGCCGGCGGCGCCGACTGGGAGACCATCACCTACGAGGGCTACGCGCCCGGCGGGGTCGCGATCCTCATCGAGTGCCTCACCGACAACCGCAACCGCGCCGCGGCCGAGGTCCGCACGGCACTGACCCGCAACGGCGGCCAGCTCGGCGACCCCGGTTCGGTGTCCTACGTCTTCGACCGCAAGGGCGTGGTCGTCGTCCCCAAGGACCAGGGCGGGACCGAGCTGAGCGAGGACAGCATCCTCGAGGTCGTCCTCGAAGCCGGTGCCGACGAGGTCAACGACCTGGGGGAGGCGTTCGAGGTCATCTCCGCGGCGACCGACTTCGTCTCCGTGCGCAAGGCCGTCCAGGACGCCGGCATCGACTACGACTCGGCCGAGGCCTCGTGGGTCCCCAACCTCCAGGTTCCGCTCGACCTCGACGGCGCCAAGAAGATGATCCGTGTCATCGAGGCGCTGGAGGACTCCGACGACGTCCAGGACGTCTTCGCCAACGGTGACATCCCCGACGACGTGCTCGCCGAGCTCAACGCCGAGGACTGACCTGCGTGTTGCTGCGCGTCGCCTCCGACCACGCTGTGTAGCGTGGCACCGAACACCTGTTCGGTTCTCACGGAAGGCGGCGCGCGTGCGCGTTCTCGGCATCGATCCCGGGCTCACCCGGTGCGGCCTCGGTGTCGTCGACGGTCGCGCCGGTCGCGCCGCGATGGTCGCCGTGGGTGTCGTGCGCACGCCCTCGGACGCGGAGCCGTCGCAGCGCCTGATCTTCCTCGAGCGCGAGCTCGACGGCTGGCTCGACCGGTTCGAGCCCGACGTCGTCGCGGTCGAGCGGGTCTTCGCGGACACCAATGTCACCCAGGTCATGAACACCGCGCACGCCACGGCGGTGGCGCTGCTCACCGCCGGCAAGCGGGGCATCCCCGTCGTCTTCCACACCCCGACCGAGGTCAAGGCCTCGGTCACGGGCTCCGGCCGGGCCGACAAGGCCCAGGTCACGGTGATGGTGACCCGTATCCTCAAGCTCGAGACGCCGCCCCGACCCGCCGACGCCGCGGACGCGCTGGCGCTGGCGATCTGCCACCTCTGGCGTGGCGCAGCGACGGCTCGCCTCGACGCCCTCGCCGTCGCCGCGAAGGCGAGCGTCCGATGATCGCCTCACTGTCGGGCCGCGTCGGCCACGTCGGTCTCGACCGCCTCGTCGTCGAGGTCGGGGGAGTCGGGATGCTCGTCCACACCACGCCCCGCACCGTCGCCGACGTCCGCAGCGGCCAGGACGTCACGGTGTCGACGACGCTCGTCGTGCGCGAGGACTCCCTGACGCTCTTCGGCTTCGGCTCGGCGAGTGAACGTGACATGTTCGAGACGGTGCAGACCGTCTCCGGCGTCGGGCCGCGACTCGCGCTGGCGATGCTGTCGGTGCTCACCCCCGACGAGGTGAGCACCGCGTTGCGCTCCGGCGACCTCGTTACGCTGACCAAGATCCCGGGCGTCGGCAAGAAGAGCGCCGAACGTCTCGTGCTCGAGCTCAAGGACAAGGTCGGTATGCCGTCCGCCTCCGCCGGTGGCGACGTCACCACCCCGGCGGCGCCCCTCGGGGACGCGCGTCGCGACCAGGTGGCAGAGGCGCTCGTCGGGCTCGGCTGGTCGGCCAAGCAGGCGGCCGACGCGGTCTCGACCGTCTCCGGCTCCGCCGACCCCGATGCCTCCGTCGCGGCCCTGCTGCGGATGGCCCTGCGCGAGCTCGGCCGATGACGGAGGCGTCGATGAGACCCACGGCGACGAGCGAGGACGACATGGGCGGGACGGTGAGGGGATTCCGGTCCGACATCGTGGAGGCCGACGAGCGCCACGAGGACGGCTCGCTCGACGCCACGGCGCGCATCGTCGACGCGGGCGCCGAGGACGACGAGCGGGTCGTCGAGGCCGCCCTGCGGCCGAAGCGCCTCTCGGAGTTCCCGGGGCAGACCCGGGTGCGCGACCAGCTCGGCCTCGTCCTCGAGGCCGCCCGGCGGCGGGGGAGCGTCCCCGACCACGTCCTGCTCTCGGGCCCACCGGGGCTCGGCAAGACCACGCTCGCCCTCATCATCGCGGCCGAGCTGGAGCGACCGATCCGGATCACCTCCGGCCCCGCCATCCAGCACGCCGGTGACCTCGCGGCGGTGCTGTCCTCGCTCGACGAGGGAGAGGTGCTCTTCCTCGACGAGATCCACCGCATGTCGCGGGCCGCCGAGGAGATGCTCTACCTCGCGATGGAGGACTTCCGCGTCGACGTCATCGTCGGCAAGGGGCCGGGGGCGACCGCGATCCCGCTCGAGCTGCCGCCGTTCACCGTCGTCGGGGCGACGACCCGCTCCGGCCTGCTCCCGGCGCCGCTGCGTGACCGGTTCGGCTTCACCGGCCACCTCGACTACTACGACGCCTCCGACCTCACGACGATCCTGCGCCGCTCGGCCGGCCTGCTCGGGGTCGAGGCCGACGAGCCGGGCATCGTCGAGATCGCCGGGCGCTCCCGTGGCACGCCCCGCATCGCCAACCGGCTGCTGCGCCGGGTGCGCGACTGGGCGCAGGTGCACGGCTCCGGCGTGGTCGACGAGGCGGCCGCCCACGCGGCGCTGCGGCTCTTCGACGTCGACGACGCCGGGCTCGACCGGCTCGACCGGGCCGTCCTCGACGCCCTCTGCCGCCGCTTCGGCGGGGGACCGGTGGGCCTGTCCACGCTCGCGATCGCCGTGGGCGAGGAGTCCGACACCGTCGAGACCGTCGCCGAGCCCTACCTCGTGCGCGAGGGCTTCATGGTGCGCACCCCGCGCGGCCGTGCCGCCTCGGGCAAGGCCTGGCGCCACCTCGGCCTCACCCCGCCGCGCGACGTCGCGGCCCAGGACGTCCTCCCGCTCGACGAGGGTCCCGGCCGACTCGGCGGCTGAGCGAGCCCAGGTTCGGAGGCCGGTCCTCACCTCGGACCCTCGACCGGACCCCTGCACCCCGACGTGCACGTGCCCCACCTCACGACGCAATGACACCCCCATGCGCTCCCCACGGCGACGCAACGGGCCGCTGCATCACGATCGAGCAGCAAAGGGGGTGTCTTTGCGTCAGGGTGCGGCGCACAGGCACGTCCCTGCAGGGGTGGATGTGCGGGGCGGGAGTCGTGGGCGGGCACTGAGAGCGGGTGTGGCGCGTTGGTCGAGGATGAACACGTCACCTATGCTGACCCGACGGCCCGGCGTCGCCCGGGCCGCTGACGCGCCCGGCCCCACGCGGTCGAGCTGAACCAGACTCGAAGGACTTCCCATGAATTCCGGTGCCGGCTTCGGCAACCTGCTCGTGCTCGCCCTGCCCCTGCTGCTGCTGGCGTTCCTCATGCTCACGCAGCGCAAGCGCGGACGCGAGGTGCAGGCGTTCCAGTCGGCCCTCAACGTCGGCGACGCGGTCGTCATGACCTCGGGGCTCTACGGCACGATCCGGACCCTCGACGACACGACGGCGCTCCTCGAGATCGCCCCCGGCGTGCAGGTGCGCGTCGACCGTCGTGCCATCGGCATGGCCCAGCCCGGTGTCATGGACACGCCCCTCGCACCCGAGGCGGACTGACATGGCGCAGATGAGCCACACCACTTTCGCCCGCCGCGCGCTGGCCGGCATGGCCGTCCTCGCGCTGGCGCTCATGGGTCTGCTCGTCGGCTCGAACCAGTTCGGCGACGGCAGCTACGCCCCCAAGCTCGGCCTCGACCTCGAGGGTGGCACCCAGATCATCCTCGAGCCTCGCGTCACCGGGAACCGCGAGGTCTCGCCGGAGCAGATCGCGCAGGCTCGCGACATCATCGTCCAGCGCGTCGACGCCGGTGGCGTCGCCGGCGCCGAGGTCACCACGCAGGGTGGCCGCAACATCGTCGTCAGCATGCCGGGCACCCCGAGCAAGAGCACCGAGGACGCGATCCGTCGCTCCTCGCAGCTCCAGTTCCGGCCGGTGCTCGCCATCGCGGCCGGCTCCCCCCAGCCCGCTCCGACCGGGTCGGCCAGCCCGTCCCCGAGCGCGCCGGCCAGCCCCGGAGCCAGCGGCACCGCGACGCCGAGTGCGTCGCCGTCCGCCAGCGTGCCGTCGGCGAACCCGGCCAGCCCGTCGGCGACCAACAACTCCGCCATCCCCGGTGCCCTGACAACCGGCACCACGAGCCCCTCGCCGTCGGCGACGCCGTCGGCCAGCCCCTCAGCCGCGCCCAGCCCCAGCCCCAGCCCGAGCCCGAGCGGCTCCGCCTCGACTCCGGCCGCCGGTGACCCGCTCAGCCTCGAGCAGATCACCCCGGAGCTGACCGCCCAGTTCACCGCGCTCAACTGTGCCGAGGACGGTGCGCTCGACGACCTCGTCGACGACGACTCCAAGCCCATGGTCACGTGCGACGCGGACGGCGCCGCCAAGTACATCCTCGGTCCGGTCGTCGTCTCCGGCGACAAGATCAGCGACGCCACCGCCGGCTACCAGGTCGGCCCCAACGGCCAGCAGACCAGCCGCGTCGAGATCCAGCTCAACCTCAACGACGAGGGCGCCGAGCAGTACGCCGACGTCTCCAAGAAGATGGTCGTCCTGCAGCAGCCGCAGAACCAGCTGGCCGCCACCCTCGACTCCCGCGTCATCGTCGCGCCGAGCTTCAACGAGGCGATCCTCGACGGCAACGCGAGCATCACCGGTGGCTTCACCATCGACGAGGCCCGCGACCTGGCCCAGCAGCTGAAGTTCGGTGCCCTGCCGATCTCCTTCGACCTGCAGACCCGCGAGCAGATCAGCCCGACCCTGGGCAGCGAGCAGCTCCGCTACGGCCTCTACGCCGGGCTCGTCGGCCTGCTCCTCGTCGTCCTGTACTCGCTCGCCCAGTACCGGATGCTCGGCCTCGTCACCGTCGCCTCCATCGTCGCCGCCGGACTGCTCACCTACCTCGCCATCACCATCCTCGGCTGGTCGCACAACTACCGCCTCGACATGGCCGGCGTCACCGGCCTCATCGTCGCCATCGGCTTCACCGCGGACTCGTTCATCGTCTACTTCGAACGCATCCGGGACGAGCTGCGTGAGGGCCGCTCCCTCGAGAGCGCCGTCGCCACCGGGTGGAACCGCGCCAAGCGCACGATCCTCATCGCCGACGGCGTCAACTTCCTCGCGGCGATCGTCCTCTACGTCCTCGCGAGCTCGAGCGTGCGCGGCTTCGCGTTCACCCTCGGCCTCACGACCCTGCTCGACATCCTCATCGTCTTCCTGTTCACCCACCCCCTCGTCACGCTGCTCGCGCGACTGCCGTTCTTCCGTGACGGTCACCGGTGGTCGGGTCTGGACCCGCAGAAGCTCGGTGCCGTCAAGAAGACCTCGTATGCCGGCCGCGGCCGGGTCACGACGAGACCGCCCCGTGTCGCGGGCGGCGAAGGGAGCCCGTCGTGAAGTTCTCCGACCTCGGGAACGACCTCTACACCGGCAAGCAATCGATCCCGGTCGTCCGCAGGCGCGCGAGGTTCTACCTCGTCTCGCTGATCCTCATGGCCATCGCCGTGTCCGGCCTGGCCATCAACAAGCTCAACCTCGGCCTCGAGTTCTCCGGTGGCTCCGAGTTCCGGGTGACGAGCACGTCGGTGCCGAGCGACTACGAGGCCACGGCCCGCGAGGCCCTCGGTGCCGCGGACGACTCCCAGGGCGTGCGCGTCTCCAAGCTCGGCGCCGGCACGGTCCGCGTGCAGACCGAGCGACTCGACGACGCCGAGAGCGCCCGGGTCCGCACGGAGCTCGCCGAGAGCTTCTCGGTGCCCGAGGAGAACGTCAGCGCGACCTTCATCGGCCCGTCGTGGGGTGACTCGGTCACCAAGCAGGCGTTGCGCGCCCTCGTCATCTTCATCGTGCTCGTGGCCGCCGTCCTGGCGATCTACTTCCGCAACTGGAAGATGGCCCTGGCCGCGCTGATCGCGCTGGTGCACGACCTCGTCATCACCGTCGGCATCTACTCGTTCAGCAAGTTCGAGGTCTCCCCGGCGACGATGATCGGCTTCCTCACCGTCCTCGGGTACTCGATCTACGACACGGTCGTCGTCTTCGACAAGGTGCGCGAGAACACCAACGAGGCGTTCGCCAACGGGCGGATGAGCTTCGCGAAGGCGGCCAACCTCGCCGTCAACCAGACCCTCGTCCGGTCGATCAACACCACGGTCATCGGCATCCTGCCGATCCTCGCCGTGCTCGTCGTCGGCGCGATCTTCCTCGGTCCCGGCACGCTGCTCGACCTCGCCCTCGTCCTCTTCATCGGCATCCTCGTCGGCGCCTACTCCTCGATCTTCCTCGCCACGCCGCTCCTCGTGAGCCTGCGCGCCAAGGACGCCGCGGTCGTCGAGCTGGACAAGCGGTCGGCCCGGTCGCAGGTCAAGCGTGACAAGGAGAGCCGAGCCACCGCTGGCGCGGGCACAGGCACCGGTGCGACGGCCGTCGACCCCGACGGGCTCGTCGAGGACCCCGAGCGCGACGGCGTCCTCGCCGCGTCCGGCCCGATGGCGCGGTCGGAGGACTCCGCGACGATCACCGGCCGGCAGGTGCACAAGTACGCGCAGGCCGGTCCTCGGAACCAGCCCAAGCGCCCCCCGAAGTCACGACGCAAGTAGCCGTGAGCGACCTCGACGCGATCTCCGGGCTCGTCGCCGGCCGCCTTCGCGACGTCCCCGACTTTCCGAGGGCCGGCGTGGTGTTCAAGGACATCACGCCGCTCCTCGGTGACGGGAACGCGTTCGGTGAGGTGGTCCGCGCGCTGGCGGCACGGCATACGCACACTCCTGGTCGGGTGGACGCCGTCGCCGGCGTGGAGGCGCGAGGCTTCATCATCGGTGCCGCCCTGGCGCACGAGCTGGGCGTGGGCTTCGTCCCGGTCCGCAAGGTCGGCAAGCTGCCCGGCGAGACGGTGCAGCGGAGCTACGACCTCGAGTACGGCACCGCGACGATCGAGATCCACTCCGACGCCGTGACACCGGGGCAGCGCGTGCTGCTCGTCGACGACGTCCTCGCGACGGGGGGCACCGCGATCGCCGCCTGGGACCTGCTCACCGAATGCGGGGCCGAGGTCCTCGAGCTCGCCACCATCGTCGAGCTGGCCTTCCTCGGTGGACGGGCGGCCATGGGGGAGCGCGCGGTCCACGCCCTGCACGTCGTCGGCGGCGAGACGGACGCCTAGACTCGCTCCATGGCAGAGGAGACCACGCCGATCCCGGTGCGCAGTGGGGCGTCAGGCTCCAACCGCGCCCGGGCGCGTGCCCGCCTCGCCCGCTTCGGTGGCGCGCGGCCCTCGGCCCACCCCGTGCTCGAGCCGCTGCTGACCTCCGTCCGGCTGACCCACCCGAAGTCCGACGTCTCCGTCATCGAGCGGGCCTACGAGGTCGCCGAGCGCGCCCACGAGGGCCAGATGCGCAAGAGCGGCGACGCCTACATCACCCACCCGCTCGCCGTGACGACCATCCTGGCCGAGCTGGGCATGACCCCGCCGACGCTCGCGGCGGCGCTGCTGCACGACACGGTCGAGGACACCGACTACAACCTCACCCAGCTCGAGAAGGACTTCGGCGCCGAGATCGCCATGCTCGTCGACGGCGTCACCAAGCTCGACAAGGTCACCTACGGCCAGGCGGCGCAGGCCGAGACCGTCCGCAAGATGGTCGTGGCGATGGCCCGCGACATCCGCGTCCTCGTCATCAAGCTCGCCGACCGGCTCCACAATGCGCGCACCTGGCGCTACGTCTCGCGCGAGTCGGCCCAGCGCAAGGCCCGCGAGACGCTCGAGATCTACGCCCCGCTGGCCCACCGGCTAGGCATGAACACGATCAAGTGGGAGCTCGAGGACCTCTCGTTCCAGACGCTCTACCCCAAGGTCTACGACGAGATCGTGCGTCTCGTGGCCGAGCGTGCCCCGGCCCGTGAGGAGTACCTCGCGACCGTGCGCGAGAGCGTCGAGGGAGACCTGCGCGCCGCCAAGCTCAAGGCGACCGTCACCGGGCGCCCGAAGCACTACTACTCCGTCTACCAGAAGATGATCGTCGGCGGCCGGGACTTCGAGCAGATCTACGACCTCGTCGCGGTGCGCGTCCTCGTCGACACCGTGCGCGACTGCTACGCCGCCCTCGGCGCGATGCACGCCCGCTGGACGCCCGTGCCGGGTCGCTTCAAGGACTACATCGCGACGCCGAAGTTCAACATGTACCAGTCGCTGCACACGACGGTCATCGGCCCGGAGGGCAAGCCGGTCGAGATCCAGATCCGCACGCACACGATGCACCGCCGCGCCGAGTACGGCGTCGCCGCGCACTGGAAGTACAAGGAGAAGGACGGCGCTGCGGCCCCCGAGGCGCCGTCGACGAGCCACACCGGCGCCAACGACATGGCGTGGCTGCGCCAGCTGCTCGACTGGCAGAACGAGACCGCCGACCCCGGCGAGTTCCTCGAGTCGCTCCGCTTCGAGATCAACGCGAGCGAGGTCTACGTCTTCACCCCCAAGGGCCAGCTCGTCGGCCTGCCCGCGGGCTCCACCCCCGTCGACTTCGCGTATGCCGTGCACACCGAGGTCGGTCACCGCACCATCGGTGCCCGGGTGAACGGCCGCCTCGTGCCGCTGGAGTCGCGTCTCGACAACGGCGACACCGTCGAGGTACTCACCTCCAAGGCGGACGGCGCCGGACCGTCACGCGACTGGCTCGGCTTCGTGAAGTCCGCGCGTGCGCGCAACAAGATCCGTCACTGGTTCACCCGCGAGCGCCGCGAGGAGATGATCGACAACGGCAAGGAGTCGCTCGTCAAGGCGATGCGCAAGCGGACCCTGCCGGTCGCCCGCCTGTCCTCGGTCGAGTCCCTGACCGGTGTCGCCGAGGAGCTCCGTCTCGGGGGGATCGACGCGCTGTACGCCGCGATCGGCGAGGGCCACGTCAGCGCCCAGCACGTCGTGGCGCGCCTGCTCGCCGCCCAGGGCGGCGAGGAGTCGAGCGAGGACCTCGCCGAGACGACGATGCCGCGCCCGGTGTCGAACCGTCGCCGCCGCGCCGGCGACCCGGGCGTGGTCGTCACGGACATGTCGGACGTCTGGGTCAAGCTCGCGCGCTGCTGCACCCCGGTGCCGGGCGACGACATCATCGGGTTCGTCACGCGCGGGGCGGGCGTCTCGGTCCACCGGCGCGACTGCACCAACGCCGAGTCGCTGCTGCGCCAGGACGACAAGATCATCGCGGTCGAGTGGGCGCCGACGGCCAACAGCATCTTCCTCGTGCAGCTCCAGGTCGAGGCGCTCGACCGGTCGGCGCTGCTGTCGGACGTCACCCGGGTCCTCTCCGAGAGCGGCGTCAACATCCTCAGCGCGACGGTGCACACCTCACGCGACCGCGTGGCCGGCCTGAAGTTCACCTTCGAGATGGGTGACCCGAGCCACCTCGACCACGTCATCCGCAGCGTGCGAGGGGTCGGAGGCGTCTTCGACGCCTACCGCGTCACCCAGACCTGACCCACGGTCCGACTTATTGCCCATTCCGGTCACCTGCCCGGGTCGTGGAGACTGCGGAGTGACCGGAATGGGCAATACGTCGGGGGATGGCCGGCGCCGGGCGCCGGGCGCGTCAGTCGATGATCCGAGGCCGTCGGACATGCACTGAGCTGCAGGGGCGGCACCGGTGCGCACGCCGGGATGCGTGCACGGGCGCTGTGCATGTCCGCGGGGCCCGCACCGGTTGGACCGGCGGTGGGTGTCGGGGATCCGGTGCCACTGGCCCCACCCAGGACCCCGGATCGCCGACACCCAGCGGCGTCAGGCGCCGAACTCGTCGCCTGCGGCCTCGGCCTGCCTGAGCCAGACCTGCTGGGACTCGAGGCGGGCGGTGAGGTCCTTGACCTTCCTCTCGTTGCCGGAGGCGGTGGCCTTGGCGAGGTCGGCCTCGATCGTCTCAATGGAGGAGCGAAGCTGGGTCACCATCGAGTTGGCACGAGCGGCGACCTCGGGGTTCGAGGACTTCCACTTCTTGTCCTCGACCTCGCGCACGGCGGTCTCGACGCGACGCATCACCTTCTCGGTGCGCTCGATGTCGGCACGCGGCACCTTGCCCGCGGCGTCCCACTTGTCCTGGATCACGCGGAGCTGGGACTTCGCCGACTCGAGGTCGGTCACGGGAAGGATCTTCTCGGCCTCCATCATGAGCGCCTCCTTGACCGCGAGGTTGGCCCGGAACTCCTCCTCCTCGGCGGCCGAGACCTCGTCCTTGGCGTTGAAGAACGCGTCCTGGGCGGCCTTGAAGCGCTCCCACAGGGCGTCGTCCTCGGTGCGCGAGGCCCGGCCGGCCTGGCGCCACTGGTCCATGAGGTTCTTGAAGGCGCGTGCGGTCGGGCCCCAGTCCTTGCTGGCAGAGAGGGCCTCGGCCTCGCGCACGAGTGACTCCTTGGCCGAGCGAGCCTCGGCGCGCGAGGAGTCGAGCTGCGCGAAGTAGGTGCGACGGCCCTTGTCGAAGTGGTTGCGCGCGTGGCTGAAGCGCTGCCACAGCGAGGTCTCGGTGGGCTTGTCGAGCTTGGCGCCGGAGCGCTGGTGGCTCTTCCACTGGTCGAGGAGGGCACGCATCCGCTCGCCGCTCTGCTTCCACTGGGTGTGCTCCGGGTCCTGCCCCGCGATGGCCTCGGCCTCGGCGACGATCGCCTCTCGCTGGGCAGCGGCCGCGGCGCGCGCCTGGGCTCGGGCGGCCTGCTCGGTCTCGCGCTTGGTGGCGAGACCGGACTCGATGGCGGCGACCGTGGCGTCGAGCGCCGCAAGGTCTCCGACGACCTTGGCCTCGGCGACGTGCTCCTTGAGCGTCGAGAGGCCGTCGGCGATCTCCTTGGCGGGCACGTCGGCGTTCGCCAGCCGCTGCTGGAGCAGGTCGGCGGAGGCGGCAATCTCGTCGTACTTGCGGGCGAAGTACTGCAGCGCGTCCTCCGGCGTGGCGCCGGGGTAGGAGCCGACCTCGCGCTCCTCCTCGCCGACCGTGACGAAGACGTGGCCCTCGTCGTCGACGCGACCGAAACGGGCGGAGTCGGAGTGCTCGTGCACCGGGGCCGCGACCGGCGGTGCCGGGCGAGCGGCCATCCGGGAGGCGAGCGCGGCGGGGGAGGGGACCGGCGGACGCGGGACGGCGGGCGACGGGGCCGCGGCCGCGGGTTCCTCGGCAGGTGCTGCCGGCGCCTCGTCTGCGGGCGCCTCGGCCTCGGCCGGAGCGGACACCTCGTCGGCGGGCGCGGCCGGGGCGGGCTCGTCGGAGGGGACCGTCGACTCCTCGACGACCTCGGCCGGCGTTGCCGCGGACTCCTCGGCGGGCACCTCCACGGACTCGGTCCCGCTGGTGCTGCTCGTCGTCTCGTCGCTCACGGCTGTGCCTTCTTCTCTGTCACGGCAACCCGAAGGATGCTGATGGGTGCCTTGGGGGCACCGATGGTCTCCGACTCGCCGCCGGGCTCGACACCCGCTGCGGCGACCTTGTCGACGATATCCAAACCCTGGGTGATCGTGCCGAAGATCGTGTACCCCGTCGCGTCGGGAAGCTTCGTGTCCCCGTTGACGAGGAAGAACTGGCCTCCGTTGCCCTTCGCCGGGTCCTGGGTGCGGGCCATGGCGACCGTGCCCCGGGGATAGGTCCCGTTCGCGGGCGCGTTCTCGACGCCGAACCCGTAGCCGGGGTTGCCCTGCCCGGTGCCCGTCGGGTCCCCGCACTGCAGCAGCTTGAAGCCCTCGCCGACACCGAGCCGCTGGCAGGGGGAGTTGAGCCAGTAGTCGGCCCGTGCGAGCTGGATGAACGAGGCGACCGCCTGCGGCGCCTTGGCACCGTCGAGCTCGAGGACGATGTCGCCGCAGTTCGTGGTGAGCGTGGCGGTCCAGGTCGTGGCCTTGGCCGTCGCCTTGTCGGGGAGCTCGAGCTTCGCGGCGGTGCCCAGCGGCTGCGGCGGCTGCTCGCACCCGGCCGCGGTCGTCTTCGAGGCGGTCGGCGTCTCGGCCTCGGGCTCCGGCTTCAGCGCCACCGCCAGGCCGGCGACGAGACCGGCGACGACGATCCCGGTCCCGAGGATCGCGACAAGTCGCTTGGTGCGCTCACGCCTCTCGGCACGCTGCGCCTGGATCCTCTGCTGCTTCTCCCACCGGCGGCGAGCGCGGTCGCGCTCCTGCTTCTTCGTCACGCGGGGCAGTCTAGGGAGCGGACGTGTGCTCCGCGCACCCGACTAGGGTTGGGCGCCGTGCTGACCATCGCCTTCCCCGCCGCGGCCTTCGCGACCAACTGCTACGTCATCGCTGCCGCCGAGGGGGAGGAGTGCCTCGTCGTGGACCCGGGCATCGGCGTCGAGGAGACGCTGCGCGAGGTCCTCACCGAGCACCGCCTCAAGCCGGCCGCGGTCCTGCTCACCCACGGGCACGTCGACCACGTCTACTCGGTGACGCCGGTCTGCGGGGGCGACACCGCGGCATACATCCACTCCGACGACCGCTACCGCCTCACCGACCCGCTCGGGTCGGCCAGCCCCGGGCTCGTCGAGATGCTCGAGCAGCAGTTCGGCCGGGTGGCGACGTGGCAGGAGCCCAGCACGGTCGTCGAGGTCCGTGACCGGGAGCGGCTCACCCTCGCCGGTCTGGAGGTCGACGTGCTGCACGCGCCGGGTCACACCGAGGGCTCGGTGATGTTCGGGCTCGACCGGCTGCCCGAGGGGGTCCGCGCACCCGAGGAGCTCGACCGCACGATGGTCACGGGCGACGTCCTCTTCGCCGGGTCGATCGGGCGCACCGACCTGCCCGGCGGTGACGGTGACGCGATGCAGCGGTCGCTGCGCGATGTCGTCCTTCCGCTTCCCGACTCCACCCTCGTCCTTCCCGGCCACGGCCCGGCGACGACGATGCGGCGTGAACGGGGCACCAACCCCTACCTGCAAGGATTGGGCGCGTGAAGGTCACCAAGCTGAGCGGGTTCCCCGAGTACCTCCCGGTCGAGAGGATCGTGGAGCAGCACTTCCTCGACGTCATCCGCGAGACCTTCGAGCTGCACGGGTTCACCTCGCTCGAGACGCGAGCCGTCGAGCCGGTGGAGCGGCTCCTAGGCAAGGGCGGCGACGCCGACAAGGAGATCTACGGGGTCACGCGCCTCGCCGAGGAGAGCGTCGAGAACCCGTCCCGCGACGTGGCCCTCGGTCTGCACTTCGACCTCACCGTGCCGTTCGCGCGCTTCGTCCTCGAGAACGCCGGCAGGCTGACCTTCCCCTACCGCCGCTACCAGATCCAGAAGGTGTGGCGCGGCGAGCGCCCCCAGGAGGGCCGCTACCGCGAGTTCACCCAGGCCGACATCGACGTCGTCGACGTCGGGAAGCTCAGCGCCCACTTCGAGGCCGAGATGCCGCTCGTCATCGCCGAGGTCTTCGCGAAGCTGCCGATCGGACGCATGACGATCCAGGTCAACAACCGCAAGATCCCCGAGGGCTTCTACCGGGGCATCGGGATCGGGGTCGAGGACCCCGCGGAGATCCAGGGGACCCTGCGCATCGTCGACAAGCTCGACAAGATCGGGCCGGCCAAGGTCGCGACGCTCCTGCAGGAGGCCGGGCGCACCGCGCAGCAGGCGGAGCAGTGCCTGGCGCTGGCGGCGATCCGCACCGAGGACCTGTCGTTCGTCGACGAGGTGCGCGCGCTCGGCGTCGAGCACCCCACCCTCGACGAGGGCCTCGACGCCTTGGCCGCCGTCATCCGCGCCGGGCTCGAGAACGCGCCCGGCGCCATGGTCGCCGACCTCAAGATCGCCCGCGGCCTCGACTACTACACCGGCACCGTCTACGAGACCCAGCTCGAGGGCCACGAGTCGTGGGGCTCGTTCTGCTCGGGCGGCCGCTACGACGCGCTCGCCAGCGACGGCAGGACGACCTACCCGGGCGTCGGCATCTCGATCGGCGTCTCGCGCCTGCTCGGCCTGCTCCTGTCGCAGGGCCTCGTCACCGCCTCGCGGGCCACTCCCGCCGCTGTGCTCGTCGCCGTAGTCGAGGAGGAGTCACGCCCGCACTCCGACGCGGTCGCCCGCGCGCTGCGCGCCCGCGGGATCCCGTGCGAGGTCGCGCCCACCGCGGCGAAGTTCGGCAAGCAGATCCGGTATGCCGACCGGCGCGGAATCCCCTTCGTCTGGTTCCCCGGGTCGGGCGACGTGGCCCACCAGGTCAAGGACATCCGCTCGGGTGAGCAGGTCGACGCGGACCCCGCCACGTGGTCGCCGCCCGCCGAGGACCTCAGGCCGACCGTGGGGGCGCCAGTCCCGAGTCCCTGAGCTCGAGCAGGGCCAACGCCCGGATCGTCTCGCGGTCACCACGGCGCCACGCCCCACTCGGGTCCGACGAGACCCTGGCCAGGGCGGCCATCGGCTGGTTGGCCATGGCGCGCAGCGCGAAGAGGTCCAGGTCGTCGTCGGCGTCGATGAAGCGCTGCGCCGCCGACGCCCGCCGCACGAAGCGGCCACGCGCGACAGCCCACCAGATGCCCACGACGAGGATGGGGACGAGGGCGGTGGTCCAGCCGAGCAGCACCGCGAGCCGTTCGACGGCGCCGACGAGGTCGGCGCCCGCCTGCTCGATGTCCGTGCCCGCCCCGGCAGCCGAACGGAAGGGCCCGGCGACCCGGTCCTCGAGGATCGGCAGGTCGTCCACGCCGTCACCTGCGCCGGTCATCGTCTCGCGGAAGCCGGAACCCGCGCTCTCGAGCCGGCGCCCGGGCTCGGCGAGCGCCATCGTCACGTCGTGGACGCGCCCGCCGACCCACGCCCACAGCGCGACCCACGCGAGCAGGGAGACGTCGGCGAGGATCTGGACGAGGCGGCGACCGGGGAGGTCTGCATAGAGCTTCACGGGTCCTAGACTCGCATCGCGGCACACCTCCCGCAGCCCACGACGAAGGAGTCACCGGTGCGCATCGGCATCCCCAGCGAAGTCAAGAACAACGAGTTCCGCGTCGGCATCACGCCCGTGGGCGTGCACGAGCTGGTGGGCCGCGGCCACGAGATCCTCATCCAGAAGGGCGCCGGCCTCGGCTCGTCGATCCCCGACGAGGAGTTCGTCTCGCAGGGCGCCCGGATCGTCGACAGCGCCGACGACGTGTGGGGCGATGCCGAGATGGTCATGAAGGTCAAGGAGCCCATCGCCGAGGAGTACCACCGGCTCCGCGAGGACCTCACCCTCTTCACCTACCTGCACCTCGCCGCCGACGAGCGCCTCACCAAGGAGCTCGTCGCCAAGCGGACGACCTCCATCGCCTACGAGACGGTGCAGCTCCCGTCGGGCTTGCTCCCGCTGCTCTACCCGATGTCCGAGGTCGCCGGGTGCCTCGCACCCCAGGTCGGCGCGCACTCGCTGATGAAGCCGCAGGGCGGCCGGGGCGTCCTCATGGGCGGCGTAGGCGGCGTCGCCAACGCCAAGGTCGTCATCATCGGCGCGGGCGTCTCCGGCCAGAACGCCGCCAACATCGCGCTCGGCATGGGCGCCGACGTCACGCTCCTCGACACCGACCTGGACAAGCTGCGGATGAGCTTCTGGCGCTACAACAACCGGGTGCACGGGCTTGCCTCGTCGACGCTGACGATCCGCCAGCAGGTCATGGAGGCCGACATGGTCATCGGGGCCGTGCTCGTCCCCGGCGCCAAGGCCCCGACGCTGGTGTCCAACGAGCTCGTGTCGCAGATGAAGCCGGGCTCGGTGCTCGTCGACATCGCCGTCGACCAGGGCGGATGCTTCGAGGACACGCACGCGACCACGCACGCCGACCCGACCTACGAGGTCCACGACTCGATCTTCTACTGCGTCGCGAACATGCCCGGCTCCGTGCCCAACACAAGCACGTGGGCCCTCACCAACGCCACCCTCCCGTATGCCGTCCGGCTGGCCGAGAAGGGCTGGCTGGACGCGTCCCGTGCGGACAGGTCGCTGGGGCTGGGCCTCAACACCCACGCCGGTGAGGTCGTCTACGCGCCCGTCGCGGAGGCGCACGGACTCGGCCACCGCGACCTGGCGGAGGTCCTCGCCTGAACGCGGTCGACCGCTCGGCGCGCGCGTGGCTGACCCACCTCGACGTCGAGCGGGGGGTGTCGGCCAACACGCTCACGGCGTACCGGCGAGACCTCGCCCGCTGGACGGCATACCTCGCTTCCGTCGGGGTCGACGACCCCGCACGGGTGACGGAGCAGCACGTGACCGAGTTCCTCATGCGCCTGCGTGAGGGGAGCGAGGAGCATCCGGCGCTGGCGGCCAGCTCCGCGGCGCGCACCCTCGTGGCGGTCCGTGGGCTGCACCGGTTCCTCGCGCTCGAGGGCGACGTCGACGCCGACCCGGCGGCCGCGGTCAGCCCACCGCCCTCGCCGTCACGGCTGCCCAAGGCGATCACCGTCGACGAGGTCGGCCGCCTGCTCGAGGCCGCGGCCGTGGGCGACACCCCGGCCTCGCTGCGCGACACCGCCCTGCTCGAGGTGCTCTACGGAACCGGCGCCCGCATCTCGGAGGCCGTGGGGCTCGACATCGACGACGTCGACGTGGACGCCGGGGTCGTCCGGCTCCGGGGCAAGGGCGGGAAGCAGCGGCTCGTCCCGCTGGGGTCGTACGCGCGAGACGCGCTCACGGCATACCTCGTGCGGGGGAGGGGCACGTTCTCGACCCGCGGGAAGGGGACGCCGGCGATCTTCCTCAACCAGAGGGGGTCCCGGCTGTCGCGCCAGAGCGCCTGGACGATCCTGCGTGCTGCCGCCGACCGTGCGGGGCTCGGCGGGCACCTGTCGCCGCACACCCTGCGGCACTCGTTCGCCACCCACCTGCTGGAGGGGGGCGCCGACGTGCGCGTCGTGCAGGAGCTCCTGGGGCACGCGTCGGTGACCACCACGCAGGTCTACACGCTCGTCACGGTGCAGCAGCTGCGCGAGGTCTGGGCGCAGAGCCACCCTCGGGCCCGCTGATAGGGTCCTCCTGATCAGCGGGATGCTGACCGCCTGCACGCCAGTTCCGGGAGAGAGATGGATTCGTCAGACATCGACGCCGTGGTGACCACCGTGGATGACCCCACGAGCACCGCGAGCCGACACGGACACCTGCCCGGGACGGAGAACGCCGGCAACGGGCAGCTCGGCCCCACCGGTCGTCCGCTCCCCGTCTTTCCCGAGCCGCCGCCGCTCGCGAGCCACGGCCCGGCGCGGGTCATCGCCATGTGCAACCAGAAGGGCGGCGTCGGCAAGACGACGACGACCATCAACCTGGGCGCGACCCTCGCGGAGTACGGCCGGCGGGTGCTCCTCGTCGACTTCGACCCGCAGGGCGCCCTCTCGGTGGGCCTGGGCATCCCGGCGCACCAGCTCGACGTCACCGTCTACAACCTGCTCACCGAGCGGGGTCACGACGTGCGCGACGTCATCCAGAAGACCAAGGTCGCGAACCTTGACGTCATCCCGGCCAACATCGACCTCTCCGCGGCCGAGGTGCAGCTCGTCGGCGAGGTCGCCCGGGAGCAGATCCTCGCCCGGGTGCTCCGCCCGGTCCTCGACGACTACGACGTCATCCTCATCGACTGCCAGCCCTCGCTGGGCCTGCTCACGGTCAACGCGCTCACGGCGGCGCACGGCGTGCTCATCCCGCTCGAGTGCGAGTTCTTCGCGATGCGCGGGGTCGCCCTGCTCGTCGAGACCATCGAGAAGATCACCGACCGGCTCAACCCGCGTCTGCAGGTCGACGGCATCCTCGCGACGATGTACGACAGCCGCACCCTCCACTCCAAGGAGGTCGTGGCCAGCGTCGTCGAGCACTTCGGCGAGCGCGTCTTCCACACCGTCATCAGCCGCACCGTGAAGTTCCCCGACGCCTCGCTCGCGGCCGAGCCGATCACGACCTACGACTCGACCCACAAGGGGGCCGGGGCGTACCGCCAGCTGGCCAGGGAGCTCATCGCCCGTGGCGGAGCAGCCTGACACCATGACCGAGGCCCCCGGCGGAGTTCTCACCCGACGGGCGGCGACGACGGCCTTCGAGGTGCACCTCGACGTCTTCTCCGGGCCGTTCGACCTCCTCCTCGGTCTCATCTCCAAGCACAAGCTCGACATCACCGAGATCGCCCTCGCCAAGGTCACCGACGAGTTCATCTCGCACATCAGGACCGAGCAGGCCAAGGGCGGCGACGTCTGGGACCTCTCGCAGGCGTCCGAGTTCCTCCTCGTCGCGGCGACGCTGCTCGACATCAAGGCGGCGCGGCTGCTGCCGCAGGTCGGGCCCGAGGACGAGGACGACCTCGCGCTCATCGAGGCGCGCGACCTCCTCTTCGCCCGGCTGCTCCAGTACCGCGCGTTCAAGGACATCGCCGCCACCTTCGGCGAGCGGATGACGGCCGCGGGTCGGATGACCGCACGCCAGGCGGGGCTCGAGCCGCAGTTCGCGGCGCTGCTGCCGGAGCTCGTCATGACGATCACGCCCGAGCAGCTGGCGATGATCGCCGCCGGTGCCCTGGCGCCGAGGGTTCCGGACACGGTCGGGCTCGGCCACCTCCACGCCCCCACGGTGAGCGTGCGCGAGCAGGCCACCATCCTCGGCGAGCGCCTCCGCCGCGAGGGTGTGTCGTCCTTCCGCACCCTCGTGCGCGACGCCGACAACACCCTCGTCATCGTCGCCCGCTTCCTCGCCCTGCTCGAGCTCTTCCGCGAGTCCTCGATCACCTTCGAGCAGGCCGAGGCCCTGGGGGAGCTCACCGTCCGTTGGACGGGCACCATGGAGGGGGACATCGAGGTCGACGACGAGTTCGACGACGAGGCCCCACCGTCCACCGATCAGCGAGAGGCTGACCATGACTGACCCGTCCGTGACGACCACGGAGCTCCCCGACGAGGGAGTCGTCGAGGAGGTCCCCCAGGACCAGCTGGCCTTCGACGTCGACCAGTTCCCGGGTGGCCGCACGAGCGCCATCGAGGCGGTGCTCATGGTCGTCGACGAGCCGGTCACCGAGCTCGCGCTCGCCTCGGCGCTCGAGATCCCGGTGCCCGACGTCGAGGCCGCCCTCGCCGAGCTCCAGGAGGGGTACGCCGCCCAGCAGCGGGGCTTCACCCTCCGGCAGGTGGGCGGTGGCTGGCGCATCTACAGCCGGCCCGACTTCGCACCCGTCGTCGGCAAGTTCATCCTCGACGGACAGCAGGCCCGTCTCACCCAGGCCTCGCTCGAGACCCTCGCGGTCATCGCCTACCGCCAGCCCGTGTCACGCTCCCGGGTGGCGGCGGTGCGCGGCGTCAACGTCGACGGCGTCATCCGCACCCTCCTCTCCCGTGGGCTCATCGAGGAGCGGGGCTCCGACGAGGAGTCGACCGCCACCCTCTACGGCACCACCCCCTACTTCCTCGAGCGGCTCGGCCTGCAGTCGCTCGACGACCTGCCCGCCCTTGCTCCCTACCTTCCGGAGGTCGACGTGCTCGACGAGATCGCAGAAAGTGGTCGGTCATGACACCGCCCCCCAGCCGACGCGGCGGACCCGCGAAGAAGCCGTCCGGTGGACGAGGCCGAGGCGGCGCTCCCGGTGGCCGGGGTGACGGACCCGCCCGTCGCCCCAGCGGTGTCGGCACGACCAAGGCGAGCCAGCCGACCCAGCTGCCCACGCGGCGGCCGGCCGAGACCGTCGACGTGCACGACCCGGACGGCGTGCGGCTCCAGAAGCTGCTGGCCGCAGCCGGTGTTGGCTCGCGCCGGGTCTGCGAGCAGATGATCGCCGACGGCCGCGTCGAGGTCGACGGTCACGTCGTCACCGAGCTCGGGGTCCGGATCAACGCCGACCAGGTGGTCCACGTCGACGGCGTCCGGGTCACCCTGGACGAGTCCCGGGTCTACCTCGCCTTCAACAAGCCGCTCAACGTCGTGACGTCGATGAACGACGACCTCGGCCGCATCGACATCGGTGACTACTTCGGGGACCGCAAGGAGCGGCTCTTCCACGTGGGCCGCCTCGACGCGGACACCGAGGGGCTGCTGCTCCTCACCAACGACGGCGACCTGGCCCACCGGCTCCAGCACCCCAGGTACGGCGTGCTCAAGACCTACCTCGCCCAGATTCGCGGCCCCGTCCCTCGTGACCTCGGCAAGCGGCTGCGCGAGGGCATCGAGCTCGACGACGGCCCGGTCGCGGTCGACTCGTTCCGGGTCGTCGACCACCAGCCGGGCAAGGCGATCGTCGAGGTCATCCTCCACGAGGGTCGCAAGCACATCGTCCGCCGGATGCTGGCCGAGGTCGGCTTCCCCGTCCTCTCGCTGGTCCGCACCCAGGTCGGCCCGATCCGGCTCGGTGACACCAAGCCCGGCAAGTTCCGCAGGCTCACCAAGGGCGAGGTCGGCGAGCTCTACTCCGCGGCGGGGATGTGACGCAGGGCTCGGTCCCCGCGCGCGTCCACGTCGTCGGCACCGGTCTCATCGGGACCAGCCTCGGCCTGGCGCTGGTGCGTGCAGGCACCGACGTGACGCTCGAGGACATCTCCTCGACCAACGCGGCGCTGGCCCGCGACCTCGGTGCCGGGTCGGTGGCGTATGCCGGTGACGCACCGTCCGCTGCTGCTCCCGAGCTCGTCGTGGTCGCCACACCTCCCGACGTCACCGCCGCCACGGTCGCGGCAGCGCTGGAGCGGTGGCCCGAGGCGTCGGTCACCGACGTGGCCTCCGTCAAGGGGGCGGTCATCAACGGTCTGCGTGCCCGCGGCGCCGACCTCAGCCGCTACTGCGGCTCCCACCCGATGGCCGGGCGGGAGCGCAGCGGTGCGGTGGCCGGGCGCCACGACCTGTTCCACGGTCGGGCCTGGGTGCTCAGCCCGACCGCCGAGACGTCCGCGGCGGCGGTGGCCCTCGTGCGAGCCGTCGCGACCTGCGTCGGCGCGGCCGTCCTGACGCTGGACCCGGCCGAGCACGACGCGGCCGTCGCCTCCGTCTCGCACGTCCCCCAGCTCGTCGCCAGCCTCGTCGCGGCCCGGCTCGAGCACCTCGACGACTCCTCGGTGGCGCTGGCCGGCCAGGGCCTGCGCGACGTCACCCGCATCGCGGCGAGCGACCCCCACCTGTGGACGCAGATTCTGTCCGGCAACGCGTCGGCTGTGCGGGACGTGCTCGCGCTGCTGGCCACCGACCTCGACGACGTCATCGGCGCGCTCGACGCCCTCGACGCGGACTTCGACGCCCCCGGAGCCCGCGGAACGCTGGCCCGGGCGATCGCCGCCGGCAACGCCGGCCACGCACGGATCCCCGGCAAGCACGGAGCCGCGCCCACGGCATACACGACGGTCCGGGTCCTCATCCCGGACGAGCCGGGACAGCTCGGCAGGCTCTTCGCCGACGTGGGCGCGACCGGGACCAACATCGAGGAGTTCCACCTCGACCACGGGCTCGGGCAGGCCTTCGGCCTCGCGGAGATCGACGTCGTCCCGGGTTCGGCGGCGGCGCTGGCCGAGGGTCTCGAGCAACGTGGGTGGCGGCTGCACGGCTGAGGCCCGGCCCTAGGCTGACCGCCATGACCCGCGAGACGCCACCGCTCACCATTGCCATCGACGGACCCTCGGGCTCGGGGAAGTCGAGCGTCTCCAAGGCCGTGGCCGGACGGCTGGGCATCGGCTACCTCGACACCGGTGCAATGTACCGGGCGCTCACGTGGTGGTGCGTCGAGCAGGGCATCGACCTCGCCGACCACCCCGCCGTGGCCCTCGCCGCCACGGAGCTGCCCTTGGTGCTGTCGACCGACCCGGACGACCAGCGCGTCCTCGTCGGCGGCACCGACGTCACGGCGGACATCCGCACCACCGCCATCAGCGCCGAGGTCTCCAAGGTCGCCACCAACACCGACGTGCGCCCGATCCTCCAGCAGGCGCAGCGCGACCGCATGGCCGCCATCACGGCCGAGACCGGCGGAGTCGTCGCCGAGGGCCGCGACATCACGACCGTCGTGGCTCCCGACGCGCTGGTGCGGCTGCTCCTCACGGCGAGCGAGGACGCACGGCTGCGGCGGCGGTCCGCCGAGGTGCACGGCACCGCGGACGAGCGGGCCATCGCGGCGACGCGTGACCAGGTGCTGCGACGCGACCGTGACGACTCCGCCGTCTCCCAGTTCACCGTCGCGGCCGACGGGGTCGTCACCGTCGACACCTCCGACCTCGACTTCGACGAGAGCGTCGAGGCGGTCCTCGCGGTCGTCGCCTCGGTCGCCGGGCACGCCTCCACCGACGTGCCGTGACCCCGGAGCCGCCCGCCGCGTGGCGGGCGAGCGCTGGTCGAGTCGTCAGCCGCACGCTCGTGCGGTCGCTGTATGCCGCGCAGGCGCACGGTGTCGAGCACGTCCCGACCTCGGGCCCGGTGATCCTCGCCGCGAACCACACCGGCTACCTGGACGGCGCCGTCGTGCACGGGCTGTCGCCGCGGCCGGCGCACTTCCTCGTGCTCGCGTCGACGTTCGACCGGGCGATCGGTCCGGTGCTCCGCCACAGCGGGCAGGTCCCGCTCGAGCAGGGCACCGGCTCCCGGGAGGGGCTCACGGCGGCGCTCGGGATCCTCGGGCGTGGGGGAGTGGTGGGCATCTTCCCCGAGGGTGGTCGCGGCCTGGGCGACCTCGCCCGCGCCGAGAAGGGGGTGGCGTGGCTCGCCGTCCGGGCCGGTGCCCCGGTGGTGCCGGTCGCCTGCCTCGGGACCCGGGCGACCGGTGCCCTGGCCGACTCGTGGCCGAGGCTCCGCAGCCGGCTCGTCGCCGACTTCGGGACGCCGGTCGTGCTGGCGGGGGCGCGGGTTCCACGCTCTGCGTGGGCCGGCACACCGGGTCGTGCCCGAGTGGAGCGGGCCGCCGAAGAGCTGCGCGTCGCCCTGGCGCGGCACGTCGCCGGGGCGAGCGCCCGGCACGGCATCCCCCTGCCGACGGACGTGCCGCCCGACCTCCGGGACTGAGCACCACGTCGGCTGGGGGAGAATGGGGCGCATGAACACCCCCGAGACCGACGAGACCGTGACCGACGACGGGTCGCTGGACGAGTCCGTCACGCACGCCCTGCGCGCCGGCCTGGAAGACTTCGAGCTCAGCGACGAGGACCTCGCGCTCGTCGACCGGGGTGACAACTCGCCCGACGACGACGAGCCGCAGGGCGCCGTGCCGGTCGTCGCGGTCGTGGGACGGCCCAACGTCGGCAAGTCCACGCTCGTCAACCGCATCATCGGCCGCCGCGAGGCCGTCGTCGAGGACGTGCCCGGGGTGACGCGTGACCGCGTCGCCTACGACGCCGAGTGGACCGGCACCCGCTTCACGCTCGTCGACACCGGTGGCTGGGCCATCGACGCCAAGGGCATCCACCTCCGCGTCGCCGAGCAGGCCGAGATCGCCGTCGAGCTCGCGGACGCCGTCCTCTTCGTCGTCGACGCCGTCGTGGGTGCGACCGACGACGACGCGGCGGTGGTCAAGCTGCTGCGTCGCTCCGGCAAGCCGGTCATCCTCGTCGCCAACAAGGTTGACGACCAGCGCACCGAGGCCGACGCCGCGGCGCTGTGGAACCTCGGGCTGGGGCAGCCGTGGCCGGTCTCGGCGCTGCACGGACGTGGCAGCGGCGACGTGCTCGACGCGGTCGTCGACGTGCTCCCCGACGTGTCCGCGGTGGGTGCCTACCAGCGGGGTGGGCCGCGCCGCGTCGCCCTGCTGGGGCGGCCGAACGTCGGCAAGTCCTCGATGCTCAACAAGCTCGCCGGGACCGACCGGGTCGTCGTCGACGACGTCGCGGGCACGACCCGTGACCCGGTCGACGAGTTCATCGAGCTGGGCGGCACGACGTGGCGGTTCGTCGACACCGCCGGCATCCGCCGCCGGGTCCACCAGACCCGGGGTGCCGACTTCTACGCGTCGCTGCGCACCCAGACCGCGCTGGAGAAGGCCGAGGTGGCCGTCGTCCTCGTCGACGCCTCCACCCCGATCACCGAGCAGGACATCCGCGTCGTCCAGCAGGTCGTCGACTCCGGGCGCGCGCTCGTCATCGCCTACAACAAGTGGGACCTCACCGACGAGGAGCGCCGCCACTTCCTCGAGCGCGAGATCGAGCGCGAGCTCGTCCAGATCCCGTGGGCACCGCGCGTCAACGTCTCGGCGTCGACCGGGCGCCACATGGACCGGCTCGTACCGGCCCTCAACACCGCCCTCGAGTCGTGGGACACGCGCATCCCCACCGGGCGGCTCAACGCCTTCCTCGGCGAGATCGTCGCCGGGCACCCCCACCCGGTGCGCGGTGGCAAGCAGCCGCGCATCCTCTTTGCCACCCAGGCCTCGACCCGGCCCCCGCGCTTCGTGCTCTTCGCGTCCGGCTTCATCGAGGCGGGGTACCGTCGGTTCGTCGAGCGCCGCATCCGTGAGGAGTTCGGCTTCGAGGGCACCCCGATCGAGGTGTCGGTGAGGGTGCGCGAGAAGCGCTCCCGCCGCTGACCCCTCGCCCCACCGTCCGACCGACGCGAGGACCGACCCATGAGCACGATGGACCGCTTCAGCCTCGAGGGCCGCGTCGCGGTCGTCACCGGTGGGACCCGGGGACTCGGCGAGGGGTTCGCCGGCGCCCTCGCGGACGCCGGGGCCTCCGTCCTGCTCGTCGGGCGTGACGAGGAACGCGGCGAGGTCGTGGCCCGCGCCATGCGCGAGCGCGGCCTGACGGCGGACTTCCTCGCCGCCGACGTCACCGTCCCCGACGACGTGACCCGCATGCTCGAGGTGGTCCTCGACCGGTTCGGCCGGGTGGACGTCCTCATCAACAACGCGGGCGCCTGCGTCCACGCGCCGGCGCTCGAGGTCACCGACGAGGACTGGCGCCACGTCATGGACGTCAACCTCGACGCGGTGTGGCGGTGCGCGCGGACGTTCGGACGGTACTTCGTCGACCAGCGGTCGGGGGTCGTCGTCAACATCGGCTCCATGTCCGGCTTCGTCGTCAACCGCCCGCAGTGGCAACCGGCATACAACGCGTCGAAGGCTGCGGTGCACCACCTCACCCGCAGCCTGGCCGCCGAGTGGGGACCCCATGGCGTGCGGGTCAACGCGCTCGCGCCGGGCTACATCAAGACCGACATGTCACCGGTGGACGAGCCCCGCTTCCGGCGGCACTGGATCGAGGACGCGCCGCTCGAGCGGTACGGCACGGTGGAGGAGCTGGCCCCGGCCATCGTGTTCCTCGCCAGCGACGCCTCGTCCTTCGTCACGGGGTCCGTCCTCGTCGCCGACGGCGGCTACACCGCCTTCTGACCACCACCTGTCGGGCCTCCGGGCGCTGCACGGCCGGGTGCTGACGTGGCCGGCAGCGACTAGGGCGACTCGGACACCCCCATGACGAGACCCTCGATCGTGTGACGCTGCTCGTGGGGCTCCAGCTCCGCGACGGTGCGCACGTGGAGGTGCCGGCGCAGCTCCGCGTCGAGGGAGTCCCAGAACGCCTGGGTGACGACCATGTCGTGCCGCTCCTCGTGGTCACCGGGGGCGTCGACGCCGAGGATGACCACGGGTCGGGCGACGTCGCTGTGGTTCGCCGTGCCCCGGTGCAGGGCCAGGGCGGAGCGGGCCGAGACGTCGCCGCGCCGGGGCATGCGCAGCTCGGAGATCTCCTGCAGCCGCCCCCACTCCTCACGCGGGGGGAACATCCCGTGCTCCCAGTCCTGACCGGCTTCGTACTGCGTCCCGGGGGCGATCTGGAACGGGCCCATCTCCGGCGTGGTGTCCACCGTGGTGAGGTTGAACGCCAACGACGTGAGGCGCCGGTCCCGGTGGGTGTCCACGGGCGAGCGGAAGTCCCGGTGCCACGGCTGGTCCATCGCCCCCGCGAACGGCACGTCGAACCCGATCTCCACGATCTGGTAGTCCGGGCCGAGCACCGCCTCGGACACCGCGCGGACCCACGGGTGGGTCGCGAGCTCGACGAAGCCGCTGAGCTGTTCCGGGTGCACCTCGACGTACCACCGGTTAGGGCCCCGGCTCAGGGCGCCCCCGTCCCGGCTGCGGGCCTCGGCGAAGGCGGTCATGACGTCCTCGTGCATCCGGTCGACCCACGGGACCGGGAAGGCACCGGGCAGACCGGTGATCCCGCTCGTCTCGAGGGCGTGGACGGCCGAGGTGACGTCGAGGGAAGGGGTGGTGGTGGGCATGGGCGCTCCTTTTGACCTATGCGGGGAAAAGACCGTTGTACGCGCTGCTCCGGCGCATGTAAACACCCTGCCCAGGTCGTGTCGGTGCAGGCGGGGCGCGGTGGGGCGTCCCCCGTCCGGAGCACGAAGGAGGCCGTCCCCGGGTCTGCCGGGAACGGCCTCCTTCGTGCACCACCACTGGTCGGGCTGACAGGATTTGAACCTGCGACCCCTTGACCCCCAGTCAAGTGCGCTACCAAGCTGCGCCACAGCCCGTGGCTTGCTCCCGCGTCACCGTGAGAGCGAACGAAACCCTATCCCATGGGATGGGCGGCGACCGAATCGGTTCGGCGGGGCCATCCGCGGGTCAGTAGGAGTGGCGCCGGCGCAGGGCCGACGGCCTCCCGTCGGGGTCGCCGAGCAGCCGTTGGGGCACCTCCAGCACGCGGCGCAGCGCGCGACCGATGTCGGGCTCGTGCACCCGCCGGAGCCGGCCGGCCGGGCGCCGGCCGAGCATCCCGCCATCGCGCCACTCCTGCAGTGACGTGGCGGCCGTCGCGTACGCGTCGAACATGCCCGACGCCGACACGCAGTCGGCCATGGCGACCTCGTGCTCCGGACCGCAGAGCGGGCGGTCGAGGTGCTCGGCGGCCAGTCGCAGGCGCAGCGACCGGGCGAACGGTGAGTGGTCGGTCGCCGCCTCGTCGAGCACGAGCGCGGCCAGCTCGGAGTCGTGGGTCCAGGAGCGCCGGTTGACGTTGTCGGAGCCGATGGTCGCGTACCAGTCGTCGATGACGAACACCTTGGCGTGCACGTAGACCGGCCAGCCCGCGTGGTTCTCGATGCCGTATGCCGCGAACCGGTCGGGTGCCGCCTCGGTCAGCTGGGCGATCGCCTCGAACCGGCCCTCGAGCTGGAGCAGCTCCGCCGTGCCCATGAGGTCGGGACGGTGGGGGAGGACCGAGATGAGGTGCAGCGACGGGTTCGAGCGCAGGGCGTCGGCGAGCGCCGAGGTCACCGAGGAGGACCAGAGGTACTGCTCCTCGACGTAGATGAGGTCGCGTGCCTGCGCGATCGCCTTGAGGTGGCCCCGGGCGATGGACCGCTCACCGCGGGGCGCGAACGGGTACGCCCGGCCGAAGTGGCGGTGCGGGTACGTGCGGAGCAGCTGTACCACGTGGGTGCCGCCCTCGACGGGTTCGGGGGCGGGGCGTGTGGGCGGCAGAGGCGTCGCCTCGTGCTTGACCCGGCTGAGGCGGTCACGCAGTCGCGAGTGCCAGGCCGGTGTGAGCGGGTCCGGGTCCTCCCAGCGCTCCCGGAAGACCGTCTCGACGTCGCCGACCGCGGGCCCGGTGATGGCGCAGTGGACGTCGTGCCACCCCGGGCTGGGGCCGTACTCGTCGGCGAGCGTCTGCCGCTGCGGGTCGCCGTGGTGGTCGGAGTCGTCACGGCGCGAGTGCGCGACGTCGATGCCGCCGACGAAGGCGATGTCGCGCGAGGGGTCGTCGCGGTGGCGCACGACGACGAACTTCTGGTGGTGCGACCCCCCACGGCGCACCCTCATGTCGAGCAGCACCTCGGCGTGCTCGTCGTCCTCGTCGGCGAGCTCCTCCGCCACCTCCCGGTTCTTCTCGGCGGAGAAGTCGAGCTGCTCGGTGTGCGAGCGCCAGACGAGGACACGGACGTGCACCCTGCGGTTCTCGGCCCGGTCGAGGACGGCGAGCAGGGCGCTCGACGGGTCGTCGGTGAGCTGCTGGTCGCCGTCGATCCGCCACCCGGCGAACATGACGAGGTCACCCTCGGTGGTCGCCTCCAGCACGTCGTGCAGCTCGGCGAAGTACGTCGCGCCGTCGACGAGGGGCCGCACGAGGTTGCCCGTGCTCCATGCCTGCTCCCCGGGGTGCGCGTCGTCCAGCCGGGTGTGCGGGTTGTCGCGCTCGCTCGCGGTGAGCAGCCATCGGGTCAGGTCGGGGTTCACCCGAGCGACCCTGCCATGCGCGCGACCGCCTCGGTGACGATGTCGGGCGACGTCGCGAGGTTGACGCGCACGTGGCCCCGTCCGGTCGTGCCGAACGACGGCCCGGACGAGAAGGCCACTCGGCCCTTCTCGCGGAAGTGCGCGGCCGGGTCGTCCCCCAGGCCGAGCGCCCGGCAGTCGAGCCAGGCGAGGTAGGTCGCCGCCGGCGCGGTGTACCCCACCGAGGGCAGCTGCTCGTCCAGCAGCCGGCCCAGCAGCTCACGGTTCGCGGCGATCTCCCGGCTCACCTGCTCCAGCCAGCCGCGTCCCTCCGTCCAGGCCGCGGCGCCGGCGATCTCGCCGAGGTGGCTCGCACCGTGGGAGTGCACCTCGTGCAGGGTCGCCCCGGGCACCGCCTCGGCGCCCGTGACGACCAGGGCCGCCTTGAGCCCGGCGAGGTTCCAGGCCTTGGACGGCGAGAGGAGGCTCACCCCTCGCTGCCCGCCCTCCACCGTGAGGTAGGGCGTGAAGGTGCCCTCGTGCACGATCGGTGCGTGGATCTCGTCGGAGACCACGGTCACGCCGTGCCGGTCCGCGATCTCGGCGAGCGTCTCGAGCTCGGCTCCGGTGTGCACGGTGCCGGTGGGGTTCTGGGGGTTGCACAGGACGTATGCCGCCCGCTCACCGTCCGCGGTCGCCTCGCCGAACGCGCGCTCGAGCGCCTCCGGGTCCAGCCGGCCGCCCGGGGTGAGCGGCGCGTCCACGACGCGCCGGTCCAGCATGTCGAGGACGTCGAAGAAGGCGTTGTAGACGGGCGAGGAGAGGATGACGGGGCCGCCGGGGTCGGTGACGCCGCGCAGCACCTCGCCCACGCCGATCATCACGTCCGCGACCGGCGACGTGCGCGAGGCGTCGATGGTCCAGTCCCAGGTGTCCGCGGCATACGCCTGTCCCGCCTCGACGAGCTCGCGGCCCAGCGGGTACCCCGTGTCACCGCGCGAGAGGGCCGCCGCCACGGCGTCGACGACCGGCCGGCAGGGCTCGGCGTCCATCTCGGCGACCCAGAGCGGCAGCACGTCGGGCGCGTACAGGCCCCACTTCACGCCGGTGCGGCGCGCGCGCCAGCCGTCGGGGTCACCGGTGAGGATCGGGGTGCTCATGCGCCGACTGTAGACACGGCTCCGGGCCGGGCGTGCTGGGCAGCGACAGCCGAGCGAATAGGCTGCAGCCATGACGGCCGGGGAGAGCGTGCGGGGGACCGACAGCGCTCCCATCGACCGCGTCCTCACCCTGCCCAACGCCCTGTCCGCCCTGCGCCTGCTGGGCGTCCCCGCGTTCATCTGGGCGATCGCGACGCGGCACGACGCCATTGCGCTGGTTCTCCTCATGGCGTCGGGCATCACCGACTACCTCGACGGCAAGATCGCCCGCCACTACGGCCTGGTCTCCCGGGTCGGCCAGCTGCTCGACCCGATCGCCGACCGCCTCTACATCGTCACGACGCTCGTCGGGCTCGCCTGGCGCGACATCATCCCGTGGTGGCTGGTCGTCGTGCTCTTCGCGCGCGAGGCGTTCATGGGTGTCGTCGTCCTCGTGGCGAAGCGCTACGGCTGGACCGGCCTGCCCGTGCACTTCATCGGCAAGGCCGCGACGTTCAACCTCCTCTACGCGTTCCCCGCCCTGCTCATGGCCGACGGTGACGGTGCGCTCGCCGCCTTCATGCGGCCGGTCGGGTGGGGCTTCGCCTGGTGGGGCATCGTCCTCTACTGGGTCGCCGGGATCCTGTATGCCGTCCAGCTCCGTCGCCTGCTCGCCCACCGGGGTGCCCCGTGAGTCCGCAGCTGACCACGCCGCCGCGTCGGCCGGACGCGTCCATGACGCTCCTCACGTCGATGATCGAGCGTCCGCTGGACCCGGGGTACGCCGCTGCGGCCGAGCGGCGCGAGCGTGCCGGGCTGCCGCGCGCCACGAGCCTGCGATCCGCGCGCCTGCTGGTCTTCGCCGTCGTCGTGGGCCTGCTCGTCGGCATCGCCGCCGTCCAGCTCCGGGGGAGCGAGACCACGAAGCAGCGGACGAAGTCGAGCCTCATCGAGCGGATCCAGCGCCAGCAGGAGGTCGTCGACACGCGGGCCGCCGAGGCTGGCGCGCTGCGCTCCGAGATCGCCGCGCTCGACGCCGAGACCCTGCGCGAGGTCAGCGCCTCGCTCGCCGCCGACGTCGAGCGGCTCTCGTTGGTGGCGGGCGCGGTCCCGGTGCGCGGTCCGGCCTTCGTCGTCACGGTCGACGACGCCCCCACCACGGAGGACGAGGCCTCCGGCCCCGACCCGCGCCAGGACAGCATCAGCACCGACGGCAAGGTCATCGCCCGCGACCTGCAGATCCTCACCAACAGCCTCTGGGAGGCCGGAGCGGAGGCGATCTCCATCAACGGGCAGCGACTGACCACCACGGCGTCGATCCGCTTCGCCGGCGAGGCGATCCTCGTCGACTACCGCCCGCTGAAGCGGCCCTACGTCCTCACCGCCATCGGCGACCCCGGACAGCTGCCCGCGCGGTTCGGCGACGGCAACGGCGGCACCTACCTCGCCACGCTCAAGAGCTCCTTCGGGATCCGTGCGGAGACCGCCGTCCGCAAGCAGGCCACCATCCCGGCGTCGGCCACGCTGCGGACCAGGGCCGCCGTGCCCCCGGTTACGCTCGACCCGTCAGCAACGCCGACACCGGCCACGTCGTCCGAAGGAGACCCGTCGTGATCCCCGCCCTGGGCCTCGTCATCGGGATCGTCGTCGGCGTGCTGCTGCAGCCCGAGGTCCCGCTGTGGCTCCAGCCCTACCTCCCCATCGCGGTCATCGCAGCGCTCGACGCCGTCTTCGGTGCCGTGCGGGCGGTCCTGGACGGCATCTTCAACGACAAGGTGTTCGTCATCTCGTTCCTGTCCAACGTCGTCGTCGCCGGCTTCATCGTCTTCCTCGGTGACCAGCTCGGCGTGGGCAGCCAGCTCTCCACCGGCGTCGTCGTCGTCCTCGGCGTCCGCATCTTCTCCAACGTGGCCTCGATCCGCCGACACCTCTTCAACGCGTGAGCGAACACCCGATGAGCACCGAGACGCAGACCTCCCGCCGGGCGTGGCGCCGCCTGCGTCGCGCCGGCGCGCCCCGCCCCACCAAGGGCAACGTCCTGGCGACGATCCTCGCGCTCGGGCTGGGGTTCGCCATCGCCGCCCAGGTGCGACAGACCTCGATCGAGGGGCTCGAGGACCTGCGCGAGGACGAGCTGATCCGCATCCTCGACACCGTCGACCAGGACGGCAACCGGCTCGCCGAGGAGATCCAGACGCTGCGCCTGTCGCGCGACCGGCTCCAGAGCGACACCACGAGCCTCACCGAGGCCCGCGAGGCCGCCCAGCAGCGTCTCGACTCCCTCGCCATCCTCGCCGGCACCGCGCCCGCCCGCGGCCCGGGCATCGTCCTCACGATCCGCGACCCCGAGAACCGCGTCACCGCACCGCTGCTCCTCGACACCCTGCAGGAGCTGCGCGACGCCGGCGCCGAGGCGATCGAGATCAACAGCATCCGCGTCGTCGCCAGCACGTTCTTCACCGACGGCGAGGGCAGCATCTCGATCTCCGGGACGGAGGTCTCCGCTCCCTACGTCGTCACCGCGATCGGGGACGGGTCGACCCTCGCGTCGGCCATGGAGATTCCCGGCGGGGTCACCAACTCGGTCCGCAGCGTCGGCGGAGAGGCCGGCGTGGAGACCAAGGACGAGGTCACGGTGTCCGCGTTGCGGTCCGTTTCCGAGCCTCAGTACGCTCGACCCGTACCCAGCTCGACCACGTCCTGACACCTGCCCTCACCCACGTCCTGACCGGACCAGAAGGAGCCCAACGATGAGCGACCTCGAGTACCCGAGCGACCTGCGCTACACCGCCGAGCACGAGTGGGTGCGCTCGGCCGACGGCGACACGGTCCGGATCGGGATCACCTCGTTCGCGCAGGACTCCCTCGGCGACGTGGTCTACGTCAGCCTCCCGGCCGTCGGCGACACCGTGTCCGTCGGCGACGCGTGCGGCGAGGTCGAGTCCACCAAGTCCGTGAGCGACCTCTACGCCCCGCTGGCCGGCGAGGTGACCGCGGTCAACGAGGCGCTCGACGCGTCGCCCGAGCTGGTCAACTCCGACCCCTACGGCGAGGGCTGGATGTACGAGCTGCGGCCCACCGACGCGGCCGCCGTCGACGGGCTCCTGGACGTCGAGGGCTACCAGCAGCAGCTCGGCTGATTTCCAGCCCGTTCACCGGTGGCCGCCTGTTCATGCCTCGACCGGTCATCTAGGGTGAGGAGTTCAGATGGACGCGATCAGACAAGGAGCCGCACTGATGAGTGACCGAAGTCGTGAGATCCCGGGCCGTGAGCCGGAGTCGTCGACGACGATGCACATCCCTGCGGTGGAGGGCCTCGAGCAGTCGGACGTCGTCCACGAGAGCGAGCACGTCCTCACCCGGGCCGACCAGGCCACCGTCGAGGCGCTGCGCCCCGGCACGGCCCTGCTCGTCGTGCTGCGCGGCCCCAACACCGGCGCGCGCTTCCTGCTCGACGACGACCTCGTCACCTCGGGCCGCCACCCGGAGAGCGACATCTTCCTCGACGACGTGACCGTGTCGCGCAAGCACGCGACCTTCGAGCGCACCGGCGGCCGGTTCGTCGTCAAGGACGTCGGGTCCCTCAACGGCACCTACGTCAACCGCGAGCGGATCGACGAGTCGGTGCTGCAGACCGGCGACGAGGTGCAGATCGGCAAGTACCGCCTCGTCTTCTATGCCGCCAAGCAGGCCTGAGCGGCCGCTGACCATCGGGAAGGTCCTCGCCGCCCTGCGCGAGGAGTTCCCCGAGGTCAGCATCTCCAAGATCCGCTTCCTCGAGGGTGAAGGTCTCGTCGAGCCCCAGCGCACGCCGTCGGGCTACCGCACCTACACCCACGACGACGTCGCCCGGCTCCAGTACGTCCTGCGGGCGCAGCGCGACCGGTTCTGGCCGCTCAAGGTCATCCGTGAGTCGCTGGACGCCCTCGACCGCGGGCTCGAGCCCTCGCCACGGGACGACGCCCGGCCACGACCGCCCGAGCCGCAGGCCGATCCCGACGTCCCGGACGCCCGGGCGCTCGAGGCCGGTCGCGACGTCCGCCTCACCCGGGCCGAGCTCGGCACCGCGACCGGTCTGGACCCCGAGGTCCTCACCTCGCTCGAGGGGTTCGGCCTGCTGCGCCCGGACAGCGGGGGGCACTACTCCGGCACCGACCTCCAAGCCGCGCACGCCGCGGCCGGACTCGCGGCCTACGGCATCGAGGCGCGGCACCTGCGCCCCTTCCGGACCGCCGCGGACCGCGAGGTGGGACTGGTCGAGCAGGCGATGAGCACGAGACGCGCCGGTGGGCGGGCCCGCGAGCAGGCCGAGGTGGCGCGCCTCTGCCTGCAGCTGCACGCCGCCCTGGTCAAGGGTGGTCTGGCCCGTCCCTGACGACGTACGGTGGACGCGTGAAGCCACTGGACGTCCTCGGGGTTCGTGTCGAGATGCCGACCAACCAGCCCATCGTCCTGCTCCGCGAGCGCGACGGCACCCGCTACCTGCCGATCTGGGTGGGTGCCGCCGAGGCCGCGGCGATCGCCTACGCCCAGCAGGGGGTGGTACCGCCACGTCCGCTGACCCACGACCTGCTGAAGAACCTGCTCGACGAGCTGGGCCACAGTCTCGACCGGGTGCGCATCACCTCGCTCCAGGACGGGGTCTTCCACGCCGTCCTCGACATCGACGGCGGCGCCGACGGGGGAGGGCAGAGCATCGACTCCCGCTCCTCGGACGCCATCGCCCTGGCCCTGCGGGCGGGGGTGGACATCCTGACGACCGAGGACCTGCTCGAGGAGGCCGGCGTCGCCATGGCCGGCGAGCAGGAGGAGGACGAGGTGGAGAAGTTCAAGGAGTTCCTCGACCACGTCTCACCTGAGGACTTCGACACCGGAGACAAACCCTCCAGTTGACAGTTAGTGTTACCGATGGGGCGCACGACACGCCTGAGGTCAGGGTCGAGTGGTAGTTGACCCCGGGTCGGTCGAGCCCTAGCGTCACCTCCAAGAGAACGACGTCCGTGTAGTTACAGCGCACCTCGGTGCAGCAGGAGGCTGGCGTGAACGCCATCGAAGAGAACCCCCAGGGTCGGTTGCCGATCGGGGCGCAGGGCCTGCTGTTCACCGACGACCTGCCCGAGCTCGACGAGGAGATGGGCTTTCGCGGCCCCACGGCCTGCAAGGCGGCGGGCATCACCTACCGCCAGCTCGACTACTGGGCCCGCACCTCGCTGGTCGAGCCGTCCGTGCGCGGTGCGGCGGGCTCGGGGTCGCAGCGCCTCTACGGCTTCCGCGACGTCCTCGCCCTCAAGATCGTCAAGCGGCTCCTCGACACGGGAGTGTCCCTCCAGCAGATCCGTGGCGCCGTCCAGGTGCTGCGTGACCGCGGCGTCGACGACCTCGCCCAGATCACCCTGATGAGCGACGGCGCCTCCGTCTACGAGTGCACCTCCGACGAGGAGGTCATCGACCTGCTGCAGGGTGGTCAGGGCGTCTTCGGCATCGCCGTGGGCAAGGTGTGGCGCGAGGTCGAGGGCGACCTGTCGCACCTGCCGAGCGAGCGCCTCGCCGACGAGGTCCCCGCGGCCCACCCCGACGACGAGCTCAGCGCCCGGCGGGCGGCCCGTCTCGCCTGAGCGGGCCCTACGGCATACGCAGGTCTGCATGGCGCGCACCCCGGCCGGGGTGCGCGCCGTTTGTTACCCTGTGCATGCCGCCAACACCGTGCGGGAGAGTCCCCGGTCCGTTCGCGGAGCCGGGGCGCCGAAGGGGCAAACTCCCCGGAACCTCTCAGGCGCAAAGGACCGCACGGATCAGGCACCTCTGAGACGGCTCGTGCCGCGACAGATGGGGAGGCCCGTGCCCGCCCGTGCGCCAGGAGCCTCACCACATGACTGACACCATGCCGAACCCGACCGTGCTGCCCGCCTTCGCCGAGCGCCACATCGGCCCGGACGACTCGCAGGTCGCCGAGATGCTCCGCGCCATCGGGCGTGAGAGTCTCGACGACCTCACCGGCGTCGCCGTCCCGGACGCCATCCGCGCCACGCAGGCGATGGACATCGTGCCCGCCGACTCCGAGCAGGCCGTCGTGGAGGAGCTGCGTGGCCTGGCCTCGCGCAACCGCGTCCTCACCTCGATGATCGGTCTGGGCTACTACGGCACGGTCACGCCTGCGGTCATCCAGCGCAACGTGCTCGAGAACCCGGCCTGGTACACCGCCTACACGCCGTACCAGCCCGAGATCTCCCAGGGCCGGCTCGAGGCCCTGCTCAACTTCCAGACCGTCGTCTCGGACCTCACCGGTCTCAGCACCGCCGGAGCCTCGCTGCTCGACGAGGCGACCGCCGCCGCCGAGGCGATGACCCTGATGCGCCGGTCGAGCAAGGCGGCCAAGGACGCCGTGCTCGTCGTCGACCACGCCGTCTTCCCGCAGACGCTCGCCGTCATGCAGACCCGGGCGGTGCCGCTCGGCATCGAGGTCGTCGTCGGCGACCTCACCGGTGTCGCCTCCAGCGACGCGCTGCGCGAGGCCGCCGGTGGGCGTGAGGTCTTCGGCGTGCTCGTCCAGTACCCCGACCTGCACGGACGCCTGCGCGACCACCGCGCCCTCGCCGAGGCGGCGCACGACGCCGGTGCGCTCGTCACCGCGGCCGCCGACCTCATGGCGCTCACCCTGGCGACCGCGCCGGGGGAGTGGGGAGCCGACATCGCCGTGGGCACCTCCCAGCGCTTCGGGGTCCCGATGGCCTTCGGCGGTCCGCACGCCGGCTACATGTCGGTCCGGTCCGGCCTCGAGCGCACGCTTCCCGGCCGCCTCGTCGGTGTGTCGGTCGACGTGACCGGCGCGCCGGCCTACCGCCTGGCCCTGCAGACCCGCGAGCAGCACATCCGCCGTGAGAAGGCGACGTCCAACATCTGCACGGCGCAGGTGCTCCTCGCCGTCATGGCGAGCATGTATGCCGTCTACCACGGTCCTCGTGGGCTGCGGGCGATCGCGCTGCGCATCCACGCGCACGCGACCACCCTTGCCGAGGCGCTGCGCGAGGGTGGCGTGGAGGTGGCCTTCGAACCGGGCTTCGACACCCTGTCCATCCGGGTGCCGGGCCGGGCCGACGAGCTCGTCGCGGCGGTGCTCGCGGAGGGCGCCAACGTCTGGCGGCACGACGCCGACACCGTGCTGCTCTCGCTCGACGAGACCACGGACCACGACGACCTCTCCAAGGTCTGCCGGGCCTTCGGCGTCTCGCAGCCGGGGCGGGTCACCATCGCCGAGCCCGCCTGGGACGACGCGCTGGTGCGCACGTCCGAGTACCTCACCCACCCCGTGTTCACCAGCCACCACAGCGAGACGGCGATGCTGCGCTACCTCCGGCGCCTCTCGGACCGCGACTTCGCGCTGGACCGCGGGATGATCCCGCTCGGCTCCTGCACGATGAAGCTCAACGCGACCACGGAGATGCTGGCCATCACGTGGCCGGAGTTCGCGAACCTCCACCCGTTCGCTCCGCTGGACCAGACCGAGGGCATCCGCCACCTCATCGGCGAGCTGTCCGAGTGGCTGTGCGACATCACCGGCTACGACGCCGTGTCGCTGCAGCCGAACGCCGGGTCCCAGGGTGAGCTCGCCGGCCTGCTCGCCATCGCGGGCTACCACCGTGCCCAGGGCGACGACGAGCGGACCGTCTGCCTCATCCCCGCCAGCGCGCACGGCACCAACGCGGCCAGCGCCGTCATGGCGGGCATGAAGGTCGTCGTCGTCAAGACCGCCGAGATCACCGGCAACGTCGACATGGACGACCTCAAGGCGAAGGTCGAGCAGCACCGCGACCAGCTCGCGGCGATCATGGTGACCTACCCGTCCACGCACGGGGTCTTCGAGGACACCATCACCGACCTCTGCGCCATGGTCCACGACGCCGGCGGCCAGGTCTACGTCGACGGCGCCAACCTCAACGCGCTCGTCGGCCTGGCCCAGCCGGGGCGCTTCGGCGCGGACGTCTCGCACCTCAACCTGCACAAGACGTTCTGCATCCCGCACGGCGGTGGTGGACCGGGTGTGGGTCCGGTCGCGTGCCGCGAGCATCTCGCGCCGTTCCTGCCCAACCACCCGCTCGACGCCGAGGCCGGTCCGTCGACCGGCGTCGGCCCGGTGTCGGCCGCGCCCTACGGCTCCGCCGGGATTCTGCCGATCTCGTGGGCGTACGTGCGCCTCATGGGTGCCTCGGGGCTGCGGCGCGCCACGGAGGTCGCCGTGCTCAACGCCAACTACGTCGCGGCTCGCCTGCGCGAGCACTACCCGGTCCTCTACTCCGGTGAGGGCGGCCTCGTGGCTCACGAGTGCATCCTCGACGTGCGTCCGCTCACCAAGGAGACCGGTGTCAGCGTCGACGACATCGCCAAGCGCCTCATCGACTACGGCTTCCACGCGCCGACCATGTCCTTCCCGGTGGCCGGCACCCTCATGGTGGAGCCGACCGAGAGCGAGGACAAGGCCGAGCTGGACCGCTTCTGTGACGCCATGATCGCGATCCGGCGAGAGATCGACGCGGTCGGCGCGGCAGGCAACGCAGCGACGAGCGTCCTGCGCGGGGCGCCGCACACCGCCCAGTCGCTCGCGGGCGAGTGGGACGTCGACTACAGCCGGCAGGACGCGGCCTACCCGCCGGGGGTCGACCCGCTGGCGAAGTACTGGCCGCCGGTGCGTCGCATCGACGGGGCGTACGGCGACCGTCACCTCGTCTGCTCGTGCCCCCCGCCGGAGGCCTTCGAGGACTGAGCCGCAGCCCGGACGGGTGGCAGGACCGAGCGCCGCGTGACCTCCCGGGTCACGCGGCGCTCTCGGCTCCAGGGGTCGAGACGACGACGGTGCTGCCGCTCGCGGTCTTGCGGACCGAGAGCTGGCTGGTGATGCGGCTGCGGAGCTCGGCGACGTGCGACACGACACCGACGGCACGACCGCCCTCACGGAGGGTGTCGAGGACGGAGATCACCTGCTCCAGGCTCTCGTCGTCGAGCGTGCCGAAGCCCTCGTCGACGAAGAGGGTGCCGATGTCGAACCCTCCGGACTCCTCGCGGACGGCGTCGGCGAGACCGAGGGCCAGGGCCAGGGAGGCCATGAACGCCTCGCCACCGGAGAGGGTGGACGTCTCGCGGCTGACACCGGTCCACTGGTCGAGCACGCGCAGGCCCAGGCCGCTCCGGGCGCCGCGGGCCGCCAGGCGGTCGGAGTGCTCGAGACGGTAGCGACCGTCGCCCATGATGCGCAGGCGCTCGTTGGCGAGCTGGGCCACCTTCTCGAGGCGCGCCGCGAGGACGTAGGCGGTGAGCCGCATCCGCAGGGAGTTGTTGCTCCCGGCACCGGTGAAGGTGTCGGCGAGCTCCTTGACGCGGTGGTGGCGTTCGAGCGCGGGGCCGGAGGCGTCGAGGGCGGCCGTCAGACTGGAGCTGACACCGAGGAACGACGTGCGTGCGCTCATGGCCCCCGTCTGCGCGGACTGTGCCGCGAGCAGGGCCGTCCGGGCCACCTGGGCCGAGAGCATCAGGGCGTCGAGATCGGGCGCGGGAGCCGCCTCGGCCTCGCGGACGTCGGGGTCCGCCAGGACGGACTCGGCCGCCGCGCGCGCCCGGTCGTGGTCGTGCAGCCGGTCCCGGAGCCGGTCGACCGTGGCGGGCGAGCGCACGGCGGCCGCAGCGTCGTCGAGGGTGGCGAAACCGGCCTCTCGCGCGGCGGCGGCCACCGTCGACTGCGCGGCGGAAAGCCGGGCGTCCGTGGCCTCATGGGCCGCCACGGCGTCACGCCAGCCCTCGGCGGCGGCAACGGCATCGCGGTGCGCGCGCAGCAGCGCGTGGGCGTCCGGGACGCCGTCTCGGTCCCCGGCAGTGTCGCGGGCGGTGCGGTCGAGGACGGGCTCGTCACCAGCCCGGCCGCTCCGGCAGGGGCAGTGTGCGTGCGCCGCGACGAGGCGTCGTGCCGCCTCGGCATCGACTCGCTCGTCCTGCTGGGCCCGTTCGGCGACGGTGCTGGCCCGGGCGAGGTCGTGTCGCGCCTCGGTCACCCCCACCTCCACCCGCGCCGCCGTGTCCCGGGCCGCGGCCAGACGGCGCTCGAGGCCCGGGCGGGCTCCGGCGCGAACGCGCACCACCTGCACGGCGTCCGCCGCGGCGTCCGCGACGGCGGCAAGCTCGGAGAGGTCCAGATCTCGTGCCTCGGTCGCTCCGAGGACACTGAGCGCCTCGGTGAGCACGGCTCGGGCCGCAGCGGCGGCGGACTCGGCCTCCTGCGCCGAGCGCGCGAGGTCGGCATGGGCCCGGCGCGCGAGGTCGAGCTCTGCGGCGGTGACCCGGTCGGTGCCCCGTGCGGGAGCCGGGTGCTCGTGAGCGCCACACACGGGACAGGACGAGCCGTCCACGAGACCCTCGGCCAGCTCGGCCGCCATCTGGGAGAGGCGCTGTCCGACGAGGTCCTGCTCGTGATCTCGGGCGTCCTGGGCGGCCGTGCGGGCTGCGACGGAGGCAGCGACCAGCAGGGAGACCGCCTCCTCGTCCCGGACGACCCGCTCTGCGAGGCGATGCCGGTCGGCCGCTGCGCGAGCGGTCTGCTCGACGCCGTCGAGCGTGGCCTCGGCCTCGACCGCGCCGGCGAGGGCGGTTTCGGCTGCGACGACCTCGGTCCGGGCGTGCTCGCGGTCTGCGTCGGCAGAGTCGAGGACGGCCGTGGCCACCTCGACCGCCTCGAGGTGCTGGCGCAGGAGCTGGGCCCGGACCTCGCGTGCCGCGCCGAGACGCACCAGCTCGCGGACGGCGTCGTCGTGCAGGTGCAGCGCGTCGAGGACGGCGTCGGGGTCCCCGGCCGTCGGGACGAAGGCGAGCACCCCGCGGTGGGCGAGCGACACGGTCGAGCAGGTCGCCTCTGCCTCCGCCTCGGCGCGGGCGAGCGCGGCGAGGTGCCCGCTCAGCCCGGCGGCCCGGCTCGCGGCGGAGTGCTCGAGCCGCACCGCGCTGACGTCACCCTCGTGGAGGTCCAGTGTGGCAAGGGACTCGCGGGCGGTCCGTGCCCGCTGGCGCAGCGTCGCGACGGCGCGTCCCTGCTCCGCCGCAACTGCGGCGGTCCGTTCGTCCGCGAGGGCGGCATCGAGGGCCACCATCGCCTCGGACAGGTGTGCGTCGAGCGCCTCGCCCAGCTCGTCCAGTCGCTGCCGGATCTCCTGCGGAGACTCGGCGTCCACCACCTCGTGCTGCTCCCGGGTCGCCGGCGTGAGATCCGCGTCGGGATCCGGGCCGGCCAGGCCACTCGCGGCGACGACGTCGGCGAGGCGGGCGAGGTCGGTGTCGATGCCGGTGCGACGCGACCGCACCTCCGCCTCGCTCGCCCGACGCTGCTCGACGAGCCAGTCCTCGACGTCGGCGAACCGGGAGATGTCGAACAGCTTCTCGAGCAGACCCCGCCGGTCCTCGTCCTTGGCGGTGAGGAAGGCGGCGAACTCACCCTGGGGGAGCATCGCCACCTTGGCGAACTGCTCCTTGCCCATCCCCACGACGTCGTGGATGACCTCGGCAGCCTCGTCGTTGCGCGTGGAGAGCACCGTCCACTCCCCGCCGCGGTGCTCCGAGAGGGTCACCGTCGCGGGTGCCTCGATCGTGCCGGTCCCGCGCTTCTTGGGTCGCGCGTGGGCGGGGGAGCGGTGCAGCCGGAAGCGCCTGGTGCCGGAGGTGAACTCGAGCTCGACCGCAGGGGTGGCGGTGGGAGCGGCGTGGTCGCTGACGATGCCGCGCTTGTCGCGCAGGCCGGGCACGTCGGCGAAGAGCGCGAAGCAGATGGCGTCGAGCAGGCTCGTCTTGCCGGCGCCGGTCGGGCCGTGGATGAGGAAGAGACCGGCCGCGGTGAGGGCGTCGAAGTCGACCTCCACCTCGTCGGGGAACGGACCGAACGCCGTGGCGCTGAGCCGGTGGATCCTCATGCCGCCCCTGACCGGCGGGGGGCCGTCTCGCCCTCGCCGTCGCTGCCGGCCCGACCAAGGCGAGCCCCCTCGACCGCGTCGGCGAGCAGCTCCCGCTCCGTCTCGTCGGCACCGTGCCCGCCCCTGACGTGGGCCAGGAAGTCGCAGCACACGTCGAGGTCGGAGCGCTCGGTGAGCGACGCGGCATACGCGCTCATCGTCGTGACGGAACCCGTCGGGGCGAAGCGCAGGTCGAGGGTGTGCGGGAAGCGCGCGCGCAGCCGCTCCATCGCGCCGAGCGGCCGGAGCGGGTCGGTGAGCGTCACCTGGCACCAGGCCGACTCGGCGGACGCGTGCTCGCGGCCGGTGAGGAGCTCGTCGAGCGTGCCGCGCAGCAGCGCGAGCGGTCGCTCGACGGGGGCGGCGACGAAGTCGACGACGGGGTCGCCCTCGCCGGAGAGGTCGACCAGCCACGACCCCTTGGTGTGGCGTGCCTCGCTGAACGACATGGCCACGGGGGAGCCGGAGTAGCGCACGCCGTCGGCCACCTGCTGGCGACCGTGCAGGTGCCCCAGGGCGGCGTAGTCGACACCGTCGAAGACCTCGGGCGGGACCGCCGCCACCCCGCCCACCGAGATGTCGCGCTCCGAGTCGCTCGTGGCCCCACCGGTGACGAAGGCGTGCGCCATGACCACCATGCGCCGGTGCGAACCGGTGGTCAGCGACTCCCGGACCCGCGCCATGGCGGCGCGCAGGACGGAGGCGTGGGTGCGCTCGGTCGCGCCGAGGCGGCCGGCGGTGAGCGACGGCTCGAGGTAGGGGAGGGGGTAGATCGCGACGTCGCCGACGAGGACGGGCCGGCCGATGTCGTCGAGGCTGGTGCGGATGTGCACGCCCGAGCGCTCGAGGACACGGGACGCGAAGCCCAGCCGGATGGCCGAGTCGTGGTTGCCGCTGGAGAGGACCACGGCGGCACCCGCGTCGACGATGCGCTCGACGACGTCGGAGAGCAGCGCCACGGTGTCGGGTGCGGGCAGCGCGCGGTCGTAGACGTCGCCCGAGACGAGCACGGCGTCCACCGACTCCGAGCGCACGACGTCGACCAGGGAGTCGAGGTAGGCCGACTGGGCGTCGTGCAGCCCGACCTGGTGGAAGGCCCGGCCCAAGTGCCAGTCGGAGGTGTGGATCATGCGCACGCCCCGAGGCTAGGTCGGTCCACCGACACCACCCGGGACCGAAACGCGGATTGGAGCGCGTTCCGCTCGCCCGGTGTGTTCGGATGGTGATTGAGTGGGCCCGTCGGCCACAGCGCAGGAGAGTCGGAGGTGATGGGCGTGGGTGCGGAGGTCAGCGCACAGAGCTACACCCGTGAGGAGCGCCAGCGCTACCGGGAGAAGGTCCGCCAGAACCTCGACGTGTTCGAGCGCATGCTCACCCAGCACTCGTTCGAGTTCGACCGTCCGCTCACCGGCCTCGAGATCGAGCTCAACCTCGTCAACGAGGACTTCGACCCGCACTTCGCGAACGCCGAGGTCCTCGCGTCGATCGCCGACCCCGGCTACCAGACCGAGCTGGCGCGGTACAACATCGAGCTCAACGTGCCCCCGAGGCCGCTGCCCGGCGACTCCGCCCTGGAGCTCGAGGCGGACCTGCGCGACTCGCTCAACGCCGCCGACGCCAAGGCCCGGGAGGTCGGCTCACGGCTCGTCGCCATCGGCATCCTGCCGACGATCATGCCCGAGCACTACGAGGGCGAGTGGATCAGCGACAACAACCGCTACACGGCCCTCAACGACTCGATCTTCGTGGCCCGCGGCGAGGACATCTTCCTCGACATCACCGGGCCCGGCGGTGAGCGGGTCGCCACCTACTGCGACTCCATCGCGCCCGAGTCCGCGTGCACGAGCGTCCAGCTCCACCTCCAGGTCGCCCCGGCGGACTTCGCGGACCACTGGAACGCCGCCCAGGCCCTGTCGCCGGTGCAGGTGGCCCTCGCCGCGAACTCGCCGTTCTTCTTCGGTCAGCGGCTGCACGCCGAGACCCGCATCGAGCTGTTCAAGCAGGCGACCGACACCCGACCGATCGAGCTGAAGAACCAGGGGGTGCGGCCGCGCGTCTTCTTCGGCGAGCGCTGGATCACCTCGATCTTCGACCTCTTCGAGGAGAACGTCCGCTACTTCCCGGCGCTGCTCGCGGAGAGCACCGACGAGGACCCCATGGCCAAGCTGGAGGCGGGGGATGCCCCCGACCTCGCCGAGCTGCGCCTGCACAACGGGACCGTCTACCGGTGGAACCGGCCGATCTACGACATCGTCAAGGGACGGCCCCACCTGCGGGTCGAGAACCGGGTCCTTCCCGCCGGCCCGACGATCGTCGACACGCTGGCCAACGCCGCGTTCTACTACGGCGCCGTGCGCCGTCTCGCCAACACCGAGCGGCCCGTGTGGACGAAGATGAGCTTCGCGGCCTGCGAGGAGAACTTCCACCGCGCCGCCCGGGACGGCATCGACTCCCGGCTGTACTGGCCGGGCTACGGCGAGGTTGGCGTCGACGAGCTCGTCCTGCGCCACCTCCTGCCCCTGGCGCACGAGGGCCTCGAGGAGTGGGGGGTCTCGCAGGCGGTGCGCGACCGCTTCCTCGGCGTCATCGAGGCGCGCTGCCAGGAGGGCGTCAACGGCGCCACGTGGCAGACCTCCGCCGTGCGGGCCTTCGAGTCCCGCGGCTCCGACCGCCGCACGGCGCTGCACCAGATGCTCGAGCTCTACACCGAGCACATGAGCACCAACGAGCCGGTGCACACCTGGCCGCTGCCCTGACCCGAACGGCGGGCCCGCCGTCAGCCCAGGCTGTTCCAGAGCCGGATCGCCGGCTGCTCCCGCTCGTGCTCGAGGACGCTGACCGAGCCGGCGTCGAGCAGCAGCTTGGCGGCGCCGCGCGGCTGCTCGCGCAGGAACACCGTCGCGAGGATGCGCAGGGCGTGGCCGTGCCCGAAGAGCAGGACGTCGCGCGACGCGAGCACGGGCGCGGCCCGCAGCAGCACCCGCGAGGCGCGGGCGGCGACCTCCTCGACGGTCTCGCCGGCCGACGCCCCAGGCACGACCCCGTGCTCGAAGACGGTCCAGTCGTAGCCGAGCTCGGCCCGGATCTCCTTGGTCGTGCGGCCCTCGTAGGCGCCGTAGTCCCACTCGACGAGGTTGTCGTCGATCTCGGGGGAGTAGCCCGCGATCTCGGCGGTGCGCCGGGCGCGCTGCCTCGGGGAGGAGAGCACGAGACCGAAGTCGAAGCCGGAGAGCCGTGCGCCCAGCGTGGCGGCGTCCGCCTCGCCCTGCTCGGTCAGGACGATGTCGGTGGTGCCGGTGTGCTGCCCGGACTCGCTCCACTCGGTCTTGCCGTGGCGGACGAGGACGATGCGGCCTTCGGGGACAGCGGGTGCGCCGGTCATGACCGTCACTCTGGCAGGATCCGAGTATGCCGCGCCACATCGCCTTCCTGCGGGCCGTGAACCTGGGGCCGGTCCGCAAGGTGCCGATGGCGGAGCTGCGCGAGCGCCTCACCGCCGCGGGGTTCGCCGACGTCGAGACGCACATCCAGACGGGCAACATCGCCCTGTCGTCGGCCATGCGGTCGGGGGCCAGGGTCGAGGCGGCGATCGAGGCCCTGCTGGCCGACTGGTGCGGCTTCGAGGTGCCGACGATGGTCCGCTCGCCGCGTGAGCTCCACGACCTCGCGACGCAGGTCGAGGCGACGCCACCACTGCTCCACGACGGAGCCCGACGCTACGTCGCGTTCGCCAAGACCGAGCCGAGCGCGTCCGCGGTCGCGGCGCTCACGGCATACGCGGAGACTCCGGAACGCGCACGAGTGGTGGGGCGGGACGTCCTGCTCGAGTACGAGAGCGGCTTCCCGAGCTCGAAGCTCGCCGGCGCCCGGCTGGAGAGGATGGTCGGCAGCCCGGTCACCACGCGCGACCTCAAGGTCGTGCGAGCCCTGAACGAGAAATGGAGCACCCCATGAGCGACACCCCCGCCGCCACCGAGCCGGAGACCGGTGGCACCGGTCCGGGGCACCGGAGCGTCACCCTCACCCGCACGTCGCACGGCGAGTTCGACGTGACCAACGTGCGCGGCGGCACCATCCACATCGGCACCGGCGAGAGCGACGACTTCACCCCGGTCGAGCTCCTGCTCACGGCCATCGCGGGCTGCAGCGCCGTCGACGTCGACTTCATCACGAGCCGCCGGGCCGAGCCCCGGGAGTTCACCGTCACCGGCAGCGGCGAGAAGCTGCGCGACCCGGACAAGGGCAACTCCATGGAGGAGCTGGAGGTGACCTTCCGGGTCCGCTTTCCGGAGGGTGCCGACGGCGACCGGGCACGGGACATGCTGCCGCGGGCGATCGCCCAGTCCCACGACCGGCTCTGCACGGTGTCGCGGACCGTCCAGCTCGGCACGCCCATCGCCATGCGGGAGGACTGACGTGGCCCGCTACCTCGACGTCCACCCCGACGACCCGCAGCCGCGCTCGATCCGCCAGACGGTCCAGACGCTGCGGGACGGAGGGCTGGTCGCCTACCCGACGGACTCCGGCTACGCCCTCGGGGCGGCGCTGGGCAACCAGTCCGCCAAGGACCGGATCCGCGACATCCGTCGGCTCGACGACAAGCACCACTACACGCTGGTCTGCGCCGACTTCGCCCAGCTCGGCCACTTCGTCCACGTCGACAACGCGGTGTTCCGCGCGGTCAAGGCCTCGACACCGGGGCCGTACACGTTCATCCTGCCGGCGACCGGCGAGGTGCCGCGGCGCGTGCTGCACCCGAAGAAGAAGACCGTCGGCGTGCGCATCCCCGACAACGCGGTCGTGCGCGCGCTGCTCGCCGAGCTGGGGGAGCCGATGCTCACCTCGACGCTCATCCTGCCGGGGGAGAGCGAGCCGATGACCGACGGCTGGCAGGTCAAGGAGGCGCTGGACCACGTCGTCGACACGGTGATCGACTCGGGGGAGTGCGGCACCGAGCCGACGACCGTCATCGACCTGTCCGGGGACGTACCCGAGGTGCTGCGGGTCGGTGCCGGGGACCCGACCCGCTTCGAGGGCTGAGCCTCGGCACCGGTGGGGGAGACACGTCACCCCCACCGGTGCCTGAGCCCCTGGACCGGTGGGGGTGACGAGGACTGCTCGGGAGGATCGAGCAGTCCTCAGCTGCCGTAGAGCGCCCGCACTCCCACGCGGTCGCTCTCGGTCATGCTGAGGTCGTCGGACGATCCGTTGCACTGGGGGTAGTGCATGATCGACGCGCTGTCGTAGGCGGTCAGCGGACGCCAGTTGTTGTCCTCGAAGCAGGTGCCGGCCTCGGGACGGGTGTGCTCGTGGCGGAAGCCCAGGGTGTGGCCGAGCTCGTGCGCCATGATGTTGGACGGGGTCCACGACCCGCTGCTGTAGAGCGAGCGGGCGTTGACGAGCACGTTGCGGCCGGACTTCGGGGTGCTGGGGAAGAAGGCCCGTGCGATGTACTGCGTGGTCTTGGTCGGCTCGACCGAGAACAGCACCGAGGTGTTGCGCGTGGTGCAGTTGCCGTCCTGGGCCGTGACGTGGGTGAAGTTCACCTTGCTCGTCGCTGCCTCCCACTGGCCGACACCGGCGGTCATGGCCGACACGACGCGGCTGTAGTCGGCGCCGAACTTGCTGCTCACGCAGTAGGTGAGGTTGAGCGCCTGCGTGGCGGACCACTTGTCGTCGCGGCCGCTCACCGTGTTGACGATGAGGCCGTCCTCGTGGGTCTCCTGCGGTGCCACCAGTGCGTCGTAGAACTGGCGCAGGGCGCCGTCGCTGTTGACCGGCTCGTCACCGTTGACGATGAACTTGCGGTCGAGGTCCTGGAACGTCGAGGCCTTGAACTCGGTGTAGCTCGGAGCCTGTCCCTCGGTGGCGGTGGCCTGACCGGTGAAGATGGCGCCGCCGGCGAGGGCGGACGCGGCGAGGACGGCGAGCGTGCGACTGGTGGTCGTCATGAGTTCTCCTTGGCAGGGGTCGACCGCGGGAAGCGGCCGTGCGCCAACGTATGAACCGCTCGGTCAGTGCCGGGTACGGCGCGGGTCAAGAGTTGGTATGCCGGGTCAAGAGTTGGTCGAGACCTCGCGCGGGGTCCGCCGGTCACCTCGCGGACCTAGGTTGTCGTCATGACGGCGCTCGAGTTCACCGGAGAGGTGTGGGAGTGGCGTGGGCCGGCGCCCTACCACTTCGTGTCGGTCCCGGCCGACCGGTGCGAGGAGGTGCGGGACGCGGCCGAGGTCGTAAGCTACGGGTGGGGGATGGTGCCCGTCTCGCTGCGGCTGGGGGGCACCTCGTGGACGACATCGTTGTGGCCCAAGGACGGTGGCTACGTCGTGCCGCTCAAGGATGCGGTGCGTCGCGCCGAGCGGGTCGAGCTCGGCGACCTCGTCACGCTGACGGTGCAGATCTCCCTGGACACCTGAGACGCTCGGCGTGGTGGCGTCGTCACCGCGCAGGGTCATGGGGGAGGGGCTCCAGCAGGAAGACACGAACCTGCCGCCTGCCGGCGAGACGTCGCCGGTAGCGCCGATAGCCGGGATAGAAGGTGGCCGACCGCTCGAACACCCTTCCGGCCTCTTCCGGTGTGGCAGGCCGCGCCACGACATCGCGGGACGTGTTGCGGTACGTGACGACGGCTCGGGGGTCGGCCTCGAGGTTGAGGACCCAGGTCGGCGTCGACGGCTGGCCGAAGTTCGTGCCGATGAGGGCCAGGGTGCCCTCGAGAGGTGTCGCGATGAGGTGGCTGGTGCGTGGAGCGCCGGACCTCCGACCCGTGGTCGTGAGCCGCAGGACCGAGATTCCCGTGAAGAGGCTCGGAACGCTGTGGCGCCCACCGGTCAGCCGTTCGACGAGGGCGTCGGCGTGACGCAGGCTGTGCGAGAAGGCCTTCGCTCCCGCTCTCGTCCCGCCGACCCAGCGGATCGCCCGCTGCACGGGGTTGCCGGGGCGGTGCCGGTAGCCCAGCTCCTGCGCCAGGTCGGGGCTCACGTGACGGCCTCGATGTGGCGGCTGACGACCCGGGCGTGCTTGCCGACCTGGCGGACGCGCTCGAAACCCAGGTCGTCGAACAGCTCGAGGGTGGCGCTGAAGAGGAACCGGCGGGCGGCCTGACGTCCCTCGTCCCGAGTCTTCGGGCCGAGGGCGGTGGCGGTGGCGGAGCAGCTCATCCGCAGGGTCTCCTCTCGCAGGCTGCCCCCATCGTGCCGCCCCGCGAGGCCGGCTGTCCCGGGCATGAGCCGACCCCGCGGCATACGGTGGGCCGATGACCGGTTCGGCGGAGGTGGACGTCAGCGCGTTGGCGATCAACGTGAGCATCCCGACGTCGTTGCAGTGGCACGACACCCGGCGCGGTGAGGAGTTCGTACTGACGTCGCTCAACGTCCGCCTGCTCCCGGACGGACACCTCGCCGCCAAGGCGTACGGACGCCCGGTGGCCGGTGGTCGCGGCGGCTACACGTCGTTCCGGGTCCCGGACCGGCCCGAGCTCACGGCGCTGGTCGACGCTGCGGCGACGCGGGCGAGTGAGCTGTGGAGCGCCCATCGAGGTCTGGGCTGAGGCCTGCGGGGGACGCCGCCTCATGGCTGTTGGCTCTGTTGGTTGACATAATGTTGATTATCGGCGTTGTTCGAGCGTGCCGGAAAGGCCCTCACAGCGGTGCGCCCGGTGGCGCCTCCGGTCTCCGGACCCCGACTGAAGACCCTCACGCTGGCCGCCGTCAGCCTCGACGCCACCGATCCACCGGTCGCGCCCGGTCTGGGCCGGCGTCCTCGGCTCGCAGGCTCTCGAACATGTGTCCGACGAGGTGAGCGTGGTGCCACTGGAGGGAACGTTCGACCTCACCGTCCGTCGGAGCGGGCTCCCGAAGCCCGGTCCCAACCGGATCCACGCCGACGTGACGACCATCTCGCGGAGGGACATGGACGAGCGTCGTCTCGGCGCCCGGTGGGTGCCGCGGAACGGTCAGGGCCCTGACGATGCGGTCATGACCGACCCCGACGGGCGACGAGTTCCGCCTGTCAGCTCGACGCTGAGCGCGTCACCCGCAGGTCACCACTGCCAGCCCTTGTCCATCCCGGCCTCCTCAGTCGGCGCGTGCGACGCGGTGCAGCGCCTTTCTCGAAGGCTAGGTCGGTGCGCAGGGCGTCCGTCCTCTGACGTCGGGCTGTTTCCCCATAGCGCCGATCGACGCGACCGTCGTCGAACGAACTAGTCCGACGGCGAGGTCCCGCAGCCGCAGTGCCGGAACGCCGTCGTCACCCACGAGGAGACCCTGCCCTCCCTTCACCGGCGGATTGCTAGCCTCGGAGGATGGAGGTTGCCAGAGTCGCGCGAACGATGAACGACTTGCGCTGTGCCGCAACCCTGTTCGCCGACTTCCAGAGTGAGTACGACGACCCGGTTCCCGAGGTCGACTGGATGCAGGGCCACCTGAGCCGGCTCGTCGAAGGTGGGGACACCAGTGTCCTCCTCGCCGGGGACCCCGCCGTCGGGCTGGCCATCCTGAGGTTCCGCACCGCCACCTGGGCGGACGTCCTCGAGGCCCACCTCGCCGAGCTCTACGTCGCGCCCGAACACCGCAACCGGGGCATCGGGCGCGCGTTCCTCACGGACCTGCTCGGCCACTGTCGCAGCCGCGGCGCGGCGTACGTCGATCTCAACACGTCCGAGGACGACGAGGCGGCGCGCCACCTCTACGAGTCGTTCGGGTTCGACTGCCACGAAGGCCGTGGTGAGGGGCCGCTCGCGATCTACTACGAGAAGGACCTCTGACACAGAACACCCGTCGACGGAGCGGGTTTGCCCCTCGCTCTCCCCGCGTGACACTCTCGGAGGCAGAGCCTGCACGAGGCTCCCGGACGAGGGGCGCCGTACCCGGAACGCGACAAGACGGCCCGCAGGAGCCCTGTCATGTCATGGATCGTCCTCGTCATCTCCGGTGTCCTCGAGGCCGTCTGGGCCACCGCACTCGGCCGCTCGGAGGGGCTGACCCGCCTGGCGCCCTCGATGACCTTCGGTGTGGCCCTCGTGCTGAGCATGGGCGGGCTCGCCTGGGCGATGCGCGAGCTCCCGGTCGGCACGGCGTATGCCGTGTGGGTGGGGATCGGCGCCGTCGGCACGGTCGGGTGGGCGATGGCCACCGGGCAGGAACCGGCCTCGGCGCTCCGTCTCCTGCTCGTGGGCCTCATCGTCGCCGGTGTCGTCGGGCTGAAGCTCACCCAGTGAGCCGGCGCCGCGACAGCGTCGTGACCTCGACCTCGTAGCGGCTTCCCGCACCTCCCGGCGTCCGGAAGAAGCGGCGACGCAGCGCGCCGGTGACCCGCACGGTGTCACCGTCGGTGAGGCGCCCGGCCGCCCGGCGCGACGAGGCCGACCAGCAGGCCAGGTCGATGGTGTCGACCGGTCCACCGCCGGGTCGGGGCACGACGAGCCGGAGGGTGACGAGGCCGTCGCCGGAGGGCAGCTCGCGCGCCTCCGGGTCTCCGCTCACCCGCCCGACCAGCTCGACGCTGTTGACCGCCGCGCGCGTGTCGTCCTTGGCCTTCGCTACCATCGTGCACTCCCCCATCCGCCGCTCACGGCACCGTGTGTCAGGGTCCGAGCGTGCCGTTGCAGGCAGAGGTGCCACCAGTGGGAGCGGCTGAACCTGTGGACGACGCACCACCGTCCGCCGCCCTGTGGAGGGCGACGGACGGCGGACGGCTTCACACGACCCGGGTGCTCACTGCATCGTCAGCGCGTACATCTCGAACCGCACGTCCCTGGGCAGGGTGATCGACTGAAGCTGCTTCGAGGGATCGGTTGCGCCGGATGCCGCGAAGAGCTGCACCGGAGGTCCGTCGACCCCCTGACCGGCGCGGATGCGGTGGTCCATCGCCCGCGCCACCGTGTTGCCGTTGCGACCGCTCCCGGCAGCCCAGTCGGTGAGCGCGACGGGGACGTCCTTGACCGAGCCGTCGGTGTAGGTCACGCGTAGCGCCGTCGTGACGTCACCGCCGTGCGACGCCCCGACGAGGCGCAGCGTCGAGTGGGCGCCGGCCGGCACGAGCAGGGTCTGCCCACGAGCTTCCACGAAGTTGGGCGTGGCCCCTTCTGGTGACGGGACGGCATACGTCACACCGTCCTGCACCCAGGAACCGGCCTCCGGCATCAGGGCGGCATCGTAGCTCCACCCGCCACCGTCGAAGTTGCCCTGGGTCGAGGCAGCCACCGTGGCAGTCCCGTCGTGGTTGCGCTCCCCTGCGAGGTCGACCGCACAGGGTGAGGCCCCGGCGGCGCAGGTCAGCGGCGTCTTGAGCGTCACGGTGAGGGTGCGCACGACGTCCGGGACCCCGGGCGCCGACGCGGTCACCACGACCTCGTGGTCCCCGGCCGAGACACCGGCGGGAAGCCCGAGGGTCACCGGGACGGCGGCCGAGGCCGGCACGCCGTTGCTCTTGAGCACCGTCTCGCTCGTCACCGGCGCCGTCGTCCACCCCGCAGGGGGGTCGACGGTCACCGTGGCCGGCAGGCTCTTCTGCGCCTGGCCAATGAGGTCGACGACGAAGCGCCCCGAGGTGGAGCCGGTCGGCAGAACGAGCGGGCTCGGGCGGAGCGACATGCTCAGGCTGACCGCGGACGACCCCTTGGAGGTCGACACGGTGGGCGGCACGTCCGACGGGAGCGTGCCCCACGCGCTGGGAGTCGTGCCGACCGTGTGGGCGAGGGACCCACCCGAGCGGATCGCGTCCCAGTCGACCCAGCTCTTCGTCGAGCGGGACCCGTTGACCGAGAGCGTCTGCACGTAGCGGCGCTCGTCGGAGACGCCGGGGGCGGTGATCGTGAGGGTGCCGCCCTGACGCGCCGTGCCCGTCTGCGGGCGCGCGACGGTGATGTCGGTCCGCTCGAACTGCGGCGACGAGACGACGAAGTAGTTCGCTCCGCTCATGGACGGGTGCAGGCCCCACGAGGACAGGACGTACCACGCGGACATCGTGCCGAGGTCGTCGTTGCCGGTCATGCCGTCGGGGCCGGGGTTGAACAGCGTGTATGCCGCCCGCGCCACCGTTGCCGTCTTGGCCGGCTCCCGGACCCACGCGTACATGTAGGGGGCGAGCAGGTCGGGCTCGTTGTTCGGGTTGTAGGTCGGCTTGCTGTAGTAGGCATAGGTCGCCTCGATCCAGTCCTCGCGCACCGTCCGCTCGGGGTCCACGAGCAGGTCGTCGTACGCGAAGAAGGCGTCGAGGCGCTCCGAGGTGGCCTCACGCCCGCCCATGAGCCGGACGAGGTCGGCCGGGTCCTGGGGAACCAGCCACTGGTACTGGTAGGCGCCGCCCTCATGGAAGGCGCGCGCCGCGGCCACCGGCTCGTACGGGTCGAGCCAGGCGCCGTCCTCGAGTCGGGGCCGGAACGTACCCGTCGTCGCGTCGAAGAGGTTGCGGTAGCTGCGTCCGCGCTCGTCGAACATCACCGCGTCCGCGGTCCGGCCCAGGCCCTTGGCCATGATCGCCAGCGAGGCGTCCGCCGCGGCGTACTCGAGCGTCGCCGACGCCGGGTGCACGCAGTCGTTGTCGCCGCCGTGGTGAACGCAGTCCGTGCCGAGCTCGAGCCCGAACGGGATGTAGCCGAGCTTCTCGTAGTAGTGCTGGCCGCTGCGGCCGTTGAACGGGCTGTCGACCGGGGGTCGCTCCGTGGCGTTCTGGCGCAGCAGCGCGTAGGCCTCCTCCTCGTGGCCGGCGAGGAAGCCCTTGGACCAGCCCTCGACGAGGAACGGGGTCACCGGGTCGCCGGTCATGATGTTGGTCTCGCTGCTGGCCAACGCCCACCGCGGCAGCCACCCACCTTCGCGACCGATCGCGAGCAGCGACAGGTAGGAGTCGCGGGCGACGTCGGGCTCGAGGATCTCGAGGAGCTGGTTCTGCGGGCGGTAGGTGTCCCACAGCGAGAAGTTCTGGCGGGCCGTCCAGCCGTCGGCCACGTGGACCTTGCCGTCCCACCCGAAGTACTTCCCGTCGACGTCCTCGGCGAGGTTGGGGTGGAGCTGGGCGTGGTAGAGCGAGGTGTAGTACGCCGTCCGCCGTGCCGGCGTGCCGCCGGTGATCCGGGCCTTGCCCAGCTGCCGCTCCCACCGGCTGGTGAGCGCGGCGCGGGTGGCGTCGAAGTCGAAGGAGTCCGTGGTCTCCGCCGCGAGGTTGGCCCGCGCCCCGGCGACTCCCGTGTAGCTGACCCCTACCTTGAGAACGCTGCTCGAGGTGCCCTCCGGGAAGGTCACCCAGGCGCCGTTGGCGCCGTTCCTCGTCGACGCGTCGCGGTCCCCGGGTGTACGGGTGGAGCCGGACCAGGTGCCGAAGCTCTCGAAGGGCGCGTCGAACTGGGCCGAGAAGTAGATCGTGTGCTGGTCCTTGCCGGCGCAGAAGTTGCCGTTGGAGATGCGGCCCTCGATCGTCCGGTCCCCCACGACCGTCACTTCGGACTCGAACACCGTGCTGTTGGCCTTGCCCGTGTTGAACAGCACGTTCGCCTGCGTGCCCTCGGGGAAGGTGTAGCGCTGCCACCCGGTCCGGTCCGTCGCGGTCAGCTCCACGTCGATGTCGTACTCCGACAGCCCGACCCGGTAGTACCCCGGAGTCGCCTCCTCGTCGTCGTGCGAGAAACCGCTGCGGTATGCCGTGGAGTCCGTCGTCGTGACCGCTCCCGTCGTCGGCATCACCGGGAGCTCACCCACCACCGGGCAGCCGACGCCGGAGAGGTGGGTCTGGCTGAAGCCGTGGATCATGGACTGGGAGTAGTCGTAGCCGCCCTCTCCCCCGGTGTCCGGGCTGACCTGCACCATCCCGAAGGGCGCGCTCGCGCCGGGGAAGGTGTTGCCGTTGTCCTGGGTGCCGACGAAGGGGTTCACCTCCGACGTGAGCGAGGTGGCGGCCAGCACGGGGTCGGCGAGGACCACCGGGACGACGGCCACGGTGGAGGCGGCGACGCCGAGGACGACGGCGGCGGAGAGGGCGGACCGGGGCAGAAGGCGACGCATGGTGCTCCTAGTGGGGCGACGGTGATCCACGAGCGGGTTCCCTCACCCTCCCGACGGTCCTCGGAGGGGTCAAACGGGAAGCGCGCTCCTGTCCGATGAGGTGTCCCGACCGGACAGGACCCACCTCCCTCTCCTGTCGCGGGCGCCGTGGAACACTGCACCCCATGAACGACCGCCTCAAGAACGGCGCACTGGCAGGTCTGCTCGTCCTGACTCTCGTGCTCGTCGGGTTCTCCCTGCGCAGCCCGGCGACGCCCTCGGTAACCCCCGGCGCGGGCTCCGGCGCCGGCGCTGGCGCCGGCTCGCGTGCGGGCACCGGTGCGGCCACCGGGTCGGTCCGCCCCTCCCCCTCGGCCACTGCTCCCGCGACCTCCGGACCGGTGGTCTTCCTCGGGGACTCCGTCACCGAGGGCACGGCGGCATCGAGCCCGGCCAAGCGCTGGACCGCTCTGGTCGCGGCCGAGCTGGGTCAGAAGGAGGTCAACCTCGGGCACGCCCGCACCGGCTACCTGCGGAAGGGACCGGCCGACTCCTGCGGCGGGGACCGCTGCCCGAGCTTCGAGGAGGCCGTCGCGGACGTCGTCGCCGCCAAACCGTCGACGGTCGTCGTCACCGGCGGCGGGAACGACACCGGTCTCCCGGCCGAGGACGTTGCCGAGGCCGTCTCGACCACGCTGGCGTCCCTGCGCAAGGGCCTCCCGGAGGCCCGGGTCTACGTGGTCAACCCGTGGTGGGACCTGCGTGAGGTGCCGGACTCGCTGGCTGCGCTCACCGCCACCGTCAGGGCCGCTGCGACGACGGCGGGGGCGACCTTCCTCGACACCAAGCAGCCCCTCGTCGGGCAGCCGGACCTCATGGTCGAGGGCGGCACCAACCCCAACGACGCCGGTCACGAGGCCCTCGCCGAGGCAGTCACGGCCGCGATCGGACAGCAGCCGAACGCCTGACAGGCCCCCCTTGCGCCCTCTAGTCTGAGGGTCACGGACCGCCGGGCAGTTCCCGGCAGCGCAGGGGCGCACGAGCGCCCCGGGAAGTTGACCTCGGACATGCGACGCATTCGCCCCTCGCGGGTCGCGGCAGGACTCGCCGCGTCCGTGGTCGCCGTTGCGCTGACGGTCGGTGGTGCAGCCGCCGAGCCCGTCGACCCGAGTCCGTCGAGCGTTCTCGAGCCGACATCGGAACCCACTCCGACGCCTGACCCGACACCCACCCCCGACCCGACGCCCACCCCCACGCCGGAACCATCGGTCACGCCGCAGCCCACCGAGACACCGGCGCCCACCACGACGCCGACCACGACGCCGACCACGTCGCCGAGCGCCACTCCGGCGCCCACGACCACACCGGAGCCGGGGTCGACGCCGCGCCCGACGACCCGACCGACTCCGCGACCCCCGGCTCCGTGGCAGCCGCCCCGCATCGACGACCCCGACAATGGTCCGCGGTCCTTCGACCCCGACGTCACCCTCAGCACCACCGAGCTCGGCAGCCAGGTCGCGGCGGCCGAGCAGATCTGGGCGCAGATCACCGCCTCCAACACCGGCCTGTCGGTCGCGCTCAAGGAGCAGCAGTCCCTCGCGAGCAGGTCCAACGCCCTCCTGGAGTCGCTGACCGAGGCGAGGGCGACGGAGCAGGCCGCCACCGCCTCCGCAGCGCAGGCTGCCGTCGAGCTGGGCGTCCTGAAGGGGCGCCTCGACCGGGCCCGGGCGATCGTGCGCGAGTGGGCCTTCCAGGCCTACGCCGAGGGCGGGTCCGGCGGTGAGCTGCTCTCCTTCCTCGACGCCATGCAGGCCGAGGAGGCAGAGGTGGGCGACCCGCTCGGCGACCTCTCCTACCTCACCGACCAACGGGTCCGTGCCGTGGACGAGGTGCGCGTGCTCACCACGCGCCAGGACGAGCTCACCGCCAGCCGCACCGCCGCACAGAAGGCGGCAACCGCGGCCTCCGCCAAGATCGCCCGCGAGAAGGCCGCGCTGGACGTCCTCGTCCGCACCCAGCAGGCCAAGCTGGTGCAGCTCCAGAAGTCGCACGCCGCCGACGTCGCCAAGGCCGGCCCGATCGCCGCCTACCTCGCGGGCATCCAGACTCCCGCGGCCAAGGCGGCATACGCCAAGCTCGTCGAGGTTCTCGGAAGGACCTTCGAGAGCAGCCGCCCCATCGACCAGCCCTGCAGCACCGCGTCCGGGGCCTACCCCAACGGCATGTACCCGACGAGCGCGCTGTGCCCGTTGTGGCAGGCCCCCGCCGAGATGCTGTCGCCACGGGCGGCAGCCGCGTTCAACGCGATGACCCAGGCCTATGCCAAGCAGACCGGAAGCCCGATCTGCGTCACCGACTCCTACCGCTCGTTGAGCCAGCAGTACGTCACCAAGGCCAAGCGCGGACGCTTCGCGGCCCGTCCCGGCACGAGCCGTCACGGCCTTGGCATGGCCCTGGACCTCTGTGGCGGGATCAACAACTTCGGCTCCCCCGCCCACCTGTGGATGAAGCAGAACGCGCCCCTCTACGGGTGGTTCCACCCCAGCTGGGCAGGCCCGAACGGCGCGACCCCCGAGCCGTGGCACTGGGAGTTCGCGGGCTGAGTCGTCGTACTCGCGCGGACCCCCCGTCCGATGTGCGACAGTTCGGCGCATGACGACGCAGTCAGACCTCGCCCGCGCGGAGGACTACGCCACGAACGAGCACTACCAGCGCCCCTGGTACTGGTACGACTGGGCCAACTCGGCCTTCGTGACGACGACGGCGACGGTGCTCTTCGGGCCCTACCTCACCTCGATCGCGACCGAGGCGGCCTGTCCGGGGCTGGCCGAGAACGCCGACTGCACGACCGACCTCAACGTCCTCGGACTGCCCATCGACCCGGGCTCGCTGCACCCCTACACCGTCGGCCTCTCGACCTTCGTCGGTGCGCTGCTCCTCATCTTCGTCGGGGCGATCGCCGACCGGACCAAGCGGCCCGCCCGCCTCATGGCGCTCTTCGCCGGCATCGGCGCGGTGGCCGCCTCGGCGATGTTCTTCGTCGAGGGCACCAACTGGGGTCTCGGCGTCCTGCTGCTCATGGTTGCCAGCATCGCGCTGGGGGCCTCGCTCGTCGTCTACGACGCCATCCTCGTGCGCATCGCCCACCCCGACGACCGCGACAAGGTGTCGTCGCGCGGCTGGGCGCTGGGCTACCTGGGCGGGGGGATCCTGCTCGCGATCAACTTCCTCATGCTGAGCCGGTCGGACGCCTTCGGCGGGACCGGGCAGGCCGTGCGGATCAGCATGCTCATGGCGGGCCTCTGGTGGGGCCTGTTCACGCTCATCCCGGTGCTCGGCATGTGGCAGCTCCGTGGTGTCCAGCGTCCGGTGGTCGCGGCCCGTGCCGGCGTGCTCGGCGGCACGTTCCGCCAGCTCGCGGACACGTTCCGCCACCTGCGTTCCCTGCGCCAGACGCTGCTCTTCCTCGTCGCCTACATGTTCTTCAACGACGGCATCCAGACCGTCATCGGGCAGTCCAGCCTGTACGGGACGGCCGAGCTCGGCTTCTCGGAGACGACGATGCTCACGCTGTTCCTCATGGTGCAGTTCGTCGCCTTCGGGGGTGCCCTCCTCTTCGGTCAGGTCGCCCGCCGGCTGGGGGCCTGGCGCACCGTGCTCGGCGGGATCGGGCTGTGGGTGCTCGTCATCATCGCGGCCTACTTCGTCCCCGAGAAGGCCCTGACCGCGCTCTTCGCGCTCGGGGTCGGCATCGGACTCGTCCTGGGCGGCACCCAGGCACTGGCCCGCTCGATGTACTCCCAGCTCGTCCCCCGCGACCGCGAGGCGGAGTTCTTCAGCCTCTACCAGGCGCTCGAGCGCGGCACGAGCTGGTTCGGGGCGGTCATCTTCGGCGTCGTGCACCAGGTGACCGACTCCTACCGGCCGGCGATCCTCGCGCTCATCGTGTTCTTCGTCCTCGGCGGGGTGCTCCTGGCCAAGGTCGACATGCCGCGCGGGATCCGGGAGGCCGGCAACGAGGTCCCGGCGGTCGTCTGAGTCCGCTAGACTGAGGGGTCGCGCCGATTGGGCGTGAGCCACGTCACAGGGGGAACGCTCACCCCGCAGAGGGTGCAGTGAAGTCATCGCTGCCCCGGAACAACACCCGTTCCTCGCGCGTTCCACCCTATGACACCCGGTGTTGGACCCATCCGCCGGGATCCACGAAACTCGTTGGGAGTAACCCCATGGCAGAACGCAGCCTGCGCGGCAGCCGTCTCGGCGCCCTCAGCATGGAGACGGACGAGAACGTCGTCCCGAGCGAGCGTCAGATCACCACCTACCTGTGCCCCCAGGGCCACCGGATCGAGCTCCCCTTCTCGATCGAGGCCGAGATCCCCGCCGTGTGGGAGTGCCGTTGCGGCGAGGAGGCCAAGCTCCAGGGCGGCGGCCCCGAGCCCGAGGCCAAGCCCGTCAAGCACGTCCGCACCCACTGGGACATGCTGCTCGAGCGCCGCTCCATCCCCGAGCTCGAGGAGCTCCTCGAGGAGCGCCTCACGCTGCTGCGGGCCAGCCGCGGCGAGAAGCCGGGCAAGAAGAAGTCCGCCTGAGGCGGTCCCCGACCAGCATTCGTATGCCGTGTGCCCGACGTGGGCACACGGCATACGTGCGTCTGGAGCGGGGACGCCCCGTCGCTCAGTCGACGACCTCGCCGCGGATCGTGCCCTGGGGGCCGGACTCCCCCGGTCCCCCGCGGAACGGCATCCGCACGAGGACCCGGCTGGCGACGAACGCCTCGAGGAGGCGGCGGGCGAACACCCGGGTGAAGGGCAGGACGAAGATGAGCCCGACGAGGTCGCTGACGAACCCGGGCAGCAGCAGGAAGGCCCCGCCGATGAGGACGAGCACCCCGTCGGCGATCTCGCGGTTGGGCATCCGGCCGGTCCGCGAGGCCTCGCGCAGCGCCTTCCAGGTGCGTGATCCCTCACGCCGCATGAGCCACGTCCCGAGCAGGGTGAGCAGAAGCAGCGCGAGCAGCGTCCAGCCCAGCCCGACCGTCCTGCCCACGGCGACGAGCACGGCGATCTCGACAATGGGCGCGACGACCAGCCCGACGAGCACGAAGGTGAGCCAGCGCGGCCGGCGCCGACGTCGCGCGTAGGGGGTGGAGCCGATCGGATGGGTCACAACTGGTGCCAACGCGCGCGCCCGGCGAGCCGTTCCCTCACCTGGTCGGCGCGACGCCGCACTCCCCAGACGGTGATCCGCCCGAGCGACTCGCGCACGATGCTCTGGTCCATCTTGGACTCCCCGATCTCTCGCTCGACGAAGGTGATCGGCACCTCCACGACGTCGAGCCCGGCCGCGACGGCGCGACGGGTGAGGTCGACCTGGAAGCAGTACCCCGCGGACTCGACGCTGTGCAGGTCGAGGCTGCGCAGGGCGTCCGCGCGGTACACCCGGTATCCGGCGGTGGCGTCATGCACGGACATCCCGAGCAGGATCCGGGTGTAGATGTTGCCGCCCACGCTCAGCACCTTGCGGTGGGTCGGCCAGTTGACGACCTTGCCCCCGGGCACCCAGCGGGAGCCGATGACGAGGTCGGCGTGCTGCGCCGCCGCCAGCAGGCGGCGGAGGTCCTCGGGTCGGTGGGACCCGTCGGCGTCCATCTCGACGACCGCGTCGTAGCCCTGCTCGAGGGCCCAGGCGAAGCCGTGGAGGTAGGCCGCCCCGAGACCTTCCTTGCCGGCGCGGTGGATGACGTGCACCTGGTCGTCGCCGCCGGCCAGCTCGTCGGCGACCTCCCCGGTGCCGTCCGGCGAGCTGTCGTCGAGCACGCAGACGTCGACCTCGGGGACCGCACGGCGCACCCGCTCGACGATGGTCGGCAGGTTCTCGCGCTCGTTGTAGGTCGGGATGAGCACGACGACGCGGTCGAGGCTCGGACGCTCAGTCACACGTGGTCCTTCGGGGGTCGCTCGGTTTCAGGTCGCTCGACCCTAACGCCTCGCCCACGCACGCCCGCGACGAGGACGAACACCAGGAGCACCGCAACCGCCAGCCGCTCCGGCCAGGGCCCCAGGCGGTCGGCGAGCGTGAGGTCGGTGCGGATGGGGACCGAGGCGATGCGCTGCTCGGCCGTGAACAGCCCGGTCTTGCCGGTGACCGACCCGTCGGGGGCGATGAAGCCCGAGACGCCGACGGTGGACACGTGGGCGACGGACCGGCCGTGCTCGATGGCCCGGATCCGGGAGATGGCGAACTGCTGCTCGGACTCGGCGGTGTAGCCGAACGTCGCGTTGTTGGTCTGGACGAGCAGGAGGCTCGCGGCCTTGCCCGGCTGGGTCACCGAGTCGCGCATGAGGCCGTCGTAGGCCACCTCGAAGCAGATCGTCGGCAGCGCCCAGTAGGCGTCGGAGGGGGCGTCGACGCGGAAGGCGCCGAGGCCCTTGCCCTTGACGAAGTCCCGCGTGACGAGGTCGACCTTGTCGCTGAACTTCCGGAAGAACGAGCGGTAGGGGATGTACTCGGCGAACGGCACCGGGTGGTTCTTGACGTAGCGCTCGGGCTCCCCTCCCCCGGGCCGGTACAGCAGGGAGGCGTTGGAGACGTCGGGCTGGGGCTCCTGGAGGACGGCCCCGACGATGACGGGCACCCCGACCGCCGTCACCGCGTGCTGCACCTGCGCCGCCGCGTCCGGGTTGCGGAGGGGGTCGATGTCCGAGGCGTTCTCGGGCCAGACGACGAGGCTGAGGTCATCGGGCGCCGTCGCACCGACCGCCTCCGTGCCGCGGACGTGGTTGTCGAGCACCGCCCGGCGCTCGGCGTTGAAGTCGAGGCCGGGCCGCGGGACGTTGCCCTGCACCAGAGCGACGGTGACCTGCCGCCCCCCGGTGGCAGGAGTGGCCAGGCCGGGAAGCGCGAGGGCGAGCCCTCCGAGGGCGACCGCGGCCACGGCCCGGCGTGGGTGCCGACGGGCGGTGGCTGCGGCCAGGAGCAGCGCCGTTCCCACGAGCGCCACCGCGAAGCTGACACCGGGTGCGCCGAGCCACTGCGCCACGTTGGCGAGGGGGCTGTCGGCCTGGCTGAACGCGAGCCGGGCCCACGGGAACCCGCCGAACGGTGTCGTGCTCCGGGCCAGCTCCTGGGCGACCCAGGCGAACGGCACGACAACAGCGGTCCGCAGCCCCCACCGTGGTCCCAGCCGCTGCCCGATGAACCCCACGACGGCACACATGGCGCCCACGTAGAGGGCCTGCAGGGTCGCGAGGGCGAACCACGGCAGCTTGCCGACGTAGATGCCCGACCACGACAGGACGGGCACGAAGAAGGCCCACCCAGCGAGCATCCCGAGGCCGAACCCGCGGCGTGCCCCGACGTCGAGCGTCACTCCGCCGAGCAGCGCCACGGCTACCGGCGCCAGCCACCACAGGTCGTGCTCGGGGAAGGCCAGCCAGAGCAGCACACCCGAGACGAGCGCGCCGAGGAGGCGAAGGGCATACGGGATTCGCGGTGGCACGGAGCCACCGTAGGTCACCGACCTCAGCGCGGTGGCACCACCACGACGCCGCGGGCCGTCGTCGCGACGACGGGCGGGTCGAGGACGTCCGCTGCCGACTCGCCGCGCTCCGGGTTGCCCCGGGCGACGACGCGGACAGCGAACTCCATCTCGCGGCTGCGGGTGCCCACGCGGACCAGTCTCGCCTCGATCTCGATGCAGTCCCCGGCGCGCACGGGGGCGAGGAACTGCACGTCGCTGTAGGACGCGAACAGGCCTTCGTCGCCGTCGGTGACGATGCACATCTCGGTGGCGACGTCGCCGAAGGCGGCGAGCGAGTAGGCGCCGTCCACGAGGTTGCCGGCGTAGTGGGCATGGCTGTAGGGGACGTAGCGGCGGTGCAGGACCGTCGTGCCCGTCGGGTCGTCGCGTTCGGTCATGGTGCTCATGCTCCCTTGCTGTGGGCCGCGGAGCCCTGGGGGACGAGGGCGTGGACGAGGTAGCTGGCCACCTCGCCGGGGGTGGTCCCGCGCCCGAAGATGCGGTCGACACCGAGAGCCGCCTGCGAGCCCTCCTCGAAGCGCGGGCCGCCGACGACGAGGAGCGGCACCTTGCCGGCCGGGAAGGCCTCTCGGAAGGCGGCCGACATCGCGGTCGTGTTGTGGATGTGCGCGTCGCGCTGGGTGACGACCTGGCTGACGAGGACGGCGTCGGCCTTCTCCTCGCGGGCGCGCTCGACGAGGTCGGGCACGAGGACCTGGGCGCCGAGGTTCACGACCTTGATCTCGCGGTGGTACTCGAGGCCCTTCTCCCCCGCGAACCCCTTGATGTTGAGGATGGCGTCGATGCCCACGGTGTGCGCGTCGGTGCCGATGCAGGCGCCGACGACGACGAGCTTGCGGTGGAGCCGGCGCTTGATCGCGGCGTTGATCTCCTTGCCGGAGAGCAGCGGGAACTCGCGCTCCACGACCTCGACGAGGCCGGGCTCGACGAGGTGCTTCACCGAGCCGTAGACGACGAAGAAGGTGAACGCGTCCCCGATGGACTTGTGGTGCACGACGATCGCCGGCTCGATGCCCATCCTCCCGGCGAGCTGGAGGGCGGCCCCCTCGGCGCGCTTGCCGTTCGGCATGGGCAGCGTGAAGGAGACCTGCACCATGCCGTCGCCGGTCTGGTCGCCGTAGGGACGGATCACTTGGGGGACGGCGCCGACGTCGTCGGCGGGGCGGCTCGACGCGCTCATCGGGTCTGTCCGTTCTCGAGGAGGGTGATCGCGGGGTTGTCGTAGCCGGCCGCGCGCTCGACGACGCCGTCGAGGCCCTTGCCGGCCGTGGCCGGTCGCTTCATCTCGCCGAAGGTGCCGTCGGCGATGGCCTCGAGGAGCGGAGCCTTCCCGGGCTCGTCGGTGATCTGCTGCAGGAGGTCGATCGCCTCGGAGAGCACCTGGCGGGCGCGGGTCTGGATGAAGCCGTCGCGCGGCGGGTGGAAGTCCTCGGTCAGTCCCCCGGCGGCGCCCAGGACGTAGCGGACGTTCTGCAGGGCGATGTCGCGGTCGGAGATCCACGGCGTCACGACCGCCTCGGTCATCATCCCGACGAGCAGGATGCTCTGGCCGGTGAGGGCGCCGGCGAGGTTGAAGAACCCGTCGAGCAGGTTGCCCCGGAACACGTCCCCCGTCATGTGCTTCGTCGGCGGCATCCACTTCAGCGGCGCGTCGGGGAAGAGCGTGCGGGCCAGCAGGGCGTGCGCGAGCTCCATGCGGAAGCTGTCGGGCAGCTCGGGGTTGATCTCGAAGGCGTGGCCCAGCCCGAGCTGCCAGTCCTCGAGCCCGGCCTCCTTGGCGAAGTACTCGTTGAGCAGCTGGCTCACCGTCACGGTGTGCGCCGCCTCGACCGCGTCGCTGGTCGTGAGGTAGTTGTCCTCGCCGGTGTTGATGATGATCCCGGCCCGGGCGTGGACCTGGCGGCTGAAGCGCTGGTCGACGAACGTGCGGATCGGGTTGATGTCGCGGAAGAGGATGCCGTACATCGAGTCGTTGAGCATCATGTCGAGGCGCTCGAGGCCGGCGAGCGCCGCGATCTCGGGCATGCACAGGCCGCTCGCGTAGTTGGTCAGTCGGATGTAGCGTCCGACCTCCTTGCTCGTCTCGTCGAGCGCGGCCCGCATGAGCCGGAAGTTCTCCTGGGTGGCGTAGGTTCCGGCATACCCCTCACGGGTCGCGCCCTCGGGCACGTAGTCGAGCAGGCTCTGCCCGGTCGAGCGGATGACGGCGATGACGTCCGCGCCCTCGCGGGCGGCGGCCTGCGCCTGCGGGATGTCCTCGTGGATGTCGCCGGTGGCGACGATGAGGTAGATCCACGGGCGCTGAGCCGGGTCGCCGTGGCGCCTGACCAGCCGGTCCCGCTTCGCCCGCTGCGCGTCGATGGTCCGTATGCCGCGTGCCACGGCCGAGCGCGACTGCTTCGCTGCCGCCGTGGCGTCCTTGCCCTCGGGGACCCGGAAGTCGACCGAGCGGCTGCTCGCCATCTGCGCGAGGGTCAGCAGGTCGGGTGCGGCACCGCGACGCAGGGCGTCCCACACGGGCAGGGTGACCCCGTGCTCCAGGCCGGCGCCCTCGCGGACGGCGTCGACGAGGTGGTTGACCCACGGCACGCGCTCGTGGTCGGCGCCGGCCAGACCGGCCAGCCGCAGGGTGGCCCGCTCGACCGAGACGGTCGTGTGCCGGTTGGCGATGCGGACGACGGGCCGGCCCACGGTGCGGGCGAGTGAGCGCGCGCGGCGGACGTCGGCCCGGTCGAGCTCGAGGAGGGGGCGGGGGCGTGGAGACACGACGGCAGGCTACCAATGATGCCGACGATCTTCCGGCCGCCACGGTCCTGCGCCGCAAGATCACCGGTGAGCGTGCCGGTCAGCCCAGTACGGCAAGGCAGGCGCGGGCGATCTCGAGCTCCTCGTTGGTCGGCACCACCCAGGCCGCGACCCGGCTGCCCGCCGTGGTGACCCGTCGCTCGGTGCCACGGCCGTCGTTCGCGGCCTCGTCGAGCTCGACACCGAGGACCTCGAGGTCGGAGAGGACGGCCGAGCGCACGGCGCTGCTGTTCTCCCCGATGCCACCGGTGAAGGCGATGGCATCGACACGCCCCAGTAGGACGGCATACGCGCCGACGTACTTCCGCAGGCGGTGGACCATGACGTCGAAGGCGAGCGTGGCGTCGGGATCGCCGGCGGCCCGGCGGTCCTCGACCTCGCGCAGGTCGGACGCACCGGTGAGCCCCTTGAGTCCGCTGGCCTTGTTGAGCGCGTCGTCGTAGGCCGACGGGTCGAGCCCGGCGACCCGTCCGAGGTAGGCGCCGAGCGCCGGGTCGACGTCACCGGAGCGGGTGCCCATGACGAGACCCTCGAGCGGCGACATCCCCATGGAGGTGTCGACGCTGCGGCCACTGCGCACGGCACAGGCGCTGGCGCCGTTGCCGAGGTGCAGGACGATGACGTTGCAGTCCTCGGGGGCGCGTCCGAGCAGCTCGGCGGTGCGGCGGGACACGTAGCGGTGGCTCGTGCCGTGGAAGCCGTAGCGACGCACGCGGTGCTGCTCTCGCCACGGCGCCGGCACGGCATACGTGAAGGCCTCGGCCGGGAGCGTCTGGTGGAAGGCGGTGTCGAAGACCGCGACCTGCGGGACGTCGGGGAAGGCGGCGCGGGCCCCGCGGATGCCTTCGAGGTTGCCCGGGTTGTGCAGTGGCGCCAGCGGGACCAGGTCCGTGATGGTCGCGACGACGTCGTCGTCGATGACGACCGGCTCGGTGAAGTCGGGGCCGCCGTGGACCACCCGGTGCCCGACGGCGAAGAGCCCCAGCTCGCCGAGGTCCGGCCCGTGCTCGCGCAGGGCCGTGCGAGCCGCGTCGAGGGCCTCCGTGTGGTCGCGGCAGGTGACGTCCTGCTCATGGGTCTCGCAGTCGGAGGTGTGCCGGAGGCGGCCCGGCCCGCCGATGCGCTCGACGAGGCCGGTGGCGGAGGTCTCGCCGGTGTCGGCGTCGAGCACCTGGTACTTGAGCGAGGACGACCCGGCGTTGACGACGAGGACCGTGCGCGGCATCACCATCAGGCGCCGGCCTGGACCGCGGTGATCGCGACGGTGTTGACGATGTCGCGCACGAGGGCGCCGCGCGACAGGTCGTTGACCGGCCGGTTGAGCCCCTGGAGGACCGGCCCGATCGCGACGGCAGACGCACTCCGCTGCACCGCCTTGTAGGTGTTGTTGCCCGTGTTGAGGTCGGGGAAGACGAGCACGGTGGCACGGCCGGCCACCGGGCTGTCGCGGAGCTTGGTCGCGGCAACGTACGGGTCGACGGCGGCGTCGTACTGGATGGGTCCCTCGACGAGCAGCTCGGGCGCCCGCTCGTGGACGAGGGCGGTGGCGGACCGCACCTTGTCGACGTCGGCACCCGTGCCCGACTCCCCCGTGGAGTAGGACAGCATCGCCACGCGCGGCTCGATGCCGAAGCCCTTCGCGGTGCGCGCCGAGGAGATGGCGATGTCGGCGAGCTGCTCGGCGGTGGGGTCGGGGTTGACGGCGCAGTCGCCGTAGACGAGCACCCGGTCGGCCAGGCACATGAGGAAGACGCTCGACACCACCGACACGTCGGGTGCCGTCCGCACGATCTCGAGCGCCGGACGGATCGTGTGGGCCGTGGTCGTGATGCAGCCGGACACCATCCCGTCGGCGAGCCGCTGGTGCACCATCATCGTCCCGAAGTACGACGGGTCGACCACGCGGTCGCGGGCCTGGTCGAGGGTCACGCCCTTGTGCGAGCGCAGCGCGGCGTACTCCGCCGCGAAACCCTCTCGCAGAGGGCTCGTCGCCGGGTCGACGATCTCCGCGCGCGTGATGTCGACCCCCAGCCGGGCGGCGTTCGCCCTCACCCTCTCCTCGCTGCCGAGGAGGGTGAGCCGGGCGATGCCCCGGGCCAGCACGGTGTCGGCGGCGAGCAGGATCCGGTCCTCGGCGCCCTCGGGCAGGACGATGTGGGCGTCGGCGGCGCGGGCGGCGTCGACGAGGCGGTGCTCGAACATCAGCGGCGTCACGGCTCCGCCGCCGGTCGTCGGGACCGGTCCGAGCAGGGCCTCGGCGTCGAGCTCCCGCTCCACCATGGCCACCGCCGCATCGAGCTTGCGGGTGGAGTCCGGGGTGAGCCGGCCGCGAGCGGCGCCCAGGCTGCTCGCGGTGGCCATCGTGCCGCCGTCGGTGGCGATGATCGGCAGGACGACGTCGAGCCCGTCGATGAGGCGCTCCACCTGGGGCGGCAGCGGGAACCCGCCGTTGAGCACGATCCCCGACAGGCTGGGGAACGTCTTCGACCGGTGCGCCAGGAGCACGCCGATCACGACGTCCTCGCGGTCGCCCGGCACGATGACGACACCACCGTCGATGAGCCGGTCCAGGACGTGGGGCATCGTCATGGCGGCGACGACGAGGCCCAGGGACTCGCGGTCGAGCGCCGCCTCGTCGCCGTGGACGAGTCGGCCCGAGCACGCATCCATGAGGTCGCGCACGGTGGGCGCGCGCAGCAGCGGCGTCTCGGGTAGTGCCTGCGCCGGCACACCGACCCGGTCGCCGACGGCCGCCCGCGTCTCGTCGAGCACCGCCGGGTCGACCTGGTTGGCGACCACACCGGTCACGTGCGCATGGACCCCACGGGCGGCGACGACCGCCATCTCCGCGGAGGTGGCGATCTCGGCCGGCGTCTGTCCGCGAGCCGGGACGACGAGGAGGAGCCGGGAGCCCAGGTGGGCGGCCACGGTCGCGTTGACGGTGAACTCGGTGGGTGCCGCGACGTCCGTGAAGTCGGACCCCACGACGAGCACGACGTCGTGCGCGCCGGCGACGTCGTGGTAGCGGTCGACGATGGTGCCCATGGCGCGCTCGGGCGAGTCGTGGAGGTCGTCGTAGGTGACCCCGCACGCCTCCTCGACCGACTGGGTGCCGGGCAGCCGGGCCAGCAGGGTCCGCACCAGCTCGTCGGGCTCCCCTGCCCGGACGATCGGCCGGAACACCCCCACGCGACCGGCTCGTCGGCTCAGCTGGTCCAGCAGGCCGACCGCCACGGCCGACTTGCCGGACCGTGCCTGAGTTCCCGCGATGTAGATGCTCGTGACCACACGAGCGAAACTACCGTGCCTCGGCGAGCCGGCCTTCGAACAGCGCCCGGACCGCGTCGTTGCCGCGGATGAGGTCCAGCGCGTAGGCCGCGTGACCCGGGACGTAGCCGTTGCCGACGAGCATCGTGACGTCCGCGGCGACACCCTCCGCCCCGAGTGCGGCGGCCGCGAAGTTCGTCGCCATCGAGAAGAAGATCACCGTGCCGCCGTCCCTCGTGACGAGGATCGCCGGCTGCTCGCAGCCGGTGACGTCGACGCACACGACGGTGAGGTCGGCCGGTCCCCCGGCGGCCTCCAGAGCCTCGGCGAGGCCGAGCGGGTCGCGGGCATCGGCCACGACGACGTGGGTCGCCAGACCGGTGCCCTCGAGGACAGCCGCCTCCGCAGCGTCACGCACCACCGCCACCCGGCGGGTCGCGCCCGCGTCCGCCGCCGCGGCCAGGGAGAGGGAGCCGGACTTGCCCGCTCCCCCGAGCACCACGACCGACGGGCCGGCCTCAGCGGGGTCCTCGGGACTGGTGCGGACGGCATACGTGGAGACGGTGCGGGACACGAGCGCGGGTGCGCCGCAGACATCCATCACCATGAGCGCGAGCTCGGGCGACAGGTCCTCCGGCAGCGTCGCCGCGATGGAGCGGCCGAAGAGGATGGCGTGTCCACGGGCGGGGACGCGCTCGCCCAGCCCGTCCCACCGCTCGAGGCCGTCGCTGATCGCGAGCGGGGTGAGGGAGAGCGAGACCAGGCTCGCCACGCGGTCCCCGACCTCGAGCCCGAGCGGGGAGCGCGGGCCGACCTCGGCGACCGTGCCGATGAGCATTCCGCCGCTGCCGGTGACGGGGTTCTGCATCTTGCCCCGCTCCCCCACGATCTGGAGGACCTCGGCGCGGATCGCGGCCCCCTCACCGGCGTGCTTGTCGTGCAGCTGCCGGTAGGAGGCGGCGTCGAGGTTGAGCGTCTCGATGTCGATGCGCACCTCGTCCGGCCAGATCTCGGCGCGCGGATCGAGGACACGTGCGGCCTGGGGCAGCGAGCCGGCGGGCTCGAGCACGCGGTGGACCCCCAACGGCGAGGAGGTGGTGCGGACGGGCGGGCCGGGCAACACGGGCACGCAAGTTCTCCTGTCTGGCGACACGCGGCGACAAATATTGCGGTAGGGATGTGACGAACGAGTCATCTGTCCGTATCCTCGCAGACATGACGACGAACATCGAGCAGCCCTACGTCTACCGGCGCCGGGAGCTCGTCGAGCCGGACTGGACCCGCTTCCCGGGATGGCGCGCGGTGACCGCCGCCGACTGGGCCAGCGCCCAGTGGCAGCGGGCCCACTGCGTCAAGAACGTCGGGCAGCTGCGCGAGCTCATGGGCGACCTGCTCACCGAGGAGTTCTACGCGGACCTCGAGCGCGACCAGGCCGAGCGCGCGACGATGTCGATGCTCGTCCCGCCGCAGATGCTCAACACGATGGTCAGCGAGATGAGCTGGGCCGACGGCTCGATGCCCGCCGCGGGTGATGCCTTCACCGAGGCGTTCCTCGCCGACCCGGTGCGGCGCTACATGCTCCCCGTCTTCAGCGACCGCCGCACGGACTGGGCCTCGCACCCCTTCGCCGCCCGTGACAGCCTCCACGAGCACGACATGTGGGCGGTCGAGGGCCTGACGCACCGCTACCCCACGAAGGTGCTCGCCGAGATGCTGCCGACGTGCCCCCAGTACTGCGGCCACTGCACGCGGATGGACCTCGTCGGCAACTCCACGCCGCAGGTGCTCAAGCTCAAGCTCGCCGGCAAGCCGGTCGACCGGCACGCCGCGATGCTCGACTACCTCCAGCGCACCCCGCAGGTCCGCGACGTCGTGGTCTCCGGCGGCGACGTGGCCAACATGCCGTGGAAGAACCTCGAGGGCTTCCTCGACAAGCTCCTGCGGATCGACAACATCCGCGACATCCGGCTCGCGACCAAGGCGCTCATGGGGCTGCCGCAGCACTGGCTCCAGGACGACGTCGTCGAGGGCGTGGCCCGCGTCTCCGCGCTGGCCCGCTCGCGCGGCGTCTCGCTCGCCATCCACACCCACGTCAACCACGCCCAGTCGGTCACTCCGCTCGTCGCCGCGGCGTCGAAGGCGATGCTCGAGGCGGGCGTGCGCGACGTCCGCAACCAGGGCGTGCTCATGCGTGGCGTGAACGACACCAGCGCGGACCTGCTGGACCTCTGCTTCGCCCTGCAGGACGAGGCGATGGTCACGCCGTACTACTTCTACATGTGCGACATGATCCCCTTCTCGGAGCACTGGCGGCTCGCGCTGCACGAGGCCCAGCACCTGCAGCACACGATCATGGGCTACCTCCCCGGCTTCGCGACGCCGCGCATCGTCTGCGACGTCCCGTTCGTCGGCAAGCGGTGGGTGCACCAGGTCGACAGCTACGACCGGGACAAGGGAATGTCGTTCTGGCGCAAGAACTACCGCACCTCCATCGAGGGTGAGGATGCGGCTGCCCTGTCGCGCGAGTACGTCTACTACGACCCGATCTACACCCTGCCCGAGGCCGGGCAGGCCTGGTGGCGCAGCAACACCGACGTCGAGCAGGTGCACGCCGCGGCCCTCGCCGGTGCGGGTGCCAGCCGCGACGCCTCGGCACGCGACCTGGACTAGGAGGGTGAGCGGGCGGCATACGCTCGCGACATGGGACGCAAGGACCGCGGTGGTTCCGTCGGCACTCCGGCGACGGTCGCGTTGACCCGCGCGGGAGTCAGGTATGCCGTCCGGGCCTACGAGCACGACCCTGCGGCCGAGTCGTTCGGACTCGAGGCCGCCGAGGCGCTGGGCGTCGACCCGGCGCGGGTCTTCAAGACGCTGCTCGTCGACACGGGCTCGGGGCTCGCCGTGGGCGTGCTCCCGGTCGACCGGCTGCTCGACCTCAAGGCGATGGCCTCCGTGCTGGGGGCCAAGCGAGTGACCATGGCCGATCCCACTGCGGCAGAACGCAGCTCGGGCTACGTCGTGGGAGGCATCTCCCCCATCGGGCAGAAGCGAGCACTTCCCACGGTGGTCGACTCCTCGGCTGACGAGCACGACACCGTGCTCGTCTCCGGCGGCAGGCGTGGCCTCGACCTCGAGCTGGCGCCGGCCGACCTCGTGGCCGTCACCGCCGCCCGCAGGGGGCCGATCGCTCGTTAGGACGCCAGCCTGAGGTGGTCGGGCATCTCGCGAACCGCGTTGTCGGAGGCGAGGTAGGTGCCGAGCAGGGTGATGCCGCGAGCGCGGCAGGCCTCGACGACCGCTTGGTGGCAGGCCCGGTCGGCGTCGGTGAAGAGGCCGGAACCGGGGCGTCCGACGGCCGCGACGAGGCCCGGGATCTCGAGCTGCCCCAGGACCGTGCCGAGGACCTGCTGCACCTGCTCCGGCTGGGGCACCCCCATCTCCTCGACGAGCATCGGTGTCGTGCAGACGTGGTCGTCGTCGAGCAGGAGCAGGGCCAGGCAGCCACCCTCGCGAGCGGCCAGCGAGACGACGAGGTCGACGAGGTCTGCTCGCAGGGTCGGGTCGTCGAGGGGCAGGTCGCGCGAGTGCGGTGGCAGGTCGTGGAAGGTCATGCGGCGATCGTGCCGCGAATCCCGCGAGCGGCCCCCGGGTTTTCCACAGGGCTCCGGAACGGCCCTGCTGCTGCTGCTACTCCCAGGGCGTCGAGAGGACCACCGTCGTCTTGGTGGAGACGTTGGCCGCCGCCCGGATCCGGGCCAGGAGCTCCTCGAGCTCGAGCGGCGTGGCCACCCGCACCTTGAGGATGTAGTTCATGTCGCCCGCGACCGAGTGGCACTCCTCCACGGCGTGCAGGTCCCGCAGCCGCTCGGGGATGTCGTCCGGTGCGGCGGGGTCGAGCGGGGTGATCGAGATGAAGGCGGTCATCGCGACACCGACCGCGGCATGGTCGACCCGGGCGGTGTAGCCCTTGATGACCCCGCGCTTCTCGAGCCGCCGGACGCGCTGGTGCACCGCCGACGTCGACATCCCGAGCGCCCGGCCCAGGTCGGTGTAGCTCATCCGTCCGTCGCTCGAGAGCTGCTCCACGATCTTGCGGTCCAGGTCCTCCACGTCGCCAACCCTAGTTCCGGCAGGGCACGATGCTCGGCATGCGCACCGCGAACGCCTCCCGGCGAGCCCCGCGCGGCGCGCCGATCGTCCTCGCAATAGTGCTGGTGTCGTGGCTGGTCTGGCTCGGCTGGTTCGTCACCGCTCCGGACACGAACGCCAACGGGCAGTGCGAGGGGCTGTTCTTCGGGTGCCGGCTCACGCCTCACGACTCGGCCGCATTCGTGGGCTCCCTGGTGCTGCTGCCGCTCAGTCTGCTCGTCGTCGCGGTGACCGGTGTGGTGCGGCTGGTGAGGGTCCGCAGGGGCTCTCCACGCACCGTCTGGGACCTCGTGCTGGGGGTGCTGCTTGCCGCAGCCGTCGTCGCCTGGGTCGTGGGCTCGCTGGCCGGCGCCTTCTGACGGGCGGTGCAATACCCTCGGCGTCATGTCGTCCACGCCGCCTCCTGTTGGCAAGCTGCTCCTGCTCGACTCCGCCTCGCTCTACTTCCGGGCCTTCTTCGGCGTCCCCGACCAGCGGGAGTCCACCGACGAGCCGCCGACCAACGCGCTGCGCGGGTTCCTCGACATGATCGCCACGCTGGTCAACGCCCACCGGCCGACCCACCTCGTCGCGTGCTGGGACGACGACTGGCGGCCCCAGTTCCGGGTGGACCTCATCCCGACCTACAAGACCCACCGGCTCACCGAGGGCAGCGACGTCGTCGAGGAGTCCCCCGACGACCTCACCCCGCAGGTGCCCCTCATCCGTGACGCGCTGACCGCACTCGGCATCCCGCGACTTGGGGCGCCGGGGTTCGAGGCCGACGACGTCATCGGCACGCTCGTCGAGCGTCACCGCGGGCAGATGCCCATCGACGTGGTGACCGGGGACCGGGACCTGCTGCAGCTGATCGACGACGCCCACGGCGTGCGCGTCCTCTACACCGGCAAGGGTGGCGTTCGGGAGCCCGACATCGGGACCCAGGGCTACCTGCAGGAGAAGTACTCCGTCCAGGACGGCGATGCCTACGCCGACATGTCGATCCTGCGCGGCGACACCAGCGACGGCCTGCCCGGCGTCAAGGGCATCGGTGACAAGACAGCGGCGCAGCTCATCGCGGCATACGGCTCCCTCGAGGGACTGCGACGGGCCGTCGCCGACGGCGACCCCGCCATCAAGGGTGCCCGGCGCACCAACCTCGAGGCGGCCAGCGCCTACCTCGACGTGGCACCGCGCGTCGTCCGCGTGGCGCGGGACGCCCCGGTGGCCGAGGTCGACCTCGCCCTGCCCACCACCGTGGCGGACACGCGGCTGCTCAGCGAGCTCGCCTCGACCTACGGCGTGACGAACCCGATCAACCGCGTGCTCGCCGCCCTCCAGATCCCCTGACCCCGGCGCGCCGGTCGGGGGTCAGTCCAGACGGTCGGCGGCCACGACGCCGCGGCGGACGCCGTCGATGGCCTTGCGCGCCGTACGACGGAGCTCGGAGTCGGGGGCGGCGTCGCCGATCTGACCGAGCAGGTCGACGATCTGCTTGCACCGCCGCACGAAGTCACCGGCCGCCATCTCCTGGCCGCGCAGCACCGCGTCGAGTCCCGAGCCGCTGGCCCAGCGGTGCACCATCCATGCCATGCCACCGTCGGGAGCCTCGGTGCGCTGGAGACCGTGCTGCTCCTCGAGGTCGTCGAGCTGGCTCCACAGGCGCTGCATCTCGGTGATGGCCACGGCCACCTCCTCCGTCGGCATGCGCGGTGACGGGTCGGCCTGCTCGTGCCGAGGGGTGTGGACCAGCGTCGAGACGCAGGCGGCCAGGCCCGGCGCGTCGAGCCGCTTCCACACGTCGGAGCGCAGGCACTCCGCAGCGAGGAGGTCGCGCTCGGTGTAGAGGCGTCGCAGCCGCTCGCCGCGGTCGGTCACCGCTCCCTCGGCGTCGAGGTAGCCGAGGTCGGTGAGCACGACGCAGATGCGGTCGAAGGTGCGGGCGACCGAGTTGGTGCGCCCCTCGACCTTGCGCTGCAGGCCGCTCGTCTCGCGCTTGAGGCGGTGCCAGCGCTCGGCCCAGCGGGCGTGGTCCTCCCGCTCGGGGCACTGGTGGCAGGGGTGCGCCTTGAGCTCGCGGCGCAGGTGCTCGATGCGGTCGCTCTCCTGAGCCTCGTCCGCCGCCCGCTCCCTGGCCCGCTTCGGTGGCGGGTCGTGCGGCACCGCGATGCGCATGGTCGTGGCGAGGTCGCGACGCGCCTTCGGCGACTTGGGGTTGAAGTGCCTCGGGACGGCGATCCGCACCGTGGCCTCCACCGGCACGGGCACGTCGGTGAGGGTGAGCCGTCGGAACTGCCGGTCCTCGGTGACGACGCCGGGACCGCTGGGGGTGCCCTTGCCGGAGCGGGCCTCCTGGACGACGACGGCCCACCCGGAGCGCCGGCCGGCGGGCACCTTGATGACGTCGCCGACCTTGAGCACGTCGAGGCTGACCGCCGCCTCCGCGCGCCGACTCGCGGACCGCTTCTTGGCACCGTCCTTCTCGGCGTCGGCGATGGCCCGACGGATCCCGGCGTACTCGCGGAAGTCGCCGAGGTGGCAGTGCATCGACTCGGCGTAGCCGGCGAGTGCCTCGTCGTTGCGCCGCACCTTGGTCGCGAGCCCGACGACGGCCCGGTCGGCCTGGAACTGGGCGAACGAGGTCTCGAGGATCTCGCGGGCCACCTGCCGCCCGACCTGGGTGACGAGGTTGACGGCCATGTTGTAGGTCGGCCGGAAGCTGGAGCGCAGCGGGTAGGTCCGGGTCGAGGCGAGCCCACCGACGGCGAGCGGGTCGAGGCCACGGCTCCACTGCACGACGGCGTGGCCCTCGATGTCGATGCCACGTCGGCCGGCGCGTCCCGTGAGCTGGGTGTACTCGGCCGGCGTGACGTCGGCGTGGGTCTCGCCGTTGAACTTCACGAGCTTCTCGAGGACGACGGTCCGGGCGGGCATGTTGATGCCGAGAGCGAGGGTCTCCGTCGCGAACACCGCCCGGATGCGGCCACCGGTGAAGAGCTCCTCGACGATCTCGCGGAACAGCGGGAGCATGCCGGCGTGGTGGCAGGCGAAGCCGCGCGACAGGCCCTCGACGAAGTCGAAGTAGCCCAGGACGCCGAGGTCCTCGTCGGCCAGGGAGCCCATCCGCTCCTCGACGAGGCGCCGGATCCGCTCGCCCTCGCGCTGCGGGATGAGCCGCGTGTCGGCCGACAGCAGCTGGCCCACGGCGCCCTCACACCCCATGCGGCTGAAGATGAACGTGATGGCCGGGAGCAGCCCGTCACGGTCGAGCTGGGCGATGACCTCGGCCCGGGTCGCTCCCCCGCCGGGCCGTCCACCGCGCACGAACCCGCCCCGCCCACCACTGCCACCGTTGCCCCCGCCCGGGCCCCCGCGCGACACGTGCCCCGTGTGCGAGCGGTCGACGCCACGACCGGGCCCGCGCCCACGCTCCGGCACGGCGTGCCGACCGCGACCGTGCTCGCGGGTGCTCCCCCGCACCCAGCCGTCGTCGGCCCGCCGCTGGTCGGCCGAGCGGATGGCCTGCAGCAGGTCGGGGTTGACCCGGGGCGTGGACCCGTCCTCGCGCGGCTCGGCCGTCTCGTCGACGAAGAGGTCGAACAGCGTGCTGCCCACGAGCATGTGCTGCCACAGTGGGACCGGTCGGTGCTCCGAGACGACGACGGCGTGGTTGCCGCGCACCTCGGCGAGCCAGTCGCCGAACTCCTCGGCGTTGCTCACCGTGGCCGACAGCGAGATCACCTGCACCGACTCGGGCAGGTGGATGATGACCTCCTCCCAGACCGCACCGCGGAAGCGGTCGGCGAGGTAGTGGACCTCGTCCATGACGACGAAGCCGAGTCCCTCGAGGGTGGAGCTGCCGGCATACACCATGTTGCGCAGCACCTCGGTGGTCATGACGACCACGGGAGCGTGCCCGTTGACGGACGAGTCGCCGGTGAGCAGCCCGACCTGGTCGACGCCGTGGACGGCCACGAGGTCGTGGTACTTCTGGTTCGACAGCGCCTTGATCGGTGTCGTGTAGAACGCCTTGCGCCCGGTGGCGAGGGCCATGTGGACGGCGAACTCGCCGACGACCGTCTTGCCCGCGCCGGTGGGGGCGGCGACGAGGACGCCCTTCCCCGCCTCCACGGCGCGACAGCCCTGCACCTGGAAGTCGTCCAGTGGGAACTCCAGCGAGGCCGTGAATGCCGCGAGATGGGGTCCCGGAGTGTCCATGCCGTCAGGCTACGTCAGGACGGTCACCGCGCCCGGGACGACCTCGCACTCCATCGGCAGCGGCCCGAAGCGCTCACCGTCGGCGTACGACACGATGCCCCTGGCCTCGAGCCGGACGCGCCGCCCCTGGAGGATCTCGACCGCCGGGTGGCTCACGTGGGCACCTCGGAAGACCTGCGGGAAGACGCGCAGCAGGGTGGGCGTCGAGACCTCGTGGAGGATGAGCACGTCGAGCAGGCCGTCGTCGTACGAGGCGGCGGGGACGACCCTCATGCCTCCTCCGTATGCCGGCCCGTTGCCCACCGCGACGAGCATCGCCCTGGTCTCGTAGCGGGTGCCGTCGACCTCGATGACGTAGGGAATCGGCCGGAAGACCCCGAGCTCGCGCAGGAGAGCGAGGTTGTAGCGCATCTGGCCCTTGGGCCACCGCCACCCGTTGGCGCGCTCGTTGACGACGGCGTCGAAGCCGGCCGCGAGCACGCCGACGAACCAGCGGTCCTCGCCGCGGGGCGTGGTGCGGCGGATGGCGTCGATCCGACGGGTGGCCCCGTGGGTCACCCGCTCGACGGCCCTGGCGGCGTCGCGCACCGGGAGGTCGAGCTCGCGGGCGTTGTCGTTGCCCGTGCCCGCGGCGATGATCCCGAGCGGGATGTCGGTCCCGGCGACGAGGTTGACGCCGAGGTGGACCATCCCGTCACCCCCCGCGACGACGATGCAGTCGACCGCGTGGTCCGCGATCGCCGCGCGGCCCCGCTCCAGTGCGTGGGCCCCGTCCATCGCGGAGAGATCGACGACGTCGTGGCCGGCCGCCGCGAGCAGGGCCGCCGCCTCACGACCGATCCGGGCCCCGGTGTTCTTGCCGGCTGTGGGGTTGACGACCATCCCGATGCGCTGCCGCGCGCTCACAGGGAGGAGGCCTCGTCGTCCGAGGTGTCGAGCCAGTCGGGTCGGGCCTTCTCGCGCCGGCGGTCGATGAGCCGGGCGATGCCGTAGGCGACGAAGTACAGCAGGACGAGCGGCGCGGCCAGCAGGAACATCGTCATCGGGTCGGCCGTGGGCGTGGCGACGGCCGCGAAGACGAAGATCAGCACCACCGCCACCCGCCAGCCCTTGATCATCTTCGAGGCCGGCAGGATCCCGACGGCGTTGAAGGCGACGAGGAAGACCGGGAAGAGGAAGCCCCCACCGAAGACGAGGATGAAGCGGGTGACGAAGGAGAAGTAGGCCGAGACCTGCTGGATGTTCGAGGTGCCGGACGGTGAGAAGCCGTAGAGCAGCTGCAGGGACTGGGGCAGCACGAGGTACCCGAGGAAGCAGCCGCCCAGGAAGAGAGGGACGGTCGCCGCGATGAACAGCAGCGAGACCTGCTTCTCCTTCTTCGTCAGGCCCGGGACGACGAACGCCCAGGCCTGGTAGAGCCACACCGGGCTCGCCGCGATGACCCCGACGAAGACCGACAGGGTGATGAGGTTGGAGAACGCCGAGGTCGCCTCGCCGAAGTTGAGGCTGATCGCGCTCTGCGGGTTGGACTGCTTGTAGGAGTTGAACGGTGCCGCGAGGAAGTCGAAGATCCGTTCGTAGTTCAGCGCGGCGGCGACCGCCAGGACGACCACGGCCACCGCGGCGATGAGCACGCGACGGCGGAACTCGCGCAGGTGGTCGCCGAGCGACATCCTGCCTTCGGGGTCACGCTCGCGCCGTCGAGGCAGGCGAGGCCGACCGGGTCTCGCGACGCGGGCCATCGACAGGGTGCGTCAGCCGATGGTGCCGGAGCGGGGGCCCGACGTGTTGTCGGTCTGCGGGGCGTTCTCGTCGATGGGCGAAGGGGCGGGGCGCGTCGTGGGGTCGACGTCGGCCTCGCGGCGCACGGTCTCACCGGCAACGGTCTCGGACGACTTCTTGTCCTTGCCGTCGTTCTTCATCTCGTCGACCTCGGACTTGAAGACGCGCGCCGAGCGACCGAGGCTGCGCGCCGCGTCGGGCAGGCGCTTCCATCCGAAGATGACGATGAGGAGCACCGCGATGATGATGATCTCGGGAGCCCCGAAGTTGCGAAGCATGATGCGTGCCTTCTTCCGATGAGAGGTCTGGGGTCAGTCTACGTCGTGGGTGCCAGGGGCCAGCGCTGCGCGGGCGCGCTCGGCCAGCCGCTCGCGCAGGTCCGGTGGCGCCACCACGACGGCGTGGCCGCCCAGCCGGAGCACGAGTCGCTCCAGCCACGCGGTGTCGGCCGTGCGCAGGGTGATGGTGCGCGACCCGTCCTCGGCGTCGCTGACCGACTCGACCGGGTAGTAGTCGCTCACCCACAGGGCACCGGGCAGCAGCCGCAGCGTGACGAGGAGGTCGTCGTCGGTGGGGCTGAAGATGCTGTCGCCCACATCGCGGGGCGCGACCCCCTCCGGGGGCGTGCCGTCCTCGTCGAGCAGCGTGAGGGCCTCGACCCGGTCGAGCCGGAACACCCGGGTGCCGACGGCCCGGTGGCACCAGCCCTCGAGGTACCAGAAGCCGTCGGCGGCGATGACGCGCATGGGGTCGACGTCGCGCTCGGTCGACTCGTCGCGCCCCGGCACGTGGTAGCTCAGGTGCAGGCGTCGGTGGCGCTGGACGCCCTCGCGGGCACGGGCGAGGACGGCGTCGTCCACGCCGGCGCCGGCCAGGTCCACGGAGACCCGTGAAGCGGGCTCCGCCGAGGCCCCGGCCGCCGCCTCCAGCTTGGCCAGGGCCCGTTCGATGGCGTCGCGCTCGGTCAGCCCGGGCACCTCGAGGAGGGTGCGCAGCCCGACGATGAGGGTCACGGCCTCGTCCACCCCGAGGCGCAGGGGCCGTGAGATGGCGTCGGCGTTCCCGACGAAGACGCGGCCCTCCTCCCAGTCCGCCTCGATGAGCTCGTCGGGCATCTGCCCGTAGCCGCAGAGGAAGAGCAGGTTGAGGTCGGACTCGAGCTGCTCGACGCTGACGTCGAGACCGCGCGCGGCCTCCTCGAGCTCGATCCCCTGGCGGTTGACCAGCCAGGGGACCATCGTCAGCAGCCGGGTCAGCCGGCTGGTGGCCGTCTCGACCGCCATCAGGCGCTCACCTCGTGGGCGGCGAGGGTGGCGCGCAGGTGGGTCCGGACGCGCTCGAGCAGCTCGAGAGGCTCGACCACGGTCACGGCGTCACCGTGCCCGGCGAGCTCGGCGGCGAACCCGTCGACGTCGTGGAAGTCGACGGTCAGCTCGGACCACCCGCTGTCGGTCTCGGTCGTCGCGCTCGCGCGACGGCGCAAGCTGTGTGCCGCCCCCGGGCGGACGCACACCCGGGCGGGACGCGCCTCTCCGCGCGGGTCGGACTGCTCGACGAGGACGCGCGCCTCGTGGTCGGCGGGCACCTCGAACGACCCGGGCCGCCCCGCGGTGCGGACCCGTCCGTCGATGCGGGACAGCCGGAAGACACGGGTGTCCTCACGGTCGAGGTCGTACCCCGCGAGGTACCAGCGGCCGTGCCACTGGACGAGGGACCAGGGCTGCACCTTGCGCGTGCGGGCCTGCGTGCCCTCCGGCCGGCGGTAGTCGAACGTGATGGGCGTGCGGCTCAGCACGGCGTCCTTGACGGCCTCGAACGCCGGCTCGGTGGTCCGCAGCCGCGGCTCGATGCCGATGAGGGCGCCCTCGTCACGCTCGACACCGGCCGCGCGCAGCTTGCGCAGCGCCTCGGCGGCAGGACCGGCCATGGACGCGTGCGCCCAGCTGCGGCTGGCCAGGCCGAGCACGGCGAGCTCGTCCGGCTCGAAGTCGATGTCGGGCAGGGCGTAGTCGCGCTGGTGGATCCGGTAGCCGGGCTCGTCCTCGTGGAAGGCGTCGATCTCCTCGGTCGCCAGCGGCACGCCGAGCCCTCGCAGCTCGTCCTTGTCACGCTCGAACATCCGGTCGAAGGCCTCGGTCGACGCGGTCGCGCCGTACTGCGGCACGAGGGTGCGGATCTGCGCCTTGGAGAGGGGGCGACGGGTGTAGAGGAGCACGAGCACGAGGTTGAGGAGGCGCTCGGTCTTGGCGGCCGTGCCCGTCGCTGCGCTCATGTCTCCGACGCTACTCGATAGCCTGCGCACTGTGATGCAGTGGCGCGAGGGCGTGGTCGTCCAGGAGATCCGGGAGTGGCCGGGGGCGGTGGAGTATGCCGTCCGGCTGGCTTCCGCGGGCGACTCCGGTGCCGAGGTGCGCGCGCTGGCGTACACCGCGATGGTCGGTCGGCCGGAGCCCGGCGACCGGGTGGTCCTCAACGCCTCGGCGCTGCTCAAGGGACTGGGCACCGGCGGCCTGGCCTTCGTCGTGGCCATCCCCGACCGCCTTCCCGAGGACGCGCCTGACTCCCCCGGCCACATCGTCAAGGCGCGCTACACCCCGCAGCAGCAGATGTTCCTCGCCGTGGACGAGCAGGACAGCATCCACCACGACGTCCTCCTCGACGCAGACTCCCTGGACGGGATGCCCGTGGTCGTGGCCGACCTCCACTCGGCGCTGCCCGCGGTCGTCGCGGGCATCCGGCTCACCATGCCGGAGGCCCGCGTCGCCTACGTCATGACCGACGGCGGGGCCCTGCCGCTCGCCTTCTCGCGCGCGGTGGCCGGGCTCAAGGAGGCCGGGTGGCTCGCGGCGTCCCTGACCGTGGGCCAGGCCTTCGGCGGTGACCACGAGGCCGTGTCCGTGCACAGCGGGCTGCTCGCCGCCCGGCACGTCGTCGGGGCCGACGTCACCGTGGTCACGCAGGGCCCGGGCAACGTCGGCACCGGCACCCGATGGGGCTACTCCGGGATCGCGGCCGCCGATGCGCTGCACGCGGCGCACGTCCTCGGGGGCACCTCGGTCGCGGCGCTGCGCGTCTCGGGAGCCGACCCCCGCCCACGGCACCGTGGCATCTCGCACCACAGCACGACGGCATACGGGCGGGCGCTGCTCTCCCCCGCGATCGTCCCCGTCCTCGCGGGCGGGGGCGAGCTCGCGGCCCTGGTGCGACGGCAGGCGACCCTCCTGGCCGCCACCAGCCGTGCCGACCTCGACGTCGTCGAGATCGGCACGGAAGGGGTGCTCGCTGCCCTGCGGCAGAGCCCGGTGGGGCTGTCGACGATGGGGCGTGGCCTCGAGGAGGACCTCGCCGCCTTCGTCGTCAGCGCCGTCGCGGGTGTCGCCGCGGCCCAGCGGGTCAGCGGACGCTGACGAGGTCCACCACGAAGACCAGGCTCTCGCCGGGCTTGATGACGGCGCCGGCGCCGCGCTCGCCGTAGGCGAGGTCGCTCGGGATGTGCAGGCGGCGACGGCCGCCCTCCTTCATGCCGACGATGCCATCGTCCCAGCCACGGATGACCTGACCGACGCCGAGGCGGAAGGTCAGCGGCTCGCCGCGGTTCCAGGAGGCGTCGAACTCCTCGCCGGTCGAGTGCGCGACACCGACGTAGTGGCAGGACACGGTGGAGCCGGCCGTCGCCTCGGCGCCGTCACCGACGCTCAGGTCCTCGGTGACGAGCTCAGTGGGGACGTCGCCCGGGAAGTCGATCTCGGGGCGGCTGGTGTTGGGGTCGAAGCCCATGGTGGGTCCTTTCGGGAACGGTCGTGCGGACGGGTGCTGGCTCAGACGGCGGCGAGGACGTCGACGACGAAGACCATCGTGTCGGTGCCCTTGATCTCGCCCTGGCCCTGGGCGCCGTAGCCGTCGGCCGGGGGCACGACGAGGAGCAGCCGGCTGCCGACCGGCTGGCCGACGATCGACTTGTCCCAGCCGGGGACGACCTGGCCGACACCGATGGCCGTGGTGAAGCCCGTGGCGTTGGAGTCGAAGACCTTGCCGTTGCCCCAGAGGGCGCCGGTGTAGGCGACGCGGACGGTCTGCCCGCTGGCGACCTTGGCGCCCTTGCCGGTGACGAGCGGCTGGGTGACGAGCGTGGTGGGAGGCGTGGCCTTGGGCATCGTGATCGTCGCGGGCTTGCCCGCGTTCATCTTCACCGTGGGCAGACCGGGCTTCGGGGCGACGGCCGTGCCCTCGGCCTCCTTGAGCGAGGGCGAGGCCTTGATGACGTCGACGACGAAGACGGCGGGGTCCTCGGCCTTGAGGCCCAGGCCGCTGTTGCCCTGCGGTCCGAAGACGTCGGCCGCCGGCGCGGCGAGCAGCAGCCGCGCGCCCGGCTTGGCGCCGTTGAGCTGGTTGGTGAGGATCGGCAGCATCCGCTGGTCGGACAGGTCGATGCCGAGCGTCTGCTTGTCGGTCCACGTGCTCGTCGCGACCTTGCCGTCGGTGCCGTTGACGATCTGGATGTGCACGGACGTGAGGTCGCTGGCGCCCAGCGGCGTGCCCTCACCCTCGGTGATCACCCGCTTGACCTCCTCGGTGACCTTGAGCGGCGTCGGGGCGATCGTGACCTTCGGCTCCTTGGCGGCCTCGCCCTCGACCTTGACCTGGGCCAGCGGGCCGGAGGCGGCGGACGAGCTCCCGGAGGAGTCCCCGGAGGAGCCGCCGGAGGACTCTCCGCAGCCGACGAGGGCGACGAGACCGACCGTCAGGGCGGCGGCGAGGGGGGCAAGACGGGGGCGGGACACAGGAGTACCTCAGATCGAGCGGGGTGGGGGGATGTCCCCACCATAACCACTGGACCTGTCACATCCCTGAGATGAGCCGCTCCACCCGGGGGTCCTCGTTGCGGAACGGGTCCTTGCACAGGACGGTCCGTTGCGCCTGGTCGTTGAGCTTGAGGTGCACCCAGTCGACGGTGAAGTCACGACGGTGCTCCTGCGCGGCCCGGATGAAGTCGCCGCGCAGCTTGGCGCGCGTGGTCTGGGGCGGCTTGACCTTGGCCTCGAACACCTCGGGGTCGGTCACCGCCCGGGCAGCCCGTCCCCGCGCCTGGAGCAGGTAGAACAGCCCTCTGCGCCGGTCGATGTCGTGGTAGGCGAGGTCGATCTGGGCGAGGCGGGGGTGGTCGAGCCCCATCCCGTGCTTGCTCGCGTAGCCGTCGAGCAGCTTGTACTTGATCATCCAGTCGATCTCGGTGTCGACGAGCGAGTGGTTGCCGGACTCGACCGCGTCGAGCGTGCGCTCCCACAGGTCGAGCACCGTCTTGTGGTCCGGGTCGTGCGCGCCCTCGCGGTCGACGTAGGCGGTCGCCGCGGCGAGGTACTCGCGCTGGAGGTCGAGGGCGCTCAGCTCACGGCCGTTGGCCAGGCGCACCGTCCGCCGGCCGGTCATGTCGTGGCTGATCTCGCGGATGGCGCGGATGGGGTTCTCGAGGGTGAGGTCGCGCATGACGACGCCGTCCTCGATCATCCGCAGCACGAGGTCGCACGAGCCGACCTTGAGCATCGTCGTGGTCTCGCTCATGTTGGAGTCGCCGACGATGACGTGGAGCCGGCGGTAGTGCTCCGCGTCGGCGTGCGGCTCGTCCCGCGTGTTGATGATCGGGCGGCTGCGGGTGGTCGCGGACGACACGCCCTCCCAGATGTGGTCCGCCCGCTGGCTCACGGCATACTCCACGCCCTTGGACGTGCGCACGAGCTTGCCTGCGCCACAGGTGATCTGGCGGCTGATGAGGAACGGCAGCAGCGCGTCGGAGAAGACCTGGAAGTCGCCTGCACGGCCGATGAGGTAGTTCTCGTGGCAGCCGTACGAGTTGCCCGCCGAGTCGGTGTTGTTCTTGAAGACGTAGATGTCGCCGGCCACGCCGTCCTCCCGCAGCCGGAGCTGGGCGTCGGCGACGAGCCCCTCGACGATCCGCTCCCCCGCGCGGTCGTGCGCCACGAGCTGGCGCAGGGAGTCGCACTCCGCGGTGGCGTACTCGGGGTGGCTGCCGACGTCGAGGTAGAGCCGGGAGCCGTTGGCGAGGAAGACGTTGCTGGAGCGACCCCAGGCGACGACCTTCCGGAACAGGTAGCGCGCCACCTCGTCGGGCGTGAGCGTGCGCTGGCCGTCGGACGAGGCGGTGATGCCGTACTCGTTCTCGATCCCGAAGATCCGTCGCTCCATGGACCAACCCTAGTTCCGGGTGGGACCTCGCGGCGTCCAGCATCCGGAACGGCGGTACCGGCTCGCCAGACCTAACGGCATGTTTGGCGTCGGACAACATCTTGTTATCTCTGAGAGGACCTCCCCATGGCCACGCTGCGTCTCGGCGACCACGCCCCCGACTTCACCGCGGACACCACCGAGGGCGAGATCAGCTTTCACGACTGGAAGGGCGACGGCTGGGCCGTCCTCTTCAGCCACCCGGCCGACTTCACCCCCGTGTGCACCACCGAGCTCGGGCGGGTTGCCGCCCTCAAGGACGAGTGGGCCCGGCGCGACGCCAAGGTGCTCGCCGTCTCGGTCGACGCCATCGACGACCACCACGCCTGGAAGAAGGACATCGAGCAGGTCGGCGGCTCGGCGGTGACCTACCCGATCGTCGCCGACAAGGACCGCAGGGTCGCCGAGCTCTACGACATGATCCACCCCGGCGAGGGTGACACCTCGAGCGTGCGCTCGGTCTTCCTCATCGACCCGGTCGGCAAGGTCCGGCTCTCGTTGACCTACCCCAAGAGCGCCGGCCGCAACTTCGACGAGGTCCTGCGTGCCCTCGACGCGTTGCAGGTCAACGACTCCGGACCCTTCTCCACCCCGGCCGACTGGAAGGTCGGCGAGCGCGTCATCGTCGCCCCCACGGTGTCGACCGAGGACGCCCGGGAGCGGTTCGTGGACGTCGAGGAGGTCACGCCCTACCTGCGCTACGCCAACGCCCCCACCGCCTGAGGGACCACCTCGGTGCCGTGTGCTCCCCTGCCGGGAGCACACGGCATACGTTGGTCCCCATGACCGACGCACCCGGACTCGAGATCCCCGCCGACCTGCTCCTGCCCGAGAGCGGCACCGGCCCCGGGATCGTCCTGCTGCAGGAGATCTTCGGCGTCACGGACTACATCCGCTCGCGGGCCCGGGACCTCGCCGACCTCGGCCACGTCGTGCTCGTGCCGCACCTCTACGCCCGGCTCGGCGACCCCGTGGTCGAGGAGGGCGGTGACGGGCTGCCCCGTGCCATGGAGCTGCTCCAGCAGCTCGACTGGGAGCAGGCCGTGGCGGACGGTGTGGCGGCCCTCGACGCGCTTCGCTCCCACGACGCCGTCACCGGTGGCACCGGGGTGCTCGGGTTCTGTCTCGGCGGCGGGCTCGCGTTCGCCGTCGCCGCACGGGCCGAGGTGAAGCCGGACGTGCTCGTCAGCTACTACGGCTCGGCGCTGCCTGACCTCCTCGCTCTCGCGCCGCAGGTGGGCATGCCGAGCCTGCACCACTTCGGCGAGGCCGACACCTACATCCCCCTCGACACCGTGCGCGAGATCGAGCGCGCCGTCACCGCGACCAACGACGCCGTGACGTTCGAGACGTATGCCGGTGCCGGCCACGCGTTCGACAACCCGTCACCGACGTTCCACCACGCCGAGGCGTCGCAGGCCGCGTGGGCGACCACGACGGCCTGGCTCGCCGAGCACCTCCCCGCCGGCGAGGCGTCCGCGGGCTAGTCGGAGTCGGGGGTCGGCTCGTCGCCGTGCCGCTGCGTCTGCGGGTTGCTGGCCGCCTGCCGGGGGCTGTCGTGGTCGACCGGTGGGACGTCGTCGGTGGGGTCCTCGTCGGACAGCAGCTGACCCAGCAGGTCGCCGTTGATCCGCCGGAACGTCCGTCGCGGACGGCTGCGGTCGAGCACCGCGACCTCGAGCGACTCGGGCCCGAGCCGACGGTCGGGACCACCCGCCGGGTCGTGGGCGAGACCCTCGACGGCGAGGCGGAGCGACTGGGCCAGGGTGAGTCCCGCTCGCCACTTCTCGGTGAGGCGCTCCTCGATCTGCTCGGACGCGCCTCCCATGGCGACGAGCCCGCGCTCGTCCGCCACCGAGCCGTCGTAGGTGAGACGGAAGATCTGGTCGCTGTCCGCGTCGCGACCGACCTCGGCGACGACGATCTCGACCTCGTAGGGCTTCGACTCCTGCGTGAACACGGTGCCGAGCGTCTGGGCGTAGGCGTTGGCCAGACCGCGGGCGCTGACGTCGCTGCGGTCGTAGGAGTAACCGCGCAGGTCGGCGTATCGGACACCGGCGACCCGGAGGTTCTCGAACTCGTTGTACTTGCCGACGGCCGCGAACGCGATCCGGTCGTAGATCTCCCCGATCTTGTGCAGGCTGCGCGACTGGTTCTCGGCGACGAACGCGATGCCGTGGTCGTAGCCGAGGACGACGACCGACCGACCGCGGGCGATGCCCTTGCGGGCGAAGTCGGCCCGGTCCTTCATCAACTGCTCGGGCGAGACGTAGAACGGCATACCGGCGGTCATGAGGCACCTCCGTCACGTCGGCCGCCCGGGTTGCCGCGGCGGTGGGAGAGGATCGCGTCGACCACGGGGGCGACGTCGTCGTCGGCGAGGAAGCGCGCACCGTCGGCGGTGACGATGCCGACGGTCGGCCAGATGCGGCGCCCGACGTCGGGCCCGCCGGTGGCCGAGTCGTCGTCGGCGGCGTCCCAGAGCGCCTCGACGGCCACACGGACGGCCTCGTCGGCGTCCATGCCGGGGCGGTGCAGCTTCTTGAGGGCGCCCCGCGCGAACAGCGAGCCGGAGCCGACGCTGTGGTGGTCGTGCTCCTCGTAGCAGCCGCCGGTCACGTCGTAGGAGAAGATCCGGCCGCAGCGGTCGTGGTGGTCGAAGCCGGCGAAGACCGGGACGACGCTGAGCCCCTGCATGGCCATCCCGAGGTTGCCGCGGATCATCGAGGCGAGGCGGTTGGCCTTGCCCTCGAGCGACATCAGGGCGCCCTCGATCTTCTCGTAGTGCTCGAGCTCGACCTGGAAGAGGCGGACCAGCTCGATCGCCAGGCCGGCCGTCCCGGCGATGCCGACGACCGAGAACTCGTCGGTCGCGAAGACCTTCTCCATGTCGCGGTTGGCGATGATGTTGCCCATCGTCGCGCGACGGTCACCGGCCATGAGGACACCGCCCTCGAAGGTCAGCGTGACGATGGTCGTGCCGTGAGGGGCGTCGATGGTGGCGCCGGGCGGCAGCCCGCGGCGTGACGGGATGAGGCTCGGCTCGTGCTCCGCGACGAAGTCGGTGAACGACGAGGACCCCGTGCGGAGGTATGCCGCGGGGAGACCGCCGCTGTCGGACACCGGTGTCACTGGCCGCCCTTCTGGACGAAACCGCGGACGAACTCCTCGGCGTTGGTCTCGAGGACGCCGTCGATCTCGTCGAGGATGTCGTCGATCTCGGTGTCGGACACCTGCGCCGAGGGTGCGGCCACCGGCTCGGTGGCGTCGTCGGGACCGTCGTCTCGTCGCCCGGGCTTGATCTGTTCCTGGCCGGCCATGGGCTCCTCCTCGTGTCGCGAAAGCACCGCGAGGTGCCTGGTGGTCCGAGCCTAGTCCGCGCCTCCGTCGACGGCCGCGAGGGACGCGAGGAGCGAGCGGATGTCGGGCGCTCCGTCGACGAGGTCCCCGACGGCGTCACGGGTGCCCCGCAGCGGCTCGAGGATGGGGATGCGCTGCAGGGTGCGCTCCCCCGGCACCTCGACGACCACGGAGTCCCAGGAGGCCGCCACCACCGACTCCGGGAACTTGCGCAGGCAGGCTCCGCGGAACCACGCGCGCGTGTCCTCGGGGGCCTGGTCCATGGCGACGGCCGCCTCCGCCTCGGGCACGAGGACCTCGACCCGTCCTGAGGCGGCCAGGCGGTGGGCCAGCCCGCGGTCGGCGCGCACGTCGGACCACTGGATGTCCACGGCGCGCAGGCGCGGGTCTCCCCAGCCGAGGGCGTCCCGCTCGCGGTAGCCCTCGAGGACGGACAGCTTGGCCACCCAGTCGACCCAGCGTCGGGCGTCCATCGGGTCGCCCTCGAGGGCGGTGAGGACGGTGTCCCACCAGTGCAGGACCTCGGTGGTCGCCTGGTCGATGTCGCTGCCCCAGCGGTCCTCGACGTAGCGGGCGGCCAGCTCGTGGAAGGTGCGGAGCAGCTCGACGGGCCGGATCGAGCGCCCGTCGACGAGCTCGATGGTCGACCTCAGCGTCGGGTCGTGGCTGACGGCGTGCAGGGTGCGCACCGGCGAGGCGACGGACAGGTCGGTGGTGAAGGCGTCGTCCTCGATCATGGCGAGGACGAGCGAGGTCGACCCCATCTTGAGCAGGTTGGCGACATCGCAGTGGTTGGCGTCCCCGAGGATGACGTGCAGGCGGCGGTAGAGGTCCGCGACGGCGTGCGGCTCGTCGCGGGTGTTGATGATCGGACGCTTCAGGGTCGTCTCGAGACCGACCTCGGTCTCGAAGAAGTCGCTGCGCTGGGCGAGCTGGTAGCCCGGGGTGCGGGAGTCGACGCCGATGCCGACGCGGCCCGAGCCGCACATCACCTGGCGGACGACGAAGAAGGGCGTGAGGCGGGAGATGATCCGCGCGAACGGCGTGCGCCGCGACATGAGGTAGTTCTCGTGGGTGCCGTAGGAGGCACCCTTGCCGTCGGTGTTGTTCTTGTAGAGGTTGACTCCCGGCGGGACGCTCGCCAGGCGGTGCACGGCCTCGCGCATGACGAGCTCCCCCGCCTTGTCCCACACGACGGCGTCGCGCGGGTTGGTCACCTCCGGCGAGCTGTACTCGGGGTGCGCGTGGTCGACGTAGAGCCGAGCCCCGTTGGTGAGGACGACGTTGGCCATCGTCGGGTCCTCGACGTCGGTGAGCTGGCTCGCGTGGGCGACGCCCCGACCCATGTCGAAGCCCCGCGCGTCGCGCAGCGGCGCCTCGTCGGCGTAGTCCCACGACGCCTGCGCGGGACGGATGCCCCGGCTCGCGGCATACGTGGTCACGACGTCGCCGGAGAGCACCATCGGGTTGGCACCGGGCGAGCCGGGGACCGAGATGCCGTACTCGGTCTCGATGCCCATGACCCGACGGACCGTCATCGAGCGACCGGGGCAGCCGTGGAACGCGTCATGACGCAAGCCAACCATGCCGCCCGTCCGCCACAGGGCAGGCACTCGGCATACTCGGCGGATGCGCCGATACCGCGGGATGTCCCCGACCACGACCGCAGCGGTCGCCCTCATCGACCGGCTCAGGGTGCCCGTCGAGGACATGAGCGAGCAGCAGCGGCACGAGGCACGGGCGACGACGTACCCGACCCGGAAGCCGTTCTCGGCCCTCCTCGGCCGGGTCGACCCGGCCGTCGGCATCACCTTCGGCACGGCCCCGGCCCGCGACGGCTACGAGATCCCGCTGCGCATCTACCGGCCCCGGGCGATCCGCGACGTCCAGACGGACGTCCCGGTCATCGTCTACTTCCACGGCGGCGGCTGGGTCCTCGGCAACGTCGTCAACTACGACCCGCTGTGCACCCACCTCGCGGCCGAGGTGGGTGCGGTCGTCGTCAGCGTCGACTACCGGCTCGCCCCCGAGCACCCCTCCCCCACGGCCGTCCACGACGCGGTGGACGCCACGACGTGGCTCGCGGCCCAGTCCGACGTGCTGCGCGCCGACGCTCACCGGCTGGCCGTGTGCGGTGACTCGGCGGGGGCCAACCTCGCGGCGGTCGTCGCCCAGGTGGTGCGCGACGGCGGGTCGGGCTGGATCCGCCACCAGGCGCTGCTCTACCCGGCCACCGACCTCACCATGGCCTCTCCGTCGATCGAGGAGCACGCCCACGCCCCGATCCTCACGCGCACCTCGATCCTCGCCTTCCGTGAGCACTACGCACCGAAGCGGGACTACGAGAACCCCCTGATGTCCCCGCTGTTCGGGACGCTCGAGGGTCTGCCACCCGCGTTGGTCCAGACCGCGGACCTCGACCCGATCCGTGACGACGGCACCCGGTATGCCGCGGCGCTGCGGTCCGCGGGCGTGGAGACCCGGTTGACCAACTACCTCAGGGTCCCGCACGGGTTCGCGAGCTTCCCGGGCGTCAGCGCCGCCGGTGCACAGCACCGCTGGGAGCTCGTCAGTGAACTGCGCCGTCACCTCGGACTCGCTCTGGCCTAGGGTCGCACCATGCGCGAGATCGTCGTCTTCTCCGGAAGTGCCCACCCCGTCCTCGCGTCCCAGATCTGCGACCAGCTCGGCGTGCCGCTGTCCCAGACGGAGATCAAGCGCTTCAGCAACGACTGCCTCCAGGCACAGCTGCTCGCGAACTGCCGCCAGCGCGACGTCTACATCGTGCAGCCCCTCGTCCCCCCGACGCAGGAGCACCTCATGGAGCTGCTGCTGATGATCGACGCGGCCAGAGGTGCCTCGGCCGCGCAGATCACCGCCGTCATCCCGCATTACGCGTACGCCCGGTCCGACAAGAAGGACGCCTCACGCATCTCGCTCGGTGGCCGCCTCGTCGCCGACCTCATCTCCACCGCCGGTGCGCACCGGGTGCTGACGATGAACCTGCACGCGCCGCAGGTGCACGGCTTCTTCTCGGTGCCCGTGGACCACCTCACGGCGCTCGGCGTGCTCGCCGACCACTTCCGCGGCACCGACCTGACGAACTCGGTCGTCGTCTCCCCCGACCTCGGCAACGCCAAGGAGGCCACCCAGTTCTCGCGCCTGCTCGGCCTGCCCGTCGCAGCCGGCAGCAAGCAGCGCAAGAGCGACGACAAGGTCGTCATCGACTCGATCGTCGGCGATGTGCGGGGCAGGCGGGCGATCGTCCTCGACGACGAGATCGCCACCGGCGGGTCCATCGTCGAGCTCCTCGACCGGCTCGCGGACGAGGGCGTCACCGAGGCCGCCGTCGCGTGCACCCACGGGCTCTTCTCGGGCAACGCCGTCGAGCGGCTCCGTCGCCACCCCATGGTCAGCCAGGTGGTCACCACCGACACGGTCCCGGCTCCCGACGGGTGGCCGCAGCTGCAGGTGCGCACGGTGTCCGGTCTCTTCGCCGAGGCCATCACCCGGATCCACCACGGCGAGTCGGTGAGCATCCTCTTCGACGGCGTCGACCCGACGCACGCCCCGCCGCAGGCCTCGCTCTTCGACAGGGTCGGCAGCTGACCCGGTGAGCCGCCTCCTCGCCCCGGCCCTGGACCTGCTCGCCGTCCTCGTGTTCGCCCTCGTCGGCCGGCGGTCGCATGCGCACGGCATCACCCTCGGTGGAGTTCTCGAGACCGCGGCCCCGTTCCTCTGCGGCACGGCCGCGGGCTACCTCGTCGCCGCCCTGACCTTGGACGCCGCACCCCGCTCGTGGCAGTTCGGCGCCGTCGTCGTCGTGGCGACGGTCGTCGTCGGCATGCTGCTGCGCCGGCTCGCCGCCACCGGCACCGCGCCCTCGTTCGTCGTCGTGGCCACCCTCTTCGTCGCCGCGACGATGCTGGGCTGGCGCCTCGTCGCCCGCCTCGCCGCCTGACGGGTCGGCGACCAGGGCCAGAGCGCTCGGCCGGGCCCTCAGGCTTCGGCGACCTGCTCCGCGAGCTGGACCCGGAGTGCCCGTGCCAGTCCGATGAGGGCGAGGTTCACCAGCACGGCGAGGTAGCCGGCGAACTGCGCATCGAGCAGCTGGAAGAACTGCACCACGAGGAGGTCCAGCAGCAGGGCACCCTCGAACACCCGGAGAGCCTCCTGGCGCCGGCTCCGCAGCCAGGCACCGAGGGCCAGTACGCCGATCAGCAGCGCCAGCGCCGCGGAACCGGCATACACGAGGTTGCGCACCGACGGTTCGGTGAGGACGATCCGTGCCGGGTGGAGCAGCGAGAACGCCAAAAACAGCAGGAACAGCACCACCGAGACGCGTCGGATCATCCGTGCCCGCGGCAGCTCGACGATGAGGCGTCGGGCGGCCGCGTAGCCCCGCCCCGGCCACGACCGGGTGACCGGATGCGGCGGCACCCCCTCGAGCGTCTCGGTGAGCAGGCGGACGGTGTGGTCCTGCTGGTCGGCCCTGCGCAGCAGCGCCAGGGCGCGGTCCCGCTCGACCTCGTCCATGTCGTGGGCCGCGGACTCCTTGAGCAGCTCCACCGCGTTGACCACGAGCTCGACATGGCTGAGCGGCTTGCGGTGCACGAGCAGCTCCACCGTGAGACCGATCGTCACGAAGGTCCCGTAGATGATGGCCGGCACCGGCTCGTAGAAGTAGTCGTTGTCGCCCGTGACGAACTTGCCCACCTCGTCGATGAACAGGCCGAAGCCGACGCCGCCGATGGTCGCGGCCACCGTCTGCGCCGTCCGTCCGAGGAACAGCAGCATGACGAGGATGGCGACGAGCATGCCGAGGCCGCCCCACAGCAGGTGGGCCAGGTGGAGGCCACCGCTCCCGATCTGCGGATAGTCGGCCAGCTCCAGGTAGATGCGGGTCAGCGCGATCGCCGCAACGGCACTGACGACGAACAGCTCGAACCGGTCACCACCCTCCGCGTCGCGCAGAGGAAGGCGCGAATGACCATGCGAGAGAACGCTCACCGGCCCATCCTAGGAAGCGGGCACCCAGAGTCGCCCCTTGCGTCGTCCAGAGCGCGCTCACTGGGAGTCGCCCCTTGCGTCGTCCAGAACGCGCTCACTGGGAGTCGCCCCTTGCGTCGTCCAGAACGCGCTCACTGGGAGTCGCCCCTTGCGTCGTCCAGAACGCGCTCACTGGGAGTCGCCCCTTGCGTCGTCCAGAACGCGCTCACTGGGAGTCGCCCCTTGCGTCGTCCAGAACGCGCTCACTGGGAGTCGCCCCTTGCGTCGTCCGTGACGCGCTCAGTGGTCCTGCGGCCGGGCACGGCCTCGGTCTGCGAGCTCACCTTTCCGTGCCGAGTGCCCGGACCTTGGCCCAACGCGCGTCCCGGACGACGCCACGGGGCTCGGGCCACTCGGTGGGGAGGATCCCGGGGGTCCTGACCCCGCGGATCCTCCCCGCGAGCACCTCACCCGCCCGTGGCGCAGTGCTGGGCGTGCGTCGGACCGCAGGGTTCTCGGCGCCAGCGACGCTCAGGTGACCGCTCGTAGCAAAGGTGGCGCCGAGGACCCGGAGGTTCGCTGGGCGCGTTCGGCACTGCGCGAGGGCGGAGGACCCGGGCCGATCAGAGGTACTGGCCGGTGTTGGCGATGGTGGAGATCGAGCGGCCGGGCTCGTTGCCCTCCTTGGTCTTGATGAGCGTGCGGATGTAGACGATCCGCTCACCCTTCTTGCCGGAGATGCGCGCCCAGTCGTCGGGGTTGGTCGTGTTGGGCAGGTCCTCGTTCTCCTTGAACTCGTCGACGACGCTCTGGAGCAGGTGGTCGACGCGCAGTCCCCGGTGCCCGGTGGTGAGCAGGTCCTTGATCGCCATCTTCTTGGCCCGGTCGACGATGTTCTGGATCATCGCGCCGCTGTTGAAGTCCTTGAAGTAGAGGATCTCCTTGTCGCCACCGGCATACGTCACCTCGAGGAACTCGTTCTCGTCGTCCTCGGCGTACATGCGGGTCACGACCGCCTGGGTCATCGCGTCGACGGTGGCCTCGGGCGAGCCGCCGTTCTCGGCGACGTCGTCGGCGTGCAGCGGCAGGTCGGCGGTCAGGTACTTGGCGAAGATCTCGGTCGCGGCCTGGGCGTCCGGGCGCTCGATCTTGATCTTCACGTCGAGACGGCCGGGGCGCAGGATGGCCGGGTCGATCATGTCCTCGCGGTTGCTGGCCCCGATGACGATGACGTTCTCGAGGCCCTCGACGCCGTCGATCTCGCTCAGCAGCTGGGGCACGATCGTCGTCTCGACGTCGGAGGAGACGCCTGACCCTCGCGTGCGGAAGAGGCTGTCCATCTCGTCGAAGAACACGACGACGGGGAAGCCCTCGGAGGACTTCTCACGGGCCCGCTGGAAGATGAGGCGGATGTGCCGCTCGGTCTCGCCGACGTACTTGTTGAGCAGCTCGGGGCCCTTGATGTTGAGAAAGTAGCTCTTGCCCGCCGGCCGACCCTCCTTCTCGGCGATCTTGCGCGACAGCGAGGCGGCGACCGCCTTGGCGATCATCGTCTTGCCGCAGCCGGGAGGGCCGTAGAGGAGGACGCCCTTGGGAGCCTTGAGGTGGTGCTCGGTGAACAGGTCGGGGTGCAGGTAGGGCAGCTCGACGGCGTCGCGGATGAGCTCGATCTGGCTGCCCAGGCCGCCGATGTCGTCGTAGGCGATGTCGGGGACCTCCTCGAGCACGAGGTCGGCGACCTCCGCCCTCGGGATCTGCTCGTAGACGAAGGAGCTGCGCGGCTCGAGCAGGAGGGCGTCGCCGACGCGCAGCCGGACGTCGTCGAGGGACGCCGCCACGCGGCACACCCGCTCCTCGTCGGCGCGCGAGAGGACGAGCACGCGGCCGTCGTCGAGGATCTCCTTGAGCAGCACGACCTCGCCGGCCCGCTCGAAGCCGTGGACGGCGACGACGTTCATCGCCTCGTTGAGCATGACCTCGCGGCCGACCTCGATGTCGCCCGGGTCGATGGTCGGGCTCACGGCCACGTGCATCTTGCGGCCGCCGGTGAGCACGTCGACCGTCTTGTCGTCGAACGTCTCCACGACCACGCCGTAGCCGGACGGCGGCTGACCGAGGCGGTCGACCTCCGACTTGAGCGTGACGATCTGCTCACGGGCGTCGCGCAGGGTGCGCACCAGGCGCTCGTTCTGGGCGGAGACGGTGTTGACCTGCGAACGCAGGTCGGTGACCGTGCCCTCGAGGCGGCGCAGGGTCTCGCCGTCCCTGGACGGGGGGAACTCGGTCATCGGGGGCCTCCTCGGCTCGGGTGACCCCTCAACGCTAACCCGTGACGCTGCGCCTGACCTTCCTGACTCGCTTGTCGGACGGGACACGTTCGCCGATGGCCTCCGGGGTCCACTCCTCGGCGCTCGCGCCGGGCAGCGCCTCGGCGGGTGCGCCGTCCTCGCCCTCGGCCTCGTCGTACCCCTTCCCGGGGCGGCGCTTGCGCAGCGGCGGGGTCACACCGGGCGCCAGCCGACGGGTCGTGATGAGGAAGCCGGTGTGGCCGTGCATGCGGTGCTGCGGGCGCACGGCGAGCCCCTCGAGGTGCCACCCGCGCACGAGCGACTCCCAGGCCGAGGGCTCGGTCCACTCCCCCGCGTCACGCATGGCCTCGGCGACCTTGGACAGCTGGGTGGCGGTGGCGACGTAGCAGATGAGGACACCACCGGGCGCGAGGGCCTGGCCGACGACGTCGAGGCACTCCCAGGGGGCGAGCATGTCGAGGACGACCCGGTCGACCGTGCCGGGCTCGACCTGCTCGGGCAGGGACTCGACGAGGTCGCCGACGGTCACGGTCCAGGCGGGGTGGTCGGTGCCGAAGTGGGCCCGCGCGTTCGCCATGGCGATGTCGGCGAAGTCCTCACGGCGCTCGAAGGAGTGCACCCGGCCGCTGTCGCCCACGGCCCGCAGCAGCGACATCGACAGCGCACCGGACCCCACGCCCGCCTCGACGACGACGGCCCCCGGGAAGATGTCGGCCATCGTGACGATCTGGCCGGCGTCCTTGGGGTAGACCACCGCCGCGCCGCGCGGCATCGACATGACGTAGTCGGACAGCAGCGGCCGCAGCGCGAGGTACTGGAACCCGGCGGTGTTCGTCACGGTGGAGCCGTCCGGTGCGCCGATGAGCTCGTCGTGCTGGAGGTAGCCGCGGTGGGTGTGGAACTGCTTGCCCGGCGCGAGGGTGATGGTGTGGAGCCGTCCCTTGGAGTCGGTGAGCTGCACCCGCTCGCCCTCGGCAAAGGGTCCACGTCGAAGGTCGGATCCGGTCGCACTCATGGGGCCGGAGTCTAGTTCGCGCCGATGACGGCGTTGACCGCCTCGACCGTCACCAGCCCGAGCACCCGCCCGTCCTCGACCGCGAGGACGACCGGGCTGCCGGACTCCTGGATGGCCGTCACGACCGCGGTGAGGTCCTCGGTCGAGGTGGTCTCGGCGACCCAGCCGTCGGGCTGGACCCGCGCGAGGGCCGAGACGGGGGTGCTGGCCCACCGCTCGCGCGGGACGGTCACGGCGTCCTGGGGGAGCACGAGCGAGGTCGGGAGCCCGGTCGGCCCGACCACCACGGCCAGGCCGCCGGTCGCCGCGGCGGCCTCGAGGACGTCGTCCCCGCGAAGCACCGGGACCGGCCGCGCCACCTGTGCGACCGTGCCGCGCCCGAGCATCTGGCGCGCCTGCCCGGTGCGGATCGCCGCCGTCGCGCCCTGCCACATGAACATGGCGATGAGCCCCATCCAGATGATTGACGTCAACGACGGCGACGCGCTCAGCAGCAGGGGCCGGACGACGAACCACGCCACGAGCCCGAGGATGACGACGCGGCCGGTCCACCCCGCGGCGATGAGCCCCTGCTCGCGGCGCCCGGTCAGCCGCCAGACCAGCGCGTCGACGAGCTGGCCGCCGTCGAGCGGCAGTCCCGGCAGCAGGTTGAAGACGGCGAGCAGCAGGTTGACGACGACCACGCCGTAGAGCACGCGCGCGGGGATGTCGGACGTGACGACGAGCTGGGCGACCCAGGCCACCCCTGCGAGCAGGACGTTGGCGACGGGGCCCACGGCGGCGATCGCCGCCGCCTTCCCGGGCGTCGACAGGCGAGCGTCGTATGCCGTGTGCCCACCCCAGAGGTCCGCGACGACGCGGTGGACGGGCAGGCCGAGGGCACGTGCCATCCCGGCGTGGGCACCCTCGTGCACGAGGACCGAGACCAGGAGCGCGACGGCATACGTCAGGCCCACGAGGTAGGCGACGGCCCCGAGCTCGGGGGCGCCGCTGCCGACGATGACGGTGATGACCGCAGCCAGGAGGAACCAGCTCGCGCCGATCTGGACCGGGACGCCCGCGATGCGGGCGATGACCAGCCCCGAAGGCTTGGTCTCGGTCGGTGGGGCCACGCCGCGACCCTACACAGGGACGGCGGCACGCCTGCCGTCCCGGGGCGACGGCATACTTGACGGGTGATCTCCTCCTCCACCACGTCCCCGGCGGACACCGCCGTCGACCACCGTCCGGACGCGACCGCCGACCTCACGGCCGCGCTCACGGAGCGAGTCCTCGTCCTCGACGGCGCCATGGGCACGATGATCCAGCGCGAGGGCCTCTCCGAGGAGGACTATCGCGGGGAGCGCTTCGCCGACTGGCCGAGCGACCTGCGCGGCAACAACGACCTGCTCAGCCTCACGAGCCCGACCGTCATCGAGGGCATCCACCGTGCCTACCTCGAGGCAGGCGCGGACCTCGTCGAGACCAACACCTTCAACGCACAGCGGATCTCCCTCGCCGACTACGACATGGCCGACCTCGCCTACGAGATCAACCTGGCGGCGGCCCGCCTGGCGCGGCGCGCCTGCGACGCCGTCGCCGCCGACACCGGACGGCCGCGCTGGGTCATGGGCGCGTTGGGGCCGACCACCCGGACGGCCTCGATCTCCCCGGACGTCAACGACCCCGGGGCTCGCAACGTCACCTTCGACCAGCTCGTCGAGGCCTACACCGAGCAGGCCCGGGGCCTCGTGGACGGCGGGGCGGACGCCCTGCTCGTCGAGACGATCTTCGACACGCTCAACGCCAAGGCCGCGATCTTCGCCCTCGAGACCCTCTTCGAGGAGCACGGGCGGCGCTGGCCGGTCCTCATCTCGGGCACGATCACCGACGCGTCCGGCCGCACCCTCTCCGGCCAGGTCACCGAGGCCTTCTGGAACTCGGTGCGGCACGCCCGACCCCTCGTCGTGGGCCTCAACTGCGCACTCGGGGCCGACGAGCTGCGTCCCTACATCGCCGAGCTGTCCCGCATCGCCGACTGCTTCGTCTCGGCCTACCCGAACGCCGGGCTGCCCAACGCCTTCGGTGAGTACGACGAGACGCCGGAGCAGATGTCCTCGGTGGTCGGCGAGTTCGCCTCCAGCGGACTGGTCAACGTCCTCGGCGGCTGCTGCGGGACGACGCCCGAGCACATCGGTGCGATCGCGCAGGCCGCTGCCGCCGGCGTGACCCGGACGCCTGCAGAGGTCCCGGGGGCGTTGCGCCTCAGTGGTCTCGAGCCGCTCACCGTCGACGAGGACTCGCTCTTCGTCAACGTCGGGGAGCGCACCAACATCACCGGCTCCGCACGCTTCCGCCGGCTCATCAAGGAGGAGGACTACCCCACAGCCCTCTCCGTCGCACGCCAGCAGGTCGAGGCCGGCGCCCAGGTCATCGACATCAACATGGACGAGGGGATGATCGACGGCGTCGCCGCGATGGACCGCTTCGTCAAGCTCGTGGCGAGCGAGCCCGACATCTGCCGGGTGCCGCTGATGATCGACTCGAGCAAGTGGGAGGTCATCGAGACCGGCCTCAAGTGCTCGCAAGGGAAGGCGATCGTCAACTCGATCTCGATGAAGGAGGGGGTCGAGCCGTTCCTCGAGCAGGCCCGGCTGTGCCGCAAGTACGGCGCGGCCGTCGTCGTCATGGCCTTCGACGAGGAGGGTCAGGCGGACTCCCTCGAGCGCCGCAAGCAGATCTGCCGGCGGGCCTACGACCTCCTCACGAAGGAGGTCGGGATGGACCCGCACGACATCATCTTCGACCCCAACATCTTCGCCGTCGCCACGGGCATCGAGGAGCACGCGGCATACGGGACGGACTTCATCGAGGCAACGCGCTGGATCAAGGAGAACCTGCCGGGCGCGCTGGTCTCCGGTGGCGTCTCGAACGTGTCGTTCTCGTTCCGGGGCAACAACCCCGTGCGCGAGGCGATCCACGCCGTCTTCCTCTACAACGCCATCCGGGCGGGCATGGACATGGGCATCGTCAACGCCGGTGCACTCGTCGTGCTCGACGACGTCGACCCCGAGCTGAGGGAGCGCATCGAGGACGTCGTGCTCAACCGCCGTCCCGACTCGACCGAGCGCCTGCTCGAGATCGCCGACCGCTTCAACAACACCGGCGACGCGGCGCCCGAGGTGACCGAGGCCGAGTGGCGTGGTCTCCCCGTGCGCGAGCGGATCACGCACGCGCTCGTCAAGGGCATCGACGACTTCGTCGTCGAGGACACCGAGGACCTGCGCGCCGAGATCGAGTCGGCCGGGGGCAAGCCGATCGAGGTGATCGAGGGCCCGCTGATGGACGGCATGAACGTCGTCGGCGACCTGTTCGGCGCCGGCAAGATGTTCCTTCCCCAGGTGGTGAAGTCGGCCCGCGTGATGAAGAAGGCGGTCGCCCACCTCATCCCCTACATCGAGGCCGAGAAGGAGCGGTCGGGGGTCACGACGCAGAGCTCGAAGGGGCTCATCGTCATGGCCACCGTCAAGGGCGACGTGCACGACATCGGCAAGAACATCGTCGGGGTCGTCCTCCAGTGCAACAACTACGACGTCATCGACCTCGGGGTCATGGTGCCGGCGCAGAAGATCCTCGACACCGCCAAGGAGAAGGGCGCCGACATCATCGGCCTCTCCGGGCTCATCACGCCGTCGCTCGACGAGATGGTCCGCGTCGCCGGTGAGATGGAGCGCCAGGGCTTCGACATCCCGCTGCTCATCGGCGGGGCGACCACCTCGCGCGCCCACACGGCCGTCAAGGTCGACAAGCAGTACAGCGGCCCGGTCGTCTGGGTCAAGGACGCCTCCCGCTCGGTGCCCGTCGCCAGCCAGCTGCTGTCCGACACCCAGCGTGAGCCGTTCCTCGCCACGGTCACCGCGGACTACGACTCGATGCGCGCCCGGCACGCGGCGAAGACGACCGACCGGCCGCTGGCGACACTCGAGGCGGCGCGGGCCGCCCGCACGCCGGTCGACTGGTCCGGCCACCGGCCGATGCGGCCGCACATGCTGGCCCAGCAGAGCAAGGACGTCTGGTCGGGACGCACCGACTCGCACTGGCACCGCGCCGCCGCGCAGTTCACCCGGGTCTTCCGGAGCTACCCGGTCGAGGAGCTGCGCCGCTACATCGACTGGACGCCGTTCTTCCAGGCGTGGGAGATGAAGGGCCGCTACCCCGACATCCTCTCGAACCCTGCGACCGGTGACGCCGCCCGCAGGCTCTACGAGGACGCCCAGGCGATGCTCGACCGTATCGTCGAGGAGCGCTGGCTCACCGCCAACGGTGTCATCGGTCTGTTCCCCGCCAACGCCGTCGGTGACGACATCGAGGTCTACACCGACGAGTCCCGTGAGCAGGTGCTCACCACCCTCTACGGGCTCCGCCAACAGGGACAGCACCGCCCCGGCGTCCCCAACCGGGCGATGTCGGACTACGTCGCACCCAAGGACAGCGGCATCCGCGACTACGTCGGGGCCTTCGCCGTGACCGCGGGGCTGGGCACGCACGAGAAGATCGCCGAGTTCAAGGAGGCCATCGACGACTACAGCGCGATCCTCCTCGAGTCCCTGGCCGACCGGCTCGCCGAGGCCTTCGCGGAGCGCATGCACGAGCGCGTGCGTCGCGAGTTCTGGGGGCACGCCGGCGACGAGCACCTCAGCAACGAGGACCTCATCGCCGAGCGGTATGCCGGCATCCGTCCGGCACCCGGCTACCCCGCCTGCCCCGACCACACCGAGAAGGAGACGATCTTCCGCCTCCTGGACGCGCAGGAGCAGACCGGCATGGAGCTCACCGAGTCCATGGCCATGTCGCCGGGCGCCTCGGTGAGCGGCTGGTACTTCTCGCATCCGCAGAGCCAGTACTTCGTCATCGGCCGCCTCGGACGCGACCAGGTCGAGGACTACGCCAAGCGCAAGGGCTGGACGCTCGCCGAGGCCGAGCGCTGGCTCGGCCCCAACCTCGGCTACCAGCCCGAGGACTGACTCAGGCCTCGACGTCGTCGAGCTCGGCGATGACCTCCTCCAGGAGGCGGGCGAGCTCGCCGCGCTCCCGGGCGTCGAGTCCGCGCAGGACGTCGCTCTCGACGACGTCCGCCTCGCGGACCGACGACGTGAACAGCTCCCAGCCGTCGTGGGTCAGCGAGACGAGGGTGCGTGTGCGGTTCTGCGCGTCTGGACGGCGCTCGACCAGCCCTCGCTGGACCATCTTGTCGAGGCGGTGCGTCATCGAGGACGGTGCGACGCTGGTGAGCTCGGCGAGCTGGCTCGGGGTCAGGCACGACTCCCCCGCCTTCGCGAGCGAGGCGATGACGGCCCACTCGCCCTGGGTGAGGTCGAGGTCGGCGAGCTGGCGCGCGTACCACTGGTCGAGCTTCTTCGTCACTCCGTAGAGCGCTGTGATCACGCGCTGCACCGACTCCTCACCACCGGCTGCGACGTAGGCCGCGACGGCGTCACGGTGCTGCTGCGCGGCGGACCTCTGTCGTCGGGGCATGTCCCGAGTGTCGCATGCGTTGTTCGAATGCTAACCTTTCGATATCGAACGTTCGGGTTCGAACTCTTCGGCATCGAAGCCGAGTCGTGGTCCCGGTCCGGTGCGGTTCGGGGTCTGCCCCACACCCCAACACCCCACACCGGAAAGGTGCTCCTCGCCGTGCGCGCCATGCTGCTCGTCCTCGCCTCGTCCATCGGCATGCTCGGATGGGGAGCCGTGCTGCCCTACCAGTACGCGTATGCCGCCGACACCCGTGGGTGGGGCGCCCTCGCCGCGGCCGCAGCGTCGTCCCTCTTCTCGGTCGGTGCGCTCGTGGCTGCCCCCGTCGCCGGGCGCCTCAGTGACCGGTTCGACCCGGTGAAGGTCGCCGTGCTGTCCCAGCTCGTCGGTGCGCTCGGCGTGGGCGCCCTGGTCTTCGCCGACTCCCCCACCGCGTTCCTCGCGGGCATGTTCGTCTTCGGTCTCGGGCTGACCGCGGCCGTCCCGGCCAAGCAGGTCCTCGTCCTGCGTTGGGTGTCCACGGCCGACCGCCGCCGGACCTTCGCGTACAAGTTCACCGGCGAGGCCCTGGGGATGGCGGCCGGTGCCTACATCGCCGGCCACCTCGTCGACCTCCGCGACCCTCAGGGGCTCGACGTCGGGTTCCTCACCGCCGCAGCCGGCTTCGGGATCTCGTCCCTCATCATCGGGCTCGCGGGCCGCGGCGCGGGCGTCCACCCGGGCAGCGACATCGTCACCGACGTCTCCGTGCCGGCGAGCCCGCGCGAGTCGCTCCGGCTGGTCTTCGCCAGTCCGGCGCTGCGCTGGACGGCGGTGGTCACGGTGACCCTGGCGCTCGGCTTCTACGCCCAGTTCGAGTCGGGGCTCCCCGCCTACGGCCTCACGGTCCTCGACATCGACACCGCCGCGATCGGCACTGCTGCGGCGGTCAACGCCGTCGTCATCGTCGCTCTCCAGGTCGTCGTGGTCCGCCTCACCGCGCACCGCAGCGCGCCGACCCTGCTCATGGCCGTCGGTGCGATCTGGGTGCTCTCGTGGGTCGTCCTGTCCTTCGCCCAGCTCGCCCCGGGCGTCGCCTCTGCCCTCTTCGTCACGACCTACGGCATCTTCGCCGTCGGCGAGACGATGTACAGCCCGGTCCTCAACCCGCTCACCGCTTCGCTCGCACCCCGCGGCATGGTGGGCCAGACCCTGGGGATCTTCGGGGCCCTGCAGACGACCTTCTCCGCGCTGGGCCCGCTCGTCGCCGGCGTGCTGCTGGGTGCCGGTCTGGCGAACGGCTTCCTCGGGCTCCACCTCGCGATCAGCTGCCTTGCGGTGTATGCCGCGTGGCGCCTGCGCGGAGCCCTTCGTCGGGAGGCGGCGCAGCCGGCCACGACGGACGCCGGCGACGAGGGATGGCGCGCCTCTCGCCGCGACGGCGGTGACCCGGTCCTCGCTGCCTAGCCGACCACCGGCCGCATCGCCGGCCTGCGGCGACGGGCCGGGTGGGCAGGGGTGTCGGCGGGACGGCATACGGTGTTAGTCATGGTTCCCGCCCTGTCCCCGAGCCGCGCAGCGGACTTCAAGCAGTGCCCGCTGCTGTTCCGGTTCCGGACGATCGACAAGCTCGACGGCCCCCCGTCCCCGGCGGCCGCCCGCGGCACCCTCGTGCACGAGGTGCTCGAGCACCTCTTCGAGCTCCCCGCGGCGGAGCGCACCCCCGAGGCCGCCCTCGCCCTGCTCCAGCCGCGCTGGGCCAGCCTGGTCGAGGAGCGCCCCGAGCTCGCGACGATGATCGAGGACGACGAGAGCCTCGACGAGGACGGCTGGTTCGCTGCTGCCGGCGCCCTCGTCGAGCGCTGGTTCACCCTCGAGAACCCCCAGTGGCTCGAGCCGGCCGAGCGTGAGCTCTACGTCGAGACCGAGGTCGACGGTCTCACCCTGCGCGGCTACGTCGACCGGCTGGACATTGCGCCGGACGGGGCGATGCGCGTCGTCGACTACAAGACGGGCAGGTCGCCGCGGGAGGCGTTCGAGGGCAAGGCGCTCTTCCAGATGAAGTTCTACGCGCTCGTCCTGTGGCGTCAGCGCGGCACCATCCCCAAGCAGCTGCAGCTCGTCTACCTCGGCAACGGCGAGATAGTCCGCTACGAGCCGGACGAGCACGACCTGCTCGGACTGGAGCGCAATGTCCGGGCGGTGTGGGACGCGATCGTGCGAGCCAGCGACACGGGTGACTGGCGACCCCGGGTGTCGAAGCTGTGCGACTGGTGCGACTTCAAGGAGCTGTGCCCCGAGTGGGGCGGCACTCCCCCGCCGCTACCCGCCGACGCGGGGCGCCTCGTCCTCGACCCGCGCGTCACGGGCGAGGCGCTCGTCGGCGACGACTGACACCAGGTCCTGCGGCGTGAGGCCGCGCAGACTCGCCAGCTGGACGGCGCCCCGCGTCAGCGGGACGGGCACGACGTGGGGGACGGCGATCGTCGGCACCCCGGCGGCGACGGCCGACCTGACCCCGGTCGGGGAGTCCTCGATGGCGATGCAGTCGCGTGCCTCGACGCCGAGCAGGCGTGCGGCAGCGAGGTAGGGCTCGGGGTGCGGCTTGCCGTGCTTCACCTCGTCACCCGTGACGATGGCAGTGAAGGTGTCCTCGGGCAGCGCTTCGACGACCGCCGCCGCCAGCGAGCGCCATGACATCGTCACCAGCGCGTTGGGGACCCCGGCCTCGACGAGCGCAGCGAGCAGCTCCCTGGCGCCCGGCCGCCACGGCACGTGCTCGCGCACCTGGGCGGTCACCCGCACGAGGAGCTCGTCGATGATGCGCTCGGGCTCCCACGTGATCGGCGAGTTGTCGCGGATGAACTCCGCGCTCACCATGAGGTCGTTGCCGACGAGCTGGTGCGCGTACTCGTCGGACCACACCCCGCCGTGCTCCTCGACGATGGCGTGCTCGGCCGAGATCCAGTACGGCTCGGTGTCGACGAGCGTCCCGTCCATGTCCCAGAGCACGGCAGCAGGCAACGTCATGGGCCGAGTCTACGAATAGGGTGGAGCCGTACCCACGAGGAGGACGCGTTGATCGAGCTCGACGACCTGCCCGAGATGGAGAACGCCGTCATGATCGCGGCGTTCGAGGGCTGGAATGACGCCGGCGAGGCGGCCAGTGGTGTCATCGAGCACCTCGCGGAGCTCTGGGACGCCGAGCCGGTCGCGGCCCTCGACCCCGAGGACTACTACGACTTCCAGGTGAACCGGCCGCGGGTCATCTCCGAGGGCGGACGGCGTCGGATCAGCTGGCGCACCACGCGCATCCTCGTCGCCACCGACACGCCGATCGGGCGCGACGTGATCCTCGTGCAGGGCGTCGAGCCGTCCTTCCGGTGGCGGGCCTTCGCGATCGAGCTCATGGAGATCGCGCAGGCCGCCGACGTCACGACGGTCATCACCCTCGGGGCCCTGCTGGCGGACGTCGCCCACACGAGGCCGATCCAGGTCACGGCGACCTCCGACAACGAGGACACGCGCCACCGGCACGACCTCGAGGCAAGCACCTACGAGGGCCCGACGGGCATCGTCGGGGTCATCGCCGACGCCGCGGTGCAGGTCGGTGTCGGGTCCATCTCGGTCTGGGCTGCGGTGCCCCACTATGCGCACCACACTCCCTCGCCCAAGGCGAGCCGCGCCATCCTGTCGCGGCTCGAGGACCTGCTCGACGGGACCATCGACCACGGCAGCCTCGATGACGACGCGCGCGCGTGGGAGGTCGGTCTGGACGCGCTCGCGTCGGAGGACACCGAGGTGGCCGAGTACGTCGAGTCGCTCGAGGAGGCACAGGACACCGCCGAGCTGCCCGAGGCCAGCGGTGACGCGATCGCCAAGGAGTTCGAGCGCTACCTGCGCAAGCGGGGCACCGAGGACTGACGACGGGCGGGACGTGGGCCCGCCCCGGCTCAGACCCGTACGCCGAGCAGGGCGTCCAGCGTCCGGGCGAGCAGTCCCGGAGCCGAGGCGTCGCTGCCTCCGGCGGACAGTGTGAGGTCGGCCCAGGCGTCGACCGCGGCCAGCGCGGCGGGTGCGTCGAGGTCGTCGGCGAGCGCGGCACGGACGGCCGCGACGGTGCCCTCTGCGGGTGGTGCCGCGTTGACCGACAGCGACTCCCGCCAGTGGCCCAGCCGGGCCTGCGCGGCGGCAAGCAGGTCCGGGGTGTAGTCCCAGTCGGAGCGGTAGTGCTGCGCGAGCAGCACCAGACGGATGGCCATCGGGTCGACCCCCTCCTCGCGCAGCGCGGAGACGAGGACGAGGTTGCCGCGCGACTTGCTCATCTTGTGCCCGTCCAGCCCCACCATGCCGGCGTGCGCGTGCACCCGGGCGTAGTCCTCGACCCCGATCGCGCTCGCCTGGGCGACGGTCATCTCGTGGTGCGGGAAGACGAGGTCCGAGCCGCCGCCGTTGACGTCGATCGGCACGTCGAGCCGGTCCAGGGCGATCGCGGTGCACTCCACGTGCCACCCGGGCCGGCCGGTGGGGAGTCCCGGGAACTCCCACGACGGCTCGCCGACGCGGGCGGCGCGCCAGAGCAGCGGGTCCAGGGCGTCGCGCTTCCCGGGACGGTCGGGGTCTCCCCCACGGTCGGCGAAGACGGCGAGCATCTGGTCGCGCGACCAGCCGGACACCTGCCCGAAGCCGGTCACCGCAGCGAGGTCGACGTAGAGGTCCGGACCGTCGGCGTCGTCGTTCGACACCTCGTATGCCGCTCCGCTCGCTACCGTGCGCAGCACCAGCTCCGCGATGGTCGGCATGGCCTCGACGACCCCGACGTAGTCCTGGGGAGGGATCACCTGCAGCGCGGTCATGTCCTCGCGGAAGAGGTCGGCCTCGGTGACGGCCAGGTCACGCCAGTCGATGCCGTCGCGCTTCGCCCGCTCCAGCAGCGGGTCGTCGATGTCGGTGACGTTCTGGGTGTAATGCACCTCGTGACCGTTGTCGCGCAGCACCCGGCCCACGAGGTCGAAGGCGACGTAGGTCGCGGCGTGACCGAGGTGAGTGGCGTCGTAGGGCGTGATGCCGCACACGTAGAGCCGGGCGACGGGGCCCGGGGTGACGTCCTGCAGCTGCCCGGTGCTGGTGTCGTGGAGCCGGAGGCCGGCGCCGCCCGGTGGGATGGCGGGCAGGAACGGAGGAGGCCACGAGATCACTGACGCAGCCTACGGCGGTCCCTCACATGGCCGGCCACGGGATGGCCGGCCAGCCGGGTGTCGGACGTGGGTGCCGTCGCTCGGCGACGAGGTGCTCGGCCCGCCGGTCCAGAGCGCTCACCTCGTCGTCGGTGAGGAGCCCGTCGAGACGGCGCACCAGGTCGCCGTCGCGCAGGGCGGTGCGGACCCGCTCGACGCGCGCGACGTCGTCGGGATCCAGCTCCTGACCGGCCCAGCCCCAGAGGACGGTCCTCAGCTTGGGCTCGACGCTGAGACTCACCCCGTGGTCCACGCCCCAGAGTCCACCGGCGACCCGGAGAAGGTGGCTGCCCTTGCGGTCGGAGTTGTTGATCAGCGCGTCGTAGACGGCCGCGGTCCGCACCTCCGGCTCGACGGAGTGCGCCACGACGACCTCCTGCCCGTCCGGCGTCTCCCCGCGCAGCACCTCGCGCCACCCGTCCGGGACGGCGTCAGGGGCGACCACGTCGACGACGAGCTCGGCGGGCGTCTCGGGGTCGCCGATCCACTCCTGGCTGGAGGCCGGGCCCCAGGGCCCGTCGTGGAGGACGGTCGGCGGCACGATGCCGAACCCGCCGGCCTCGCTCACGAGGTATGCCGCCCGCTCACGACCCGCGAGCGTGCCGTCGGGGTAGTCCCACAGCGGCCGCTCGAGGGCGACCGGCTTGTGGATCGCGAGCCGCGAGTGATCGTCGCGCGTGACGCGGACGAGGACGGCTCCGTTGGACGAGTCGACGATGCGGCCCAGCAGCTCGACCTCGCCGAGGGCGAGGAGGTCCTCGACCTCGGTGCCCATGGCTAGCGCTTGTAGCCGTTGGACCGGGGGCAGATGTGCCCCTCGGGGTCGAGCGGCTGCCCGCAGAACGGGCAGGGCGGGCGACCGGCCGCGACGATGGCCAGGCATCGGCGGGCGAAGGCCCGGGCGCTGGTCGGGTCGAGAACCACCCGGACGGAGTCAGCCGGGGTCTCCTCCTCCGGGTCACGGTCGTGGCACTCGATGACGACGCTCGAGCGGTCCTCGTCCCAGGCCAGGCTGACGGTGTCGACCCGGAACTCGTCCTCGATCGGGGTCTCGAGCGCCTCGGAGTCGGTGTGGTGCTCCGCCACGGCCTCGGAGCCCTCGGGCCCACCGACGGTGTCGAGCAGGTCGGAGATGCGCTCGGCGAGGATGCTCACCTGCACCTTCTCGATCGACACGGACACCAGGCGGCCACCGCCACGGGCCTGGAGGAAGAAGGTGCGGCCCCCGGGAGGGCCCACGGTGCCGGCGACGAAGCGCTCTGGCGGGTCGAAGTCACTGATCGCCATGCGCGCAGACTAACCCGTGAAGCCCCACGGGAGCTCGAGGCGGTGGCTGCGGAGCAGCGGTGCATCGGCCAGCAGCCCGCGGGTCGGGCCGTCGGCCACGACGACGCCGTCAGACAGCACCACCGACCGCTCGCAGAGCTCGAGGGCGAACGGCAGGTCGTGCGTGACCATGAGCACGGTGACGTCCAGCGAGGTGATGAGCTCCCCCAGCTCCCGGCGCGACGTCGGGTCGAGGTTCGACGACGGCTCGTCGAGGACGAGGATCTCCGGCTCCATGGCGAGCACCGTCGCGATCGCGACCCGGCGCCGTTGGCCGAACGAGAGGTGGTGCGGCGGCCGGTCGGCGTATGCCGTCATGTCGACGGCGCTGAGTGCGGCGTCCACGCGGGCCGCCAGGTCGTCGCCGCGCAGCCCGAGGTTCGCCGGGCCGAACGCGACGTCGTCCCTCACCGTCGGCATGAAGAGCTGGTCGTCGGGGTCCTGGAAGACGATGCCCACCCGGCGACGGATCTCGAGGTGGTTGGCCGGGGTGACCGCGAGGCCGGAGACGGACACCGTCCCGGCCCCTGCCTCGAGGATCCCGTTGAGGTGCAGGACGAGGGTCGTCTTCCCCGCGCCGTTGGGCCCGAGCAGGGCCACCCGCTCGCCACGGTGGATGTGCAGGTCCACGCCGAAGAGGGCCTGGTGGCCGTCGGGGTAGGCGAAGGCGAGTCCCGCCACCTCGAGGACGGGGATGCTCATCCGAGGCGCCCCAGGACGAGGGCTGCCACGGCAAGCATCGCCGGCACGAGCGCGACGGCCCAGTCGGCGGCCGAGGCGCGGAGCGGGTCGGTCACGGGCATCCGGCCGGTGTAGCCGCGCGACAGCATCGCGAGGTGGACCCGCTCACCCCGCTCGTAGCTGCGGATGAACAGGGCGCCGGCACTCGACGCGAGAACCGGCCAGGACCGCACGCTGCGAGGCGCGAAGGCCCGCGACTCCCGGGCCACCTTCATCCGTTGCGCCTGTGACCCGACCACCCCGAGGTAGCGGACCATGAAGGCGAGGATCTGGACGAGCCGGTCGGGGACACCGAGCTCCTGCAGGGCACGGACGAGGTCGCGGCTCGACGTGGTCGTCGCGAAGGCCACCGCCATGAGGACGCTGGTCGTCGCGGTGAGCAGGAGCGCCACCCCTGCCTCGACACCGTCGCGCGAGACGGTGAACGGCCCCGCCTGCATCCGTGGGCCGACGGCGACGAACGGCAGCACCAGCGCGAAGACGACGAACGGCGTCTCCACGGCGAGCCGGGGAAGCACGTGGCGCCACGGCACGCGGGTCGCCACGACGACGGCGAGGGCGACGGCCAGCATGGCGCCCCGGTGGTCGTGGGCGTCTCGCGGCATCGCGACGACGAGGAGCACGAACACGACGAGGCCGACGAGCTTGGTGTGGGCCGGGAGCCGGTGGACGACCGAGGTCCCCTCGACGTGCAGGTGGGGACTGAGCTCACCACCCACGTCAGTCGTCGTCGCCGGCGTCGCCGCGACGACGCAGGAGGTGCATCAGGCCGAAGGCGACGACCGCGACCACGGCGACACCGATGACGCCGGCCAGCCCGCCCGACAGCCGGGGGTTGTCGACACCGGCGGTGCCGTAGTCGGCCAGCGGCGAGTCGGCGGCGGCGTGCTCGCCCGCGGTGCCCCCGAAACCGAGCCGCTCCGCGACGAACTCCAGGCCGTCCGGGTTGGCCGAGGCCCACACCGAGACGACCCCGGCGAGGAGGACACAGATGCCGAGGCCGGCGACGACGAGCCGGGAGGTCGAGACGCGCTGCCGGGTGGGGGCGCTCACGCCGCGGCCCCCGTGCGGATCTCGAGGGGTCGCGCGGCGGTGAGGCCCCGGGCCCCGTGGACGAGGTCGGGCCGCGTGGCGATGATGCTGCCGACGGCCAGCAGGGTGATGACGCCCTCACCGACCCCGATGAGGGTGTGCCAGCCGAGCATCGTCGCCACGAGCGTGTCGAGCGGGATGGGCGCTCGTCCGCCCACGGCATACAGGGCGGTGAACGCCAGCGCCGTCGCGGGCACCGAGAGGAACCCCGCGACGCCGGCCATCGCGGGCACCGCCGAGGGCCCCGCCGAGCGGAGCACCCGGCGCAGTCCGACGAAGACCAGCCAGCCGGACCACACGCCGACGACGCCCATCAGGGTGACGTTGGTGCCGAGGGCGGTGATGCCGCCGTCGGCGAAGAGCAGCGCCTGGACCGTGAGGACGACGGTGAGGCACAGGGTCGCGGTCCACGGCCCGACGAGCACCGCGGCGAGCGTCCCACCGAGGAGGTGACCCGACGTCCCCGCCCCCACCGGGAAGTTGAGCATCTGGGCGGCGAAGACGAACACGGCGACGAGTCCGGCGAGCGGTGCGGTGCGGTCGTCGAGCTCGGCCCGTGCCCGGCGCAACGCGAGGGCGACGCCACTCGCCGCCACGACGGCCGTGGCGAGCGACGTCGGAGCGTCGAGGAACCCGTCCGGGACATGCATGCCGCGCCTCCGTTGTTGCGAATCGTGTGCAACAACGACTCTAGCCGGTGCCGCCCCCGACGGTGGCGTCGCCCACGGGAACGGTCGCGGGAACGGTCGTCAGCCCGTGGCGGAGCGCGTCGCCGGCCGAGTTCACGGCCAGGACCATCGCCCGGTCCCGGGTGCGCCGCACGAGCGAGACCGACGCCGGGTCGACGTGGACCCGTTGCAGCCCGGCCAGGCCGGCCCCCACCGCGTCGGCGAGCACCGCCTTGATCGGGTCGCCGTGGCTCACGGCCACCCACACGGCCTCCGGACCGCGCTCGGCCTCGACCTCCGCGTCGATGCGCACGATCGCGTCGACGATGCGCTCGGACATCTCGCTGAGGGACTCGGCGGCGTAGCGGTCGCTGTCGGGGAAGCGCGCGGACGCCGGGTCGTCCTGCACGGTGCGCCAGAGGGGGTCCGAGGTGAGCTCGGCGATCGGCCGGCCGGTCCAGGCGCCGTAGTGGCACTCCCCCAGGTCGTCGACCACCTCGGCCGTGGACCCGGGGAGCAGCAGGTCGGCGGTCTCGCGGCATCGCTGCAGGGGACTCGTCACGAGCCGGGCGACGGGCACGTCCGTGAGGCGGCCTGCGAGGCGGGACACCTCGTCGCGTCCCCGGTCGGTCAGACCGACGCCCTCGCTCCAGCCGGCGAGGACCGCGCCGGCGTTCGCGGTCGAGTGTCCGTGCCGGACGAGCAGAAGCAGAGCCACGGCGCCCACTGTAGGCAACAATGGCGCGCGTGATCGTCGACAAGGCCCTCTACCGTGACGGCGTCCGCACCTCGTGTGGCGACCTCAGTGACGAGCTCGACGCCATGAGGGCCTCCGGCGCCGCCGACGACTTCCTGTGGATCGGGCTGAAGAACCCCTCGATGGCGGAGCTCGAGAACGTCAACGACGAGCTCGGGCTGGGACTGCACCGGCTCGCGCTCGAGGATGCCGTCATGGGTCGCCAGCGCGCCAAGATCGAGCCGTACGGCACGGACGTCTTCGTCGTCCTCAAGACGCTGAGCTACATCGAGGAGACGTCCGACGTCGAGACCGGCGAGCTCATGGTCCACGTCGGGAAGCACTTCGTCCTCACCATCCGGCGTGGCGAGCTCAGCCCGCTCGCGGGCGTGCGGAAGGAGCTCGAGCAGGACGGCGAGAAGCTGGCACTCGGCCCGATGGCCGCCCTGCACGCCATCATCGACAAGGTCGTGGACCAGTACCGCGACATCGACGTGGAGCTCGCGCGTGACATCGACGAGATCGAGGAGGCTGTCTTCTCCGACGGCCTCGTCTCCTCGGACGTCATCTACCGGCTCAAGCGGGAGGTCCTCGAGTTCCGCCGCGCCATCACCCCGCTCGTCGTCCCGCTCCGCATGCTGCACACCAGCGGCCGCTCCCCGCTGCCCCATGACGAGCTGCGGCTGCTCTTCCGTGACATCGACGACCACCTGCACTTCGTCGCCGACCGCATCGACAGCTACGACCGCCTCCTCAGCGACGTGCTCAGCGCCAACCTCGCCAAGATCTCGGTGCAGCAGAACGCGGACATGCGCAAGATCTCGGCGTGGGTCGCCATCGCCGCCGTCCCCACGATGATCGCCGGGATCTACGGGATGAACTTCGACCACATGCCCGAGCTGCGCTGGCACTACGGCTACTTCGCCGTCCTCACCCTCATGGGCGTGGTCTGCGCGGGCCTGTGGCTGACCTTCAAGCGGGTGAGGTGGCTCTAGGGCCGCTCAGGTGGCGGTGAGCCAGCCGGCGCCCAGCACGACGAGCAGGAGCGCGCCGAGCACGACGCGGTAGGCGATGAACGACACCAGCGAGTTCGTCTGGACGAACCTCAGCAGCCAGGCGATCGAGGCGTAGGCGACGACGAACGCGACGACCATGCCGGTGAGGATGGGGCCGACGCCGAGGGCCTTGAGAGCGTCCACGTTGTCGAACGTCTCGTAGATCCCGGCCCCGGTGAGCGCCGGGATCGCGAGGAAGAAGGACAGCTCGGTCGAGGTCACGCGGTCGATGCCCCGCATGAGGCCGGCGGAGATGGTCGCGCCCGAGCGGGAGACGCCGGGGACGAGCGAGAAGCACTGCACCAGGCCGATGACGAGACCGTCCTTGATCGTCAGGGCGTCCTCCCCGCGCTGCACGCCCTGCGAGGCGAGCACGTCGTGGCGCCGCTCCGCGACCCACATGACCGCGCTCCACAGGATGAGGGCACCGGCGACCACCCAGAGGCTGCGGAGCGGCCCCGAGATGAGCTCCTTGAGCAGCAGCGCGGTGACGACGACGGGCAGGGACCCCACGATCACCGCCCAGGCCAGCTGGTAGTCGTGCTCCTGCCGGGCTTCGGCGCTGCGCAGTCCGGCCACCCAGGCGAGGAAGAGGCGCAGGATCTTCTTGCCGAAGTACGTGAACGTCGCGAGGATCGCGCCGATCTGGATGAGAGCGGTGTATGCCGTGACCGCCGGTGCGTCGACCGGCATCCCGAGCAGCTTCTCGGCGATGGTGAGGTGCCCCGTCGAGGAGACGGGGAGGTACTCGGTGAGGCCCTCGACGATGCCGAGGACCACCGCCTCGACGTAGCTGAGCTCGACGGGGGCGTCGACAAGGATCATGGGGTGGGGGCTTCCTGCACGGTCGTCGGGACGAGGTCGGCCATCACCCGCAGGGTCTCGACCCGCTCCTCGAGAGTCAGGGCAAAGGGTGACACGCCGAGGGTCGTGACCCCGGCAGCGGCGTAGCGGGCGGCGCGTTCACGGATCCGCTCCGGCGGCCCGATGAGCGCCGTCGCGTCGATGAACTCGACCGGCACCGCGGCGGCCGCGTCGCGGTGCTGCCCGGCGAGGAACAGCTCCTGGACCCGGGCGGCCTCCTCCTCGAAGCCCATCCGGCAGGCGAGCTGGTTGTAGAAGTTCTTGTCCCGCGAGCCCATGCCGCCGATGTAGAGCGCCGAGTAGGCGGCGACCGCAGCGGCGCCCGCCTCGACGTCGTGGGTGAGGACGACCGGCACCGTCGGCACGATGTCGAACCCCTCCAGCGGGTGCGTGTCCGTCCCCCGGCCGGCTGCGCGCCGGCCGGCCGCGATCGACTCGACGACCTCACCGGAGTGCTCCGGCGAGAAGAAGATCGCGAGCCAGCCGTCGGCGATCTCACCGGTGAGCTCGAGGTTCCTCGGGCCGACCGCGGCGAGGTAGACGGGCAGGTGGTCCTGCGTCGGCGCGATGGTGAGCTTGAGGGCCTTGCCCGGTCCGTCGGGCAGGGGCAGCGTGAAGTGCTGGCCGGCATACTCGAGCCGTTGGCGCTCCAGCGCCAGGCGCACGATCTCGACGTACTCCCGAGTGCGTCCGAGCGGCTTGTCGAAACGGACGCCGTGCCAGCCCTCGCTCACCTGTGGCCCGGACACCCCGAGACCGAGCCGGAACCGCCCTCCGGAGAGGTGGTCCAGGGTCGCCGCGGTCATTGCCGTCATCGCGGGCGTGCGTGCCGGGATCTGCATGACGGCCGACCCGAGGGCGATGCGCTCGGTCCTGGCGCCGATCCAGGAGAGGAAGGTGACGGCGTCGCTGCCGTAGGCCTCGGCGACCCATGCCGAGTCGTAGCCGAGGCGGTCCGCCTCCACCGCCAGGGTCAGCATGTCCTGGCTGGAGGACAGCCCCATGTAGCCGAGGTTCACCGCGAGTCGCATGCGCTCACGGTAGTGGGACGCGAGCAGGCCACCAGCGAGGTGGTCGCCGCCTCCGGTCAGCGCGAGCGGTCCGTGCTGCCTGCGCCGTCGTTCGCGGAGCCGCTGCTGTCGGCGTCGTCCTCGTCGTCGGAGTCGTCGTCGAAGTCCTCGTCGTCCAGGCCGGCGTAGACGCCGCCATCGTCGTCGTCGTCCTCGTCGAGATCGTCCTCGTCGTCCCCGTCCTCCGAGTCCGAGTCGTCGCCGGTGTAGACGTCGAGCGGGGTCATCTCACCGAACGCCTCGTAGAGCGCGTTGTCGTAGGTCTCGAAGGCGTCGAGCAGGTCGTCGTAGGCCGCGGCCACCGTCGGGTCGTCCTCGCCGCGACGGCCGGAGCAGGCCTCGAGGTGGCGTTCGAAGGCGGAGACGAGGAGGGACAGGGCGGCACGCGGGTCGGCGCTCATGGTCAGAACCGTAGCGGGTCGTACCCCACAATGGGTCGATGGTCGAGTACGAGTATCGGGTCCTGTCGTTCGGACGCGACACCCGCCGGGGGGACATCCGGCGCGCCCTCACCGAGCACGCCGAGTACGGCCACTGGGAGCTGCACCGCACGCGGATCTACATCGGTGGCGTCACGCGAGCATGGCTGCGCCGCAAGATCATTCGCGCCCGTCGCGCGTCCTGACCGTCCGGGCGGTGCGGGTCAGCAGGTCTCGATGAGACGCTGGAGCACGCGCGCGCCGAACCTCAGCGATTCGGTCGGCACCCGCTCGTTGATCCCATGGAACATCGGCGCGAAGTCGAGGTCCGCCGGCAGCCGCAGCGGGGCGAACCCGTAGCCGGTGATCCCCAGCAGCGAGAGCGCCTTGTTGTCGGTGCCGCCGGAGAGGCAGTAGGGCAGGACCTCGGCGTCCGGGTCCTCCGAGCGCAGCGCGGCGACCATGGCGTCGACGAGCGCTCCCTCGAACGGGGCGTCGAGGGCGATGTCGCGGTGGATGACCTCGATGGTGACGTGCTCGCCGACGAGGTCGGCGATCGTGCGCATCAGGTCCTCCTCGTGTCCCGGCAGGAAGCGGCAGTCGACGTTGGCGCTCGCCTGCTGCGGGATGACGTTGTGCTTGTAGCCGGCGTCGAGCATCGTCGCGTTGCTCGTGTCCTGGAGCGTGCCGCGCACGAACCCCTGGGCTCCGCCGAGGTGGTCGAGGAGCTCGTCGAGGTCCTCGTCGGAGTACGGGACGCCGGTGATCTCGCTCAGGCCGTCGAGCAGGGTGCGGACCGACGGGATGAACTCACGCGGCCACTTGTGCGCCGCGAGCCGGGTCAGGGCCTCTGCCAGACGGGCGATGGGGTTCTCGTCGTTGGGGACCGACCCGTGGCCGGCCCGCCCGGTCGCGGTGAGGCGGATCCAGGCGATGCCCTTCTCGGCGGTCTGGAGCAGGTAGGCGCGCTTCTCGCCCCCGTCGGACGTCGGCACGGTGACGCTGTAGCCGCCCACCTCGCTGATCGCCTCCGTGACGCCCTCGAAGAGGTCGGGGCGGGTGTCGACGAGGTGGTGGGAACCCTTGACTCCCCCGGCCTCCTCGTCGGCGAAGAGGGCGATGACGAGGTCGCGCGGCGGGACGATCCCCTCGCGGGCGATGTGCCGGACGCAGGCGATGATCATCGCGTCCATGTCCTTCATGTCGACGGCGCCGCGTCCCCAGATGCAGCCGTCCCGCTCGAGGCCGGAGAAGGGGTCGACCTCCCAGTCGGCCGCGTTGGCCGGCACGACGTCGAGGTGGCCGTGGATGCACAGGCCGCCACGCTCGCGGTCGGCGCCGGGGATCCGCACGACGACCGAGGCCCGACCGGGGTCGGACTCGACGATCTCCGGGTCCAGCCCGACCTCGCGGAACAGCCCGGCCACGTGGTCCGCCGCGGCCCGCTCCCCCGGCCCCGAGCCGTCACCGTAGTTCGACGTGTCGATCCGGATGAGGTCCTGGCAGATCCTGACGACCTCGTCCTCGGGCCGGCTCTGCGTGCTCTGGGTCATGCCGTCCAGCCTAGGTGTCGCAGCCGATTTCCGGTTGTGCCGGTATGCCGTGTAAAGTTCCCGCTCGTTGCAGGCACCGCCCCGCGGAGCAGGCAGCCACCTCGTCCGGGTGGCGGAAATGGCAGACGCGCTAGCTTGAGGTGCTAGTCCTCGTATAGAGGGTGGGGGTTCAAGTCCCCCCTCGGACACCGATACTCGGGCGAAGGCCCCGGAATCCCGGGCCTTCGCCCGACGTGTACGGCCGCTGAAATCCGATCGGGCACCGATGGTCGGGTTTGAGCCCGACGCCTTCTCGCCCCCCTTCCCGGGGCCTTGGCCGGCTCCTAGAGACGCTGCCTCAGAGGCGATGGGGCTGTCCGGTCCGGTTGGCGCGCGCCTGGTCGCGGCGGCCGCGGGCGCGCCGGGTGAGGCGTCGTTGCTGCTCTGGGTCGCCGGTGGGCGGGTCCGGGTGCTCTGGTCCTCGGGGAGCCTCGGATGAGCCGCCGCGCTCGCCCGCTGGCCAGCGGCTCCCCGATCACCAATGGGCGGGCCACGCGTGGCACGGCGGCGGTCCCCGGCGGGCTGGTCACCGGGCGACACGACGGGGCCGCTTCAGGACTGCCTGCTCGACGACCGGCGACCTGTCGGTGCCCGGCCCGGCTTGAGGTCGTCTCCCCCGCCGTGGACGCCATCCCCGGCGGCGGGTCAGGATCGGGTGTCGCCGCCGTGGAGCTCCACGCCGTGGTCGACGCGGCCCTGGCCGGTCGCCCGGTCCAGGTCGGGCTGCGGCTGCTCGTGGACTGCAGGTGTCGCGCGGGGGCCAACGATGGTGGCGGACCCGTCGGCGGTGGCGGGCCATGACGGGTCGAGCCGGGCCACGGCCAAGGCCCACAGCGCGCGGTGCCCCGAGAGGGTCAGGTTCAGCCGGACCCCGCCCAGCTCGATCACCTCGACCCCCGGCGGGTCGGCCAGAACGGCCCTCGCGGACGGCGACCCCAGCAGCCGGGTCAGCGTCTGCGGGCTGGTCCGCACGCCGATCGGGCCGGTACCGCCGCCCATCCAGCGGCGCAGCACGGCCAATGTCAGGGGGCGAAGCCCACCTTCTCCCACCCGGAGTACATTACGCCACCACCGTAGTATGGAGCAGGCTGATCATCCGCGTACCTCGATCCGCACCAGTGAGAAAGGCCATCCAATGACGCTCACCACACGCGACAGTAGCCCCCGGACGGGACGTCGACCGGCGGCTTCGCGGGCCCCCGGCGGCCGGCTGACTCCCACCACCACACCGAAGCCCGCACCGGGTCCTGAACTGCAGATCGCCGACTGGGCCGACCCTAGGTGGGTGGAGCGGATCGACGACTCCTGCCTGCTGCTGTTCGACCGCGCCAGTGCCGAACACTCCGGACCAGCCATCACCTCGACCATCAAGGGCCTGTGCGAAAGCGTCGAATATTTCGCCACCACGTTCGGGATCAATGCCATGCCCGCCATTGACGCCATCGGCGGACGGTCCGAACTCACCCGCCGCCTCCAGCACGAGTCCGTGCTGCACCTCAGCGACGACCTCAACCGGACGGGTCGGTCCATCAAAACCTGGACCCTGGTGGTCACCGACCTGCTCCCGCAAGGGATCCTGATCGCGCTCCAAACCGGCAGCGGCACCAAGATCGACGCCGCGTACCACCAGCCGGCGGCGTACTGGCTGGCCATGTCCGTCCTCGCCGAGTACCGGCCCGGGGTCCTGTTTTCTCGGGAGTGGCCCCGCAGCGGGCGGGACGGTTTTGCCATGGGTCCGGTCGTGTACGAGCTGCGCAGGATGGTCGACACCGGGCGGGTTCCTGCCATCGGTGCCGTCACCGGTTTACGGATGCAGGAGTTCGGCGACGAGACCGAAGAGACCCTGTACCGGCAAGGGCAGGCCGCCCGACTGGAAGCGAAGTGGTTCGGGCAGCGCGGTGCCCTGGCCAGGCAGAAAACCGCCCCTCACATGCTCCATGGGAGGGCCCCCTATGCCGGCAACAATCCGGCTCCCCCGGGCACGGCCACCGCCACGGTGGTCCCCGGCGCCTTCGACGACGGTGGGCCTGAGCAGTGGCCCGACGTGTCCCTCAAACCGGGCGAGGCCCGCTACCTGTACGTCGACACCCCTTCCTACCGACCCCGGCCCGTACTGGTGCGGAGCACCCGCAGCCAGGTGTTCCTCTCGGACGGCTCGCCCGCTCCCGACCAGGCCGGCCTCGTCGTCTGGTTCCTGGCCCACCTGGGCACCAGAGACGAGAACGGGCAGGTGTGGGACCAGGTGCGCTGTGCCAGACACCTGGCCGACAGCGGCTACAGCACCGAGGCGCTGCGCAACCTGCACCGACCCGACGCGGTCTGGACGATCAACTACACCTCAAAAGCGACGCTGCGGTACTCGACCCGGAACCTGTGCCGCAGCATTCTGGATCACCTCGACGAGTACGCGACCGGCACCTTCACCCTGGCCATGCCCGGCGGCCACGGCGAGACGGGCACCATCCGTGGGGTCTTCCCTCCGTCAGGCTTCTGGTTGGCGCCCGGCCGACCCGCCGAGATCCGGGACTACCTGGCGGAGGTCGGCAATGCCCCTAGCGGGCCCGCACACGTGTTCGCCGGTCTCCCGGTGGAGCTCAACGGCGGTGCGGCCAGCCTGGAGGCGTCCGCGCGCCGGGGGCCGCCCCAGTACCACTTCGTGCAGGCGGACGGCCACCGCATCCGGAGCCGACACGCCCCCATCCCGCCGGTCCAACACGACTTCCTGATCCAGCTGCTGGCACAGGGGTTCACAGCCAACCTGGCGCTGCCGCGGCTGGCGCCGCCCGACTCCCCCGTCCCCGAACTCGACGCCACCGCACGCGAGGCGCACCGGCAAGTGGCCGCACTCGAAGCCGTCCAGGAAGGTCGCCTCGACCGGCTGGACCTCGACGACCTCCAAGAACACACCACCCGGGCCGCCCTGAGCAGGCGCTACCACGACGGCGAGCTGGAGCTGGTCCGTTTGCGCACGGTCGCCGATCTCGCGCAGAAGGCCCTCGACGTGGCCCTCGCCCCGAACCCCACCGGGGTCCACCACGAGCGTCTGATCGACCTTCTCGGGGCGCTCGCCGATCCCAGATCCGCCGTGGCCCGCGACCTCATGGGCGAAGGGCTCACACTCACCGCCGTGCACGAGGTCCTCCAGGAACCCGATCACGTCCCGCGGCACCGGGTCGAGGTCACCGTCCGGCTCGCCATCCACGACGGTCACGACACCTGGGAGCTGGTCAGCACCGGCACGTACGAAGGGGGCCCCGCAGCCAAGGTCCTGCCCCGTCTAACCGCGGCGGTCAACGACCTCCGGCGCGGCGTCGGCCTACAGGACAGCCTCGGCGCCGACTGGCATCGGTGGCTGGGCCAGATCCGGACGGCGCTCGGCCCGGGAGGGCGCACCACTCGGGTGCATCTGATCGACGACCCTCGGCTGCAACGGTTGGTCATGGCCGTCATGCATCCGACCTCCCCCGAGATCGGCGCCGACCCGCACCACCCCCGCCTGGCCGGTCCGGCGGTGAGCGGCGCCGGCCTGACTGCTTTGGCCAAACGGCTGGCGGAACCCCCTGCCCTCATCCGGCAGATTGCCGCGGTCCATGGCGCTCCTCCCCCCGGGCACAAGTGGCTGCAGGATGCGGCCCGCGTCGTCGGTGACGCCTACGTGGCCGTCGCGGACACCGGTCGCGCCGACCTCGTCCAGATGGGCAAGCGCGGCGCGGTCCACCAGCTGCTCCGCGGCCGATTCGGGCCAGAGTGGCAACGGGTCGACCAGGAGCTGGTACTGGCCCGCTGCGCGGGCTGCGGCGGCACCGCCCGGGTCGCGTTACGCCTGCGCGAAGCCGCTGGATCTGTCTGCCTGAGCTGCCGTACGGACCGGTACGGGGTGCTCTGGCCGCCGGACTACGACCGGTACGCCCACCCCCACCGACGGTTCCCGTAGCCGCGTGAACGCCCTGGAAGTCACGACCTCAGCGGCAGATGCGGACGTCTGCGAACAACCGTCATTCCCGGATGGTGCGGCTTGATGAATCCTCTGCGAGACGGGCTTCGTGCCATCTGACCGCTTCGTCTCCGAACACACGGAGATGGGTCCAGGTTGTCCACGTTTGGCTGCCAAGGCGATACTCAATGAAAGGGAGTGCCCGTTGAAAGACACGGGCGAAGGCGTGTCCCCATTCCTGCAATGCGAGCTCGCGGTCGATGTATCCCCGAAGGACGTACATGGCGAAGATGTCAAACATTCCTAGGGATCGGTTGATCAGCTGATAGTTCTCCGGCTCCTGCTGGTGCAGACGGGCAGCATCGTCGACCGTCTTGACGCGCTCATACAGGAGCATTCGGCCACGTTGAATCTCAGGGTCGATAAGCCGCTCGTGGACGCGCAGGAACAGTTCCCGTTTGTCCTGCTTCTTGTTTGTAACAAAGGTGCCCAGGCTAACGGCTAAGGCCGAGAATGAGATCAGCAGCGCGGCGACATCAGAGTTCTCCATACGATTACCGTGGCCAGGCTGTGACTCGAAGGCGGTGCTGGCGGGAAGACTCAAGGGCGATGGATCCGAGGTGATCTATGGTCGCAGACTCGTCAAGATCAGCGGGGGCGCAGCGTCGCTGGTACCAAGTCGCGCGAAGCGAGCGGCCATCTCCGCGTAGGTCGGGGAAGACCGTCCCGGTGCTGGGCGTGCGCTCCTGGGCCATGTGCCATTGTGACCCCGCTCATGAGTTTTTGCCAGAGCCGTTCCTGCCCTGCCGGCTCGGCGGCATGTCCGGACGTTGCCGCCGCCTCCGAAATGGGGGCGAGCGTCACCTCGGCTGCCTCGAGGGTGAGTTGTTGGGCAGGGAGTCTTGAATCGAATTGAAGTCGCTGTACCGCTGGACCAGCTGCGCTTCTAGTCTTCATGGCCGACCGCGGCCCGGCCTCGTTACTAGCGTCTCGGTCAATGGCGTCAGTCCTCAATCGGCATCCCCGAACTCACGCCCGATGGCACGGAGCGCAGCTTCTCGTCAGCAGTTGGACCGCGAGGCGGCCTTCGCCTTATCGATGAGGAGCCCGGAGTCGCTGAGCACGAAGGTGTAGTTGAGGACGAAGGCGGTGCAGCGCTCGCCGTTATCTGTGAGGTCCTCTGTTTGGAGCGCGACGCGGGCTGTAGCTCCAACGTCGGTTTCGACCGCTTCGAGCACCTCCACCTCTGTCCAGTACGACTGATCTAGGGCGTCGCCCCACGCTCGTAGACCCCCGAGTGACTCCTGGGCACGCGGCGTGAACATAGCAAAGGCCGACTCGTAGTCGCCTCGGTTGATCGCTTCGCCGTGGGCGTTGAGCATGTTGGCGATTGTCGCGGCCACCGGCTCGTCGGCGGGGTGACTGGGCTCGAGGTCCGGCGCCTCGGGGTCCGGGTCCTTCCCACACCCCGCGTTGTCAGTCCCCTCAAGGTTCGACCACTGCTCGACTCCGGACCGGACGTCCGGGATAGGGATAACGTAGTTGGTGCCTTCGACGGGGCGCGTCTGTTCTGCGTCAGCCCACTCCCTGCCCCCGCTGAGCAGGCCGATGACCATGCCGCGTTCATCGACCACCGGCCCCCCACTGTTACCGGCGTTGGTCGCAGCATCCGTAGTGAATGCCCGCGCAACTTGCTGGTCGCCGTAGTCGACCGGCATAGGTAGCCCGGCGACGACACCTCGCGCGATCCGAACTGTGTAGGCGCCGAGCGGGTATCCGAGGACAGCGAGCTCAGAGCCGCGGGATGGGACCTCCTCCGCGAGCTCGAGCGGCGTCACGTCGACAGGCGTTTCGAGCCGTACCAGTGCAGTGTCGGTGCTGGGGTCGGTGCCTAGGACCACGGCCGTGACGACATCGTCGCCGGGAGTCTGCACAGATATGGCACCCGCGCCTGCGACGACATGGGCAGCGGTGACGACGACGTCTGGCTCCACGAGGAAGCCGCTCCCGGTCATCTGTCCCTCCTCGCAGGTCAGGACAGTGAGCTTGACGACGGCGTCCTCGTCAGCGTCGAACACCTGCGCCCACGTCATCGGCACAGGACTGGGCGTCCCACTCGGGGTCAAAGGACTGGGAGTCTCACTCGGGGTCGTGGGGCTGGCTGGCGCGGCCGTGGTGGGGGCGGCCGGCGTCGACGCAGGTGGGGACTCCCCTCCGGACGCGCACGATGTAGCCACCAGCACTCCGGCGAGGACTATGACGTACGCGATCCGCATGAGCGTCGCCCCCCTTCCGTTCGGAAGATAGCGAACAATCGGCTCGCCCGAAAGGCCCCCTATTGATAGTTCCGGGCCACCTAAGCTCGGGATCCTGCTACGCCGCTCACTGGGGACGTTCAGGGGCGAATCCAAGTTCGCCCCAACGACGAATGACCGGACTACTCCCTCCGCGGCAGAGGCCACGGTGGGGCAGGAGTCTCGTTAGGCGGGCAGCACCTCGCGGAGCACGGCAGCTACGGCACGGTCGTTCTGGCAGGTGTCTTCCGTGGCCGCCGATAGCATTTCTTCATCACGAGTTGAACTGAGTCATGCAAAAGTCGCCGGTTCCAAGACCTGCGTGAGCAGACCTCGCCCTCACCGCAACGGTCAGGCGCTCCTTCGAGCATGACTCGTCGCGAGGGTCATGCGGCGGTGTGACGCGACTTCCTCGGTTGGCATTCTGGCCATGCTGGCGTGCGAGAAGGGAGTCTCTCGATGTCCTACGCGCGGTTCCAGCCGGCGTTCCGGAGATCTCAAATCGAGATGAGCCGCGATTCCTCAGCGCGGAGAGTGACCTGGCCTTGCCGGCGTCGGGAATCTCTACTGGGCGCAGCCAGTGAGAGAAGACCCGCCCGTTGGCTGACATACGAGCGACTGCAGCGTTCACGTTGGCGAGTGGCGCCAGCGTGCCGAGGTCTCCCGTATCGCTGGCCACCGCGAGCGAGACCGCCGGGGAGCTGCCCTTTCGCGACCATCCACAGGTGGGTCGTCATGCCAACGTAGAAGACTCGTAGTTCGTCTTGCTCCTGTTGACCAACGAAGCAGTAGAGCCCAGGTGCGTTCGGAATGGGCCCGACAGTGTTCCACCCGACCAGACCTGCCTCGGGAACGTTAGCGGCGGGGACAACCTGAAGCCGGTGTTCCTCGAAGCCGAGCTGCCACAGGTGCTCCCGCTGCACGAGTGTTCCAGGGCCTAGACTCCCGAGATTCGGCTTCGGCCCAAGTGACGGCTCGGCAAGGCGTGCTATCCGTCTAGCGGGCGCCATCCATCGACCGTTTGTATCCGCAGCTGTCAGGCTGGTTGCGGATGACGCCGTCTGGTCCAGGAACCCGAGAGATCAACCCTGAGGCAGCCAAGCCCCGAGCCGCCTGGTTGACCTGTTTATGCGCTACGCCCAGCAGGCGAGCAAGATCGGAGTCCTTCAGCGAGCCCTGCTCGCCGATTAGGCGAAGCATCTCTGACTTGATGGTCACGACTTCCAGCATGAAGGTGAACACTAGGGTGTTGTCTAGTCCCACCTCCTTGGCCCACCTTCGCTCGCGACCTGGCCAACGGTTCAGACCGGACGATCGTGACGGCGAACATTCGGAGGTCGGGCCGGACAAGCGGCGCTGTGACGCACCTCGAGCTTCACCTCACGCCAAGGCAGGGCGCCGCTGTGCGCTTGTCGATGCGGCTAAACGTGCAGTGGGGGTGCCCAGTCGGCGGTGGTGGCAGGAAGAGTCATCCGTTGACCACTGCTCGGGGGATTAGCCAATCAGGGGCTCGCGGCGCGCCCATCGGGCCGCGACCACTGCTTGGGCCGCATAGATAAGGAGCATCGCCAGCAGCAGGAGCACCAACATGACCCACCGAGTGGGCGTGAGGTCATGAGCAGCCTCTGTCTCCTGAACGCCGATGACGATCGCGGCGTAGCCGAGGAAGGCCACCCCGCCGCCGAAGAGCACCCATGGCCAGCGCCTTCGATTTGCAGCAAGAGCCACGCAGCCAGGGAGCAGCGCGGCGGTGTAGATAGCGGAGATAATGACCAACCCCCGGGGGGTGAACTCCGTCCCTGTGTTAGTGACTAGCGCTACCGCTCGCATCAGCATCCTTGTGATCCCAGCACTGAGGAGGCCTGGGACCGCGGCGGCCGCGAATCCGCGGGCAAAGGCATCCATATAGCCCCCTACAGGTCGCTTGGAGATCCGGCGATGGCTCGAGACTGCCCGTCGTCGGCAGATACAGCAACCGCCTTCGACACTACGCGCCGGTCCAAGGGGCACCGGGCCGTCGTCGGAAGGTTGTCACGCGGCGGTGTAACGCGGGTCAGCGTTCGCGCTCTTGCTGCCCTGTACCCCGGGCGACCGAGGATGCCAGCCGCATCTGTGACGGCCTGCGGGAGTGCCGAGGCAGTCAGGTCGTGACGGAGGCGACGCGACTTGCGCGGTGGCTTGCCGCGACGACCATCGCGGCCACGGCGAACCCGGAGCCGGGCCCGGAGGGGACGTGACCCACCAGGACCATGCCCCCGAACACTGAGACCACCCCCAGGGCAGCCACAGACCATGCCACCCACCAGCTGGCACCGATGTAGCGACGAAGGGCGAATCCCAGGAACGCAAACGCGACGGTCGCCCCCACGAACCCCAGACCGGTCAGGACGAACCCGACACTGCCCACGACGTCGCTGGGTATCGCGTAGTCCCCCAGAATCCCGACCGCGACCAGGGCCAGGCACCCAAGCGCGCCGACCCAGGCACGCCGCAGCCAGGGCGCGGCCCGGCCAAACTGAGAACGCACCAGGGTCACCGACCCGGCCAGGGCCAGCACCCAGGCCGCGAGGTAGAGCACGCCGTAGCTGTCGTAGACGCTGATAGAGCCGGGCTCCAACAGGCCAGCATTAGCTAGCGGGTTCTGCAGCACAGCCAGCCACGGTCTCGGTGACTCGCCCGGCACGGCGTATGCAGTGAAGTAGGACAGTGCAAACGCTGGGGTGATCAACAGCGCGGTGAAGCCACCGACTGCCATCGCCCAACGAGCCCGCACCGGCCCTGCCTACCACTCCAGATGCCTTCGGGACCACCATTTTGGCCACTTGCAAAGCAGTGAAGCCAGTCCTCGTCGTTGATCGACACCCGACGACAGGCGGCGGTAGGACGCAGCTTCGACGTCCCGATAGAGAGGATCCTGAAGGCCGCGGCCGCTTGTCGTACACGGCTTCTCTACTCGCCTGCGACTCGAACCAAGACCAAGTCGTTGACGTCGAGATCGTCGCGTGAGAGCAGGGTGGGCTTCCAACCCTCGTCCAGCCCCATGAGGTCCAGTACGACTGCACCTTGGCGTAGCGCCGGCCCGATCGGCTGCGCTGAGGCAATCGCAGCGTAGAACCTGGCGGCGAAGGCACTAGCAGCCAGGTCGCTGATCTCGGTCTCCATTGCGATGATCACCGGGGTCGCCGCAAGCAAGACCTCGGCTCCGTCAAGGGTGTCGCAGCCATTCAGGACCAGCAGCTTCGGCGGTTCAGCGGTGGCGCCAAGGGCACGAGCCAGCAGCTCAAATGGAACGTCGCGCCCGTCGGGGCTGTCGACGCTGGCGTTGTCGAACAAGACCGCGGCATCGCCGGCGTGGCCGGAAAAGTGGACAACGTGGGGTCGGACGTCGTTCAGACCGTCGAGTAGGTCCTCAGGGGTAGCTGCGGGCCGGTACTCGATGTTGATGAGATCTCGGTGTAGCGCACGTTTGACTGCCTGCTGAACGTCACGAACCTCGACCTCGGTTCGGAGGTCCATCTCAGGGTTGGCGGTCAGGTAGAGGACTCGGAGAATCTCTGGCTTCGGCGGCTGAACCGTCACGTAGTGCACCGTCGGGCTGGAGAGCCGGGCGATCTCGCGGGCATGACTCTTCTCCTTCTGCTGACGCCGAGCATCCGCCTGCTCCCTGGTTCGAGCCTCGGCCTTTTTCTTGTTCTCCTCCTTCTTCGCCGAACTCTTGATCTCACGGGCGAGGTTCTCCTCAGCCGTTGCCAAGTCTCCTGCTGACTTGCTGAGCTTGACCGAGAGGGCGGTCACCTTCTTGTCCTCGGCCTGAGCCCTCTTCTCCAGGTTCTCCGCGTTGCGCTGGTAGGTCCGAGCCATGCTGGCGCTGGTGCGCGGCGTGATCTTCTGAAGCTCCTTAGCCGCGTCGGCGCGATGCTTCCCGGCGGCTGCCCGCGCCTTCCCGCGATTCGTCTCGTCAGTGGCCTGCTGCTTCTTGATCGCCACGATCTTGTCGCGGTACTGCTTCTCCGACATCGCGTCCCTTTCTTGACCGGCGGGCGGTCTGGAGCCGGTCGTGCACGACTCCGGTCATCCTCCTAAAGGATATGGAGCGGGTCGGACAGATCCGGCCGATGGAGCGCTGCCGACGTGGTCGCGGTTCCGGAGAGGTGACCGAATCTTGGGACCATCACCTGCGCCTGATCAGCTTGCGCTTGCACTCAGGCGCACGACCTCGACCCACGGGTCAACCCGCCCAGAGATCTCTCGGAAGCCGCCCTACGAAGAGACCTGCGACAGAGGCCCAATCTGGGCGTTATGCGGCGATGAGACGCGGACAAGAGCGATTCGCCAAGTTGGGCCAGCTCGAGTTGGTCGATCTGGGTAGGCGGTTACCGTTGGCGTGTGATACCGCTCGCAAACCTCGAACTGCGCTGGCCCCAGACACTGTTCACTGCCGAGGCGTTGGTGTTGGGCGACGCCCCCGACCTCGGCACGCAGAACTGGCAAGACCGGGCCCAACTCTTGTTGGAGGAGGCATTTACTGGCACGGCGGCCCGTGAGCACCTCGCCCGGGTCGCTGCTGCGGAAGGTGGCTTTTGGGGTTCCAACGCCGGCGCCAATGACGTCTCCTCAAAGGGCGTTCTGAAGTGGCTCGCCAACTCCGCGGTAACCTTTCCGACCCAAGCGCAACCGCGACCGTACTGGAGCCAACGGCATGCGCCTCGGCCGCTTGCTGCCGACCCTTCCCGGCTGGGTGAATGGTTTCTGCAAACAATCCGCGACCTTCACGCGCACGGCTACTTCGAGCACACCTTTCCAGGCGGCTGCGAGGATGCCGGCGACGCCGACCTTGGCATGGATCCGTCGATGGTATTAGTCGAGCGCTTGGGTGTTCCCGACCTATGGCCGCTCCAAGCGAGTCGTGACAGTTGGGACCCGGAAAACAACACTGACCTCTTCTACGACTTGGTCGAAGCCTTGCATGACCTCGTTGCGCGGCCGCGGTCGCGGTCATACCACTCGTACTGGCAGCACTGGCACTACGGAGACTTCTCCACCTCCGTCGGACAGGAACTCTACCGATGGCGTGTCAACCGCATCCTCGGCGTCGCGGGCATCGATCTGCAGTTGGCTGACGCGGGCGAGGACGTTGGCAGACTCGTCCGCGTGACCGACGATGGCCGCGACACGTTGATCGAGCGGGTCCAAGCCGTAGGTGCGGACCGCGACGCCCGCCGGCACGCAGTGGCACTATTCCGCTCTCGAAGCGCCGATCGGGAGGCTAAGCGCAGTGCGGTCGTCGCTCTGGCGCGACTGCTTGAGGATCGGCGTCAGCTCCTCCAAACAACAATGCTGTCAAGAGACGAAGGCGCACTTTTCCAGATCGCCAACCAGTTCGACCTGCGCCACAGTAAGGCTGATCAGCGTCGTGAGTACGACGAGGCCTATCTCGATTGGATCTTCTGGTGGTATCTCGCCACCGTCGACCTTGCCGACCAACTCATCATGCGGTCGGGGGCCACTTCCTCGCCTGCAGAGGCTCCAACTCCTTGACACCCCTTGGGACGCCCAGCAGCGGCAGTGTGACGCAGCTACGGCCACACCCCCGGTTGTATGACGCGTGAGCGGCCCATCAGCCGGCGCCGCAGACGCGAAGCCTTGTATCCCTCGAGGCTGGCGGCAGCTGTCGATCGGCGTCGGAGCTGGATGGGATGTCTGGGCATGGACGCGACCAGCCGCGGCGCCTGAGCCCGCTTGCGAATGGGCCAGCTCTTCGGCAAGACCCGGTCCCGCGCCGCAGCTCGGCGGCCAAATCGCAGCCAAGATCCTTGAGCCGAGGCAATTTGGGCCTTTTGAATGGCAAGATCCCGTGGCATGGTGCTCGCGAACGCTCTGCTGCAACGCTTGGATCTCGATGCGGCGGCGGCTGCTGAGCTCTCTACAACGAACCGGTTGATGCCGAGACGGTGGGATCGCTTGGCCCTGGTCGACCGCGGCCCGGCAATCGCCGGCTGGCTGAAGGGTCGCTACCGGCGCGAAAGGCCGGGACCCCCCGCCTCAATTGTCTTCGTCGACAAGAACCGAAAGGGCATGCGCCCCATTAGCGAGATATCGCTCGAGGATCGAGTGCTCTATCGCGCCTTGGTCACACTCATCGCAGAATCCCTTCCTCAGGAGCTTGTCAACAGGCCACCCATTGCCACCTTCCGTGAGTCCCCGCTAGCTTCTCCAAATGCGCGCTATATAAGCAAAACCGACGTCTCAGCATATTACGAATTCATCGACCACGAGTTGCTCCACGATGAACTACTCGCGCAGACAGGAGAGGCTCTAGCAATAGAGGCTTTAATGGTCCTTCTTGAGCGTATAATGGGGCGACGAGTTGGACTTCCGCAGGTACACAAAGCAAGCGATATTCTCGGTGACACCTATATAGCCCCAGCCGCTCGCCGACTGCGACGGGCAGGCTATGACGTCTACACGTTTTCGGACGACTTCCGAATTGCTACGGCTTCGCTCGGAGCAGCCCGCAACGCACTCGAAGCTTGCGCCGCGGAAGTGCGGACCTTGGGCCTGGTTCTCAACGAGAGCAAGACGTACACCTATGGGAAGCGCAACTACCGAGCCTCGCTCACGGCATTCTCGGATGCCGAAGGGCGACTGTTTGACGAGGACACGGAACTCGATGGCTTGCGCCTCTTTTTTGAAAGCGACTACAGCGACGAGGACGAGAGCGTCGAACCTCCACTGGGTTTGTCCGGCTCCGAGATCGAGGGAGTAGCAGACACCGACGCGATCCAAGAGTCGCATACCAAAGATCGGACAGATGATGCCGTCGACGAGGCGCAAGTGCGTGCTGCAACTCGCACTTGGGAGTTGTGGCTCGAAGAGGATGAATCCGACGAAGTTCAATCCAGCCAAGACGCGGCAATAACGGAATCGCTCCTCAGCCGATCTCTGCCAATCTTGGGCGCGGCTGGAAATACCCAGCCTCTTGAGTACATGTCGGCGGTTCTGCGATTTGAGCCTGCATTAACGCCCCAGGCGGCCAAGTACCTCGTGGCCCTGGGGGCCACGGGGAAGGCGGCACGTACAGCCATCCGCGTACAACTGGACGCCCTCTCGCGCGAAGAGAACTTCAGCACTTGGCAGAAGATGTGGCTCGTCGACGCGGCAGGCAGCATCCGACGATCTACAACCCGGCATGAGCACTATGCCTGGCTCGTCGAGAGCGTTCGGGAAGGCGCTCCCGCGCTCGCAGCCACAGCGGCTGCTGCCCTTGGCAGGCTGGGGCTGTCCGAGGAGCTCGTGGTCGTCGGCGCGCTAGATCGAGTTGGTCCATCGTGGCGGCCACTCATGTTGTGGAGCCTCGCACTGATGGACGAGTCACAGGCCGAGGCCAATAGGGAAGATCGCTTGGACCAGATGGTGATTGAGGTGGCACGATCGTGGTTCCAGCAGTCCTAAGCGCGCGGGCTGAGGACGCGACACGCCTCTTGTTTCAGACCCTCGGGATGCATCAAAAGGCGCTAGCCAGCTACCGACCTGCAATTCGGGTCAGCCGCCGTCTCGCTGTTGGGGGGCCGGATCCCCGGCAGGTCCAGCGTCAGGCAACGCTACTGCGACTGCTTTCTATCACGGAGGCATACTGCGCGGATCGCTTGATTGACCACACCGAACGTGCCGTCGACCCAATGGCTGACCCCGTGCGCGGCAAAGTTTGGGAACAAGTAGCGATCGACGTGACCAGGACTTGGGAGGCGCAGAAGGACGCCTTCAAAAAGTGGCACACGATCTCGCCCAATTGGCTGCAAATAGAGGGCTTAGCTGAAGCCAGGAATGCAGTCGCACATGGTCTGGGGACTCTTACTCGTCGGCAGCAGAAGGGCCGATCGTCCACCATGACAAAAATCAATCGCACTGGAATTGCCGTGACAAACGACCAGATTGTCCTTGAGGAGCGCGACCTATTGGCAGCGGCCAAGGCTTGCCGGGATCTCATCCTAGAGATTGATGCCGCCACCTCACCGTCTACGCCGTGACTGGACCTGCCCCGATTACATTCCCCAAGGGCCGACTTCTCGCCAGTCCCTTGAGCCGCCCACCGGAGCATCGGTAAGCCGGATGACCCTCCCCATTCTGGCCGCCAGACGCCGTGGTCGCCGGGCCGCGGCGCGGCCAGCGCAGGGCACTGTGGGCGGTTGGCGGCGGGTCGCGGGCGCGCCCTATCTGGGCGGATTGGGGTGCCCACAGTGGGCGATAAGACGCACGCTTAGCGGCGGTGCTGCGACGTGGCACCCTGCGTCATGTAGCCGCTGCCGGCTCGCATCTGTCACGACGCGCATTAGCAGGGCCATCGCGATCCGTCGGTCCTGCTCGTCAGCACTATGGATTGTTGGGTCGGGGCTGAGAAATGAGTTGGCAACCCAAGGACGCCTTGCACATATCGAGTCGGGCCCCGCGCCGTACAGAGGCCTCGGTTACGTCTGAGCAGCGCCTCGACCAGCGGCAATTGCGCTTGGCGTTCGGGGGCCTATGTATCGGCAGGGCAGCACTCCGACAGAACCATTCACGTAGATCAGGCCCGGCAGTCGTAGCGGCCACATGCGGGCTCCAACAGCGCGCCGTTTGAGCGGGCTGGACAGAACACGCAGACGCGCCTCCGACATAATGAATGTCGCGGCACCTCTGGCGCGGTCAGTGATCAGTCGTGGTGTTCCATAACGCTGGCTGATGCAGCCTTGGTTATGTCCCCGCGCCCGGACGGCGAACATACTTTGCAATGTCCGCTCGTCGCTGGTTGATCAGGTCATTACGTACGAGGGCGCGGGCATATCCCATGCCCTGAGCGTCGATGGCGGGTTCGATGATGAGCCGAGTATCGAGTAGGAGCGGGTCGACGGTGTCCCGGCGGGTTACGTGCTCGCCATGCCACACGACAACTGTGGGAGCGTCCTTCCGGTAGCGGGCGTAGGCGTGAACTTGTGCGGCTCGGTCTTCGTCGACGGGGCTGGGTGGGAGGTTCACCCCGTCCGGGTACGTTGGGGGGCCTTCGCCGCGCCAGGGACGGGCCCGCTGGAAGTGGTCGAGGATGAGCATGCTGGGCCGGGGGTTGGACTTGAGGGGCCCTAGTACTGCGTTGACATTGTGGAGGGTGGGGACCTTGCACTGGTAGGTGTGAGGTCGCAATTCTTGGTGCCACGGCATGACGTCGAGGTCGGTGTCGTCGATTACGTGGAGCAGTCCTGAGCCGTCGTTCCAGTCAATCATCGCACGCAGGTCATCGTTCATGACGCCGTCGACGCGGACAAGATCGACGCGTTGGCCTGCATTGAGGGCGTCCTCGATAAGGCGCCCCACGATGCCCCACCATGCCGCAGATGATGTGGACGCCCTGAAGAGGATGAGGGTGAGTTCACCATGGGGCAGTGCGGGCAGGATGCCTGGAAAGGTGTCTAAGCGCCACAACTTCGCGGGCGGTGGTGGTTCTTGCTGGCGGCTGGTTTGGTCGTTGTTGCTCATGTCCTTGGTATCGGCACGATCCTCGGACGGGTTGACCGTGGGCCATTGCGCGCCCACCGAACATGTCTACGAGTTTGGGACCAGGTACTTCTACGAAGGGACGCCCCGTCAGAACGTCGTAGTGAAGGTGCTTCGGCGCCCCGAAGTCACCGGCGGCGGCGCCGCCAAGGGGCGACTTTGCCTTCAATGCGACCTCTCGTCCGCGGGACCTATCGGCGCTAGATAGTCGCCCGGCTACAGCTCGGCCGAGGCCCCTCGTACGAAAGGTTCGCCATGATGCAGGGGCTATGCAACTCACTCACCCTTCTCAACTTGCCTGCGTACCTGTTCCGATAGGGCTGCTCCAGGCCTTCTTCCAGACGTGGCCATCCCCCAGACGTCCCATGGAGCGGCGTCGACGAGTGTCCACGCGAGGGCAGCCGCCGCGCTATCGCTGTGATCGATGATCTTGCGGGCGCTCACCCAGTCCTGTCCGCAACGTCGCCAGTGAACCGCGTGATCGGGCCAGATCCCTGCGAGCGCCCAGTTCCGCGCTTCGCTCTTGACGAATCCGAGCGCCCGGAACCGTTCGACCATGGCTGCGTTCAGGCCCCACGACCCAGCCTCTTCGAGGGTCATCCCCATGGCGACGAACCGTTGGGCGTCTGTGGGACTGATCCCGCACGCGAACCATCGCTGGGCCTCAACCTCTTCACAGTTGAGGACCTCTAGGTAGACCTCCCGGTGGTGGCGGGAATCCTCAGTCCCATCGTCTCCGTAAATGAAGGAGTGCTGCAGATCGTCGAACGGCGAGTAGATGCTCATGTCAGTTCTATCGGCAGGAGGCGGCAGTTACACGACCGTCTGCAGCGAACCAACGGTTCACCGATGGCGATGTGGTGTGCCGTTTCACCTTGAGTCGATGAAGTCACCAGACGAAGTTGTGGTCGTAAGGGACTTCGTCGTCCTCGAGCAAGTCCTCGGCCGCTGCGTCACCGGCGGTGGCGTCCGTTTCCGGCAATGTGAGGAAGTCGGCCGGGTTCGCTCCGTGCGTGGCATGTTCCAATGCGTCAGCGAACGGCAGCCCGGTGACCGCCCAAAGCACCGCCTGGGCGATCGGCTTGGTGACGGTCCGAAGCGCGGCGGCCTGCGTCGGCGTGTATCCGGCGTCACGCCAGAACATGGCTTCGTACCCGAAGGCGCCGGAGTAGGCCCAGTCCCATGTTTCGTCTTTTTGGAATCCGCAGTCCACGAACGACCGGACAGCCTCCGGAACCATCCCCCACGCCCACGCGTCCTCCGGCGACATACCCAGCGCCTTGTACGCCATGGCCTGATCTGGGTAGACGTCTGCGTCCAGCCATGCCTGCGCTTCGAGCAGGTCACGATCAAACCCGGCCTCGACAAAGTCGTCGAGGGTGTACCACTGCCAAGGGTCACAGTTGGCTCGCTCGGCGGACTGGTAGGCGAGATCGAACTTGGGAGGCATAGACATGCCCACTACATCGGCACGCTGCGCAAGTGGGCGTACCCGCACGTGGCCCGTGAGTGGACCGACGCGCCCTTGCGTCGCGCGACCGTTACGTTGCCACCCTGGGCGGCGTTCAACCTAGCCAGCCCTCGCGTCACCTAGGACCTCTCGCCCCTCTCCGTCCCCGAAAGGCTCCGCACCTCAAATCGCCTGAGGCCCCGTCCCAACCCCGGCCGATGCCTCCAAGCGTCACAACAACGACGCAAGAAATCACGCCCATGACACGCCAGCACCCGACCTGCAACCTGCGGGAACGTCACGTTTCTTATCAACGCAACAGCCTCCATCGCTGTCGCGTCGGACCCTCAGGGACCAACCTGCAGATGACAGGGCTGCTAGGCACAGGGTGCGGCCGGCCGGACGAGTGCCCATGATGGCGACGTGGCTGCCGCGCACATGACACGCGCGAAGGCGCTAACACTCTAGGCGAGCGCAACGGTCTCTTTTCGACAGAGCCTCTGTGGGGTCGTAGGACCACCCGTCGAACCTGCGCTCCTCGCGACACAGACGAGCCGCCCCCTGGTGTTACTCCAGCGGTGGCAGTTGGGTCGGGCGACGGTCCGCCTCTTACGAGGCGGATCGCGGGCCGGTTCAATTCACATGGTGGGAAGCTGTGGTAGCGGCGTGTCCGAGACTTGGACGAGCCACGTCCATGGACACCGCAGTCCCCTCATCGTTCTGTCGACAATGACGCTCACACCGCGCCGGCAGCGGCCAATGCCCCAGACGCCTAGGCGCGCAGGTGGTCATGCGCCAACCGGCGGGGGTGCCTGAGTCGGATGAGTCCTCCCTAGGAACTCGCTGACCTTTGTGTCAAGTACCCATGTCCGTCCCGGAGATGTGGGACAGCCCCCCACGACTTCCGCCGGGGCGCGGTCCTTGAGGCCGAGGTGCGATCTAAGTCAGAGCTCGCAGCCGATGCCATCGAAGTTTCCGTCGAAGCCGTGCGGGTCCGGTTGGAAGACAACGAAGTTCCGGTATGGGATGTCGCCGCAGTCAAGGTCCGGCGGGGGCGGTGGAAGGCACACTCCGGGATAGGAGGAGTCGCAGCCACTCGAGGGAGGCGGCGGCGGTGGTGGCGTAGGCGTAGTCGTCGGTACCTCGTACCGCAGATACCAAGTGCCGTTTGAGGGGCGCCAGACGACACGGTCGGCCTTGGCGTTCCCCAGAAAGTCGCCCGCCTGAGGAACGTCACCGTTGCGGCCCCAGGTGACAGTGTCACCGCCACGGACGAACCAAACCCCCGAGCCGGGGCGCCACACGGCGATGCTAGAGGCAGCGCCCCCGGTGTAGGTCGACGGCACCGGGCGGTCACCCGACTGACCCCACGAGTAGGTGCTTCCACCGCGGACGTACCAGGTCCCCATCGAGGGCCGGAACACCGCCAGCTCGACCTTCTTGTCAGCCGTGAGGTAGTTGGCCGGCGTGGGGACGTCACCGGACTGGCCCCAGCGGATGTTGCCCAGGCCGCGGATGTACCAGGTGCCAGTCGAGGGCCGGAACACCGCGATGTCGGCCTTGCCGTCGCCGGTGTAGTCGGCGGCGACCGGGACGTCGCCGGCCTGCCCCCACTTGATGGCGGAGCCGCCACGCAGGTACCAGGTGCCGTTGGAGGGGCGGAAGACGGCGATGTCGGCCTTGCCGTCACCGGTGAAGTCGGCCGCTGCGGGGAGGTCGGTGCTCACACCCCACTGGTAGTTGCCGACGTTGCGCACGTACCAGGTTCCGTTGCCGGGGCGCCAGACGGCCAGCTCGCGCCGGGCGTCACCGCCGTAGTTGGCCGCCACCGGCACATCACCAGACTGCCCCCAAGCGACCGTGCTGGTTTGAATGGCGGTGCCAGCGGTTGCCGGACTCGACGCCGCAACTACTCCGCCCCCTGCCAGAACCGCCGCGCACAGCGCCGCCCACATCGACTTCCGCTTCATCAACGCCCACACCCCAAGTCGTCATCACTACTGCCAAGCCGAATCGAACCATACGGGTCGGCGCGAGGGAGGCGGATGCCAAATCTTCGCCCCAAGTTCTTGGGCCGGCACGGGCAGGAGGAAAATCGAAGCGGCTCCACCCTCCTTCGTGATCGTGGGCTGGCGATATCGGCAATCTGCAGACCCCGCGGGTCACTGGTGGGACACTCGAAACTGCAGTTTGTTGCTCAGGGATAACGGGGTGCGCGATGCGTCGCGATGCGTGGTGGAGTCGGCTGGCACTAGGGCTCGTTGTGGCGCTCGCTTACGCAGGGGCATTGCCCGCCACGGGGATGGCGCAGGAAGGATCCGCATCAGCCGCCACTACGTCACGGATGGTGCCGCTGACCCCGAGCCGGGTGCTGGACACTCGAACCGGGTTAGGTGCCTCCAAGGCTGTGGTCCCGGCAGGGGGGTCAGTGATCCTGAAGGTCGCCGGGCGCGGCGGAGTCCCCGTCACGGGTGCCTCGGCGGTCGTGCTGAACGTAACCGTGACGCAGGCGACCCGGGCGGGATGGATGCAGGTTTACCCCACCGGTCAATCCGCTGTCGGCTCTTCCTCGAACCTGAACGTCGAGTACACAGGCCAGAGCATCGCCAACATGGTCACCGTTCCTGTCGGTGACAACGGCACCGTCACGCTGTACTCCTCCGGCGGCGGGCACTTGCTCGCCGACGCCTTCGGCTACTACACCCCCGCTTCGTCGGTCGCGTCGGGCCGGTTCGAGGCACTCACCCCGGTCCGGGTGCTCGACACCAGGGAGGGACTCGGGAACCACCCGATGTCGCCCGATGACAGCATGAATTGCGGGGATTTCACCAGCTGGACTGCCGCAAACGACTGGTTCTGGTATTACCACCTGTACTTCGGTGACATAGCCCAGCTCGACGGTGACAACGACGGGATTCCCTGCGAGAGCCTAGCCGGCGCTCCCAGCACAATGCAGATACCGCCCCGTCCCAAGGCCGCGTCGGGGTCAACTACGTACTTCGAGGTCGCCGGTAAGGGAGGCGTCCCGCAAGTTGGGGCATCGGCAGTGGTACTCAACGTGACCGCCACGCAGGCCAGCGGCGCCGGCTGGGTGCAGGTCATGCCTTTCACTTACAGCGCGGCAGCGGGCGCGTACTCGAATATCAACCTGACCCGCGTAGGGCAGACCGCCGCCGGCTTGGTTACCGTGCCCCTAAGCGAGACCGGCACCGTGAAGATCTACACGAGCACCGCAACTCACCTCATCGCCGACATTGCCGGTTACTACACTGGCGCCTCTGACGAGACAAGCAGCCGTGGCTTGTTTGTCCCGATCGTCCCCACGCGGATCAGGGACACCCGCTCGGGCGTCAAGCCATCCTCTGGGTCCACGGTGAGCCTGGCCCCCGCTGGCAAGGGCGGCATACCGAGCACCGGTGCCGCCGCGATCGCGATGAACCTCACCGCCACGCAGGCCAGCGGCGTCGGATATCTGCAGGTCTACCCAACGGGGGAGGGCACCCCGGGCTCGTCGTCCAGCGTCAACACAGAGCGTGCTGGCCAGACCATTGCGAACGCTGCCATGGCAAAGCTCGGCACTGATGGCACGGCTAGCGTGTACATCTCCCGCTCCACCCATGTTCTTGGCGACGTCGCTGGATACTTCACCGATGACTCCGGTGCTATTGACCCGAGGTTGAATGGGTTGAACATCGCCCCCCACAACACCACCGTGGCCTACAACCGCGACTCATGGAACCACTGGATCGACGCTGATGGGGACTGCCAGAACACCCGGCACGAAGTGCTCATCAACCAATCCCGGAGTGAGCCAGTCCTGACGGCCGATGGCTGCGCCGTCATCTCCGGGTTCTGGGTTGACCCCTACATCCTAGAAAACTGGACCCAAGCCGCTGATGTCCAGATCGACCACCTCGTTGCCTTGGCCAACGCCCACCGCTCCGGTGGCTGGGCATGGACAGCGCAGCAAAAAGAAGACTTCGCCAACGACTTGCTCGGCCCCGAACTCGTCGCCGTCGAAGGATCCGTCAACCAGGCCAAGGCCGACAGCGGACCCGAGACCTGGAAGCCACCACTGACGTCAACTTGGTGTTCTTACGCGACGAACTGGACGACCGTCAAGCGCAAGTACGCCCTCACCGTGACTCAGGCCGAATACGACGCCTTGGCCCAGATGCTCGCTACTTGCTAGGTCCCGGGAGCAACCCCACGGTTCTCACGTCAGTTAGGACTGCCCGTGCAGCCGTTTGCAGCTTGATTCGATGTCGGAGCGGAAAGGGGCCGATCGTTATGTCTGCAAGGCCTAGGTTAGACCGCCCTATCCCGGCGGCCGAAGTTAGCAGGACGCAACCTGGCCAACGTTTAGAGGTGGGCACCTTCGTCATGGACTTCGAACAGTCGCAAGGGGGGCTACTGGCGCACGCTGCCGTAAGTGCCGGTGAGCGCGACGACGCGTACGTAGATTTCTCCATCTTCTCTGGCGCACCCATGGGATACCTGTGGCAGTCATGGGTGGAGATTCAGTCCAGTGGGCGCAGGCGAAGCGTCACCCTCATCGCAGATGTTGAGGACGACGGGATGAAGCCGTATCGAGCGTGGAGCTTTGACCAGTTGCCCGAAGAGCTGGTCGAAGCGCTCGAGGACCCAACGTCTATCGCGCCTCTGGAACTGTTCAAAGCCTTAGTCCAAGCTGTGACCCCAGTCATCACGGTGTGGCCGATAGACGACGAGTTCATGCTTACTCTCCCGGATCGGGCACCCCCTTGGCCCTCCCCGGAAGCCGAAGCAGAGATCGAAAATCTTCCCAGGTGGCAAGGCGAGAGGATCGGCTGAGCTCCCCTGATCCCAAGGGATCAGGGTCGCCGTGTCGGCGGTAAGTGCTGGCTTTGTGTCACATACACGCGGCACGACAGGTGCCGCCCAAGATCAGCGCGCTGCCTCGTATGCAGCCAACAGGTTCGCGTTGATACGGCCCCGGTCGCTGACCTGATGACCATTGTCTTTCGCCCAAGCGCGGACGGCAGCCAGGTCAGCGCGCGGCTTTCCTCGGGATACGGAGCGAGCGGTCTTGTTCCCTCGACCCTTACTCTGCTCAGTCGCCTTGGCGATGTAGGGGTTGAGCGCCTTCTCGAGTGCTGCACGGTTCTTCGCGCTGAGGTCGATCACCCATGTACGGCCGTCGAGGCTGAACGAGACCTCCGCAGCATTCTTAGATCCGTCGAGGTCATCGGTGATCGTCACTGTCGTCTGCTTGGCCATGAACAAATGATGCTGCCTTAGGACGGGCGATTGCTATAGCCACCAAGCAGCAAATGGCCAAAACATCACTGCGAAGATGAGTGCAACGAGGGTCACACCGCAAGTGGTCCCCGTTTGACGCGAGAGATACGTCGAAGATGAGCCGGACGCTGGGCTGCAGGCGCAGCACTGAACCACTGCCCGGCGAACTGCGGACGGAGCCATCTCGTCAGCATCTCCGAGAGCGAGGTGTCCAGAGAACCCGAGCGTCTCAGCATCGGCCACTACTCGCAGACGATGCCATCGCTGTCGGCGTCCCGGTACCAGTCGTACTCCGCGTCCTTGCCCGAGTAGTAGGGCCCGTATCCGGCTGCCTTGGCTGCCTTGCAGGTGTCGAACTGGAGGTCCACCTTGCTTGACGGCTTCGCCGGCTCCGGCGCCGGTGTTGGCGGGGATGCCTTCTTCGGTGGTGTCACTGTCTCGACGGTCCCGCCACCCAACGGGACGGCTTTTGAGGACGGCAACTTCTGCGTCGGGCACCCTTGCAGGATCCGCACGATCGCGTCTCGCTCACTGGGGGTGACCCACAGGGCGTACCTCGCCTTGACCGCGACCTGGCGAGCCACGTAAGCACAGCGGTAAGTCTTCGTGCGCGGAAGCCAGGTGGCAGCATCACCGGCGCCCTTGGCAGCGTTGGTCGGTCCATCCACCGCCAGCAGGTTCAACGGGTCGTTCGCGAACGCAGTACGCCTTGACGTGCTCAGTTGCTGCGCCCCCTTTTGCCATGCATCCGAGAGGGCCACGACGTGGTCGATCTGCACCGCCGAGCTCGTACTAGAACCGCGAATGAACTTGAGCGTCGCGGCGGTATACGGGTCAGTGAGGGTGCCACGGAGGACGAGGCAGCCATTCGTGCCCGCCTTCAGGGTGAAGTTCTTGAGGTCTCTCCGGAGGATGTCATTGCGCGTATCGCAGCCATTGCGGTCCGCGTCGTACCACGCTTGGCCGAACTGATCCCGTGAGTACCCGGTCTTCGGCGCCCGACCCTTGACTGTCAGGGCGCCGGCAGCGGCCAACGCGGTGCCCTTGGCAGCAGGCACCGGAGCGACCGATGGCTTGCTCGGTGACGGGGTCGGCTTCGGTGCAGGTGTCGGTGGCTGCGACGTCTCCGTGGGGGTCTTGCTGCTAGGCGACGGTGAAGGTGTGGAAGGCGACGGGGACGCGGTCGCGGACGGTTGGACCTCGGAAGGGGGCGTGTCAGATGGTCTGTGTAAGAGGTGGTCTCCGATCTGAAGGAGATTGACTGTGAGCATGACCGATGAGCAAGAGAAGGCCTCGCAGGAGAGCGGGCCGTCCGAGGCGCGGCGGTTGCGGCAGGAGATGTTCGGCGACGACATGCTCGACCGGTTGATGGCCGCCACCGACGAGCGAGGTGTGGCCCTCACGGGCGAGGGCGGGTTCCTTCCCGAAATGATCAGGGCCGTCCTCGAGCGGGGGATGTCCACCGAGCTCACCGATCATCTGGGCTACGAGCGGGGTGACCCCGCCGGTCGCGGCTCTGGGAACTCTCGCAACGGCTCGACGCCGAAGACGGTGGGCACCGAGGTCGGTGACATTCGTCTGGACAGCCCACGCGATCGGCAGGGCACGTTTGCTTCGGCGCTGGTGCCCAAGGGCGTGGGCGGTCTGGAGGACATGATCATCTCCTTGTACGCGGGTGGGATGACGATCCGCGACATCCAGCACCACCTCGCCACGACGTTGGGCACCGAGCTGTCGCACGAGACGATCAGCAACGTCACCGACGCCGTCCTCGAGGAGGTCACCGCCTGGCAGTCCCGCCCGCTCGAGGCGTTCTACCCGGTGATCTATCTCGACGCGCTCGTGGTCAAGGTCCGCGACGGCGCCCACGTCACCAACCGTTCCGCGCACATCGCCGTTGGCGTCGACATGGACGGCGTCAAGCACGTCCTGGGGATCTGGGTCCAAGCCAGCGAGGGAGCGAAGTTCTGGGCCGGCGTGTGCGCCCAGCTGGCCAACCGCGGCGTCAAGGACGTCCTGATCGTCTGCTGCGACGGCCTGACCGGCTTTCCCGAGGCGATCGAGCAGGCCTGGCCGCAGGCGATGGTCCAAACGTGCGTGGTACACCTCATCCGGGCCTCGATGCGGTTCGTGTCCTACTCCGACCGCAAGCCCGTCGCGGCGCTGCTGCGCCCGATCTACACCGCCGCCGACGAGGACGCCGCCATGACCGTGCTGAGCGTGTTCGCGAGCTCGACACTGGGCACGAAGTACCCCGCAGCCGTCGCGGCCTGGCGCAACGCCTGGGACCGGTTCGTCCCCTTCCTGGCGTTCGGGCCGGCGCTGCGCAAGGTCATCTACACCACGAACTCGATCGAGTCGCTGAACTACCAGCTCCGCAAGATCATCAAGAACCGCGGCCACTTCCCCAGCGACGACGCCGTCGTCAAGCTGCTCTGGCTCGCGATCCGCAACATCGAGGACAAACGAGCCCGCGAACGGGCCAAGCAAACCGGCAAGGGCAAGGACCGCCAATCCATCCCCCGACTGGTCGAAGGCGGCGTCGTCAACGGCTGGAAGGCAGCCCTGGGCGAGCTCGCCCTCATCTACCCCGACCGCATCAACCCCTACCTCTAACCAATGACCCTCACTTACACAGAAAAGTTGACAGGCTCGCTTGGCTTCCTTGATCTCCTTGGGCACTACCGCGCCGAACAACAAGGCGAGGAGACCAACCACTACACCGGCCCTATCCCCGTCGACGATGTCGAACGCCGCCTCTTCCACTGGACCGCCGTCTCCAGGCGCATCGCCGTGGAGACCCAGTCCGACATCGACGCGATGACCCACCTCGACCCACAGGACTCGCCCGTGCACTGGGAGACCCTGCCCGACCGGCAGGCCATCACCCGCTCCGACACCAACGCCGTCCTCGGCCTCTTCGGCACCGGCTACGTCATGCACCAATACAGAGAGTGGCTGCTGACCACCGTCGCCAACCTCCTCGACGACGACCTCGTCATCTCATCCGCAGGACTGCTGCGAGGAGGAGCCATCGCCTGGGTCGAGGTCTCCGTGCCTGCGACCATCACGAGCCCCATGGGCTTCGACTTCCGACCCAACCTGCTGGCCACCACCAGCTTCGACCGATCCATCGCCACCACGTTCAAGCGGACGGTCACCGCTACGGTCTGTGACAACACTCGTGACCTGGCTCTCAGCGAACGAGGCCAGGAGTACAAGGTCAAGCACACCCGGTACTCCGCCGCGAAGATCACCCAGGCCCGGGAGGCCCTCGCCGTCGTCCACACCCTCAGCGACGACTTTTCACGCGAACTTGAGATCCTGGCGAACACAGCCGTCACCGACGAGCAGTGGGAGGCGTTCCTTGACCGAAGCGTGCCCCTCTCCGACGGCAAGGGGCGGGCCCTCGAGGGCCGTGCCCGCACCGTCACCCTTCGGAAGCGTGGAGAGCTGGAGACCCTCTACCGAAGCGACCACCGAGCCGCCCCTTGGACCGGGACCGCACTGGGAGTTCTCCAGGCTACGAACACCTGGGCACATCACTACGCCGCCAACCGAAGCGCATCCCGACCGGAGCGGAACATGCTCCACTCCCTCACAGGAGCAACGTCGATGAGTGATCGAGCTACCACGTTCACGCTTCTTGAGCTCATCACTGCCCGATAGTCACAGCCAGGGCGTCCACCGGTTGAAGGCCGTCTGGCACCATGCAAGCCCCCTCCCACACCATGTGGGAGGGGGCTGGTCGTCCTTTTCGGCATTCAGGCTGTTGATCACCGGCAGTCAAAGACACAGGCTGTCCGGACGAACTTGTTCGCGGGCGCCCACCCGTGGCGTGGTGGTACTCGGTAAGGAGTTCGTCGAGGAGAACGCCGAGTTGATGGAGACCAGCTCGTGCCTGTGGCCGGCGAAGTGGTCAGTGGACGGTGATATTGCCCCCCTTGAGCATCTGGCTACCCGTCGAAAAGGCGGGATGGGCAGGATCCCCCGCTCGATAGATGGTGATCGTGATGGTGTCGCCTTTCTTGGCGCCCGAGGATCCGTTGTCCACGACGATGACCGTGTAGCCATAGCCGGTCAAGCCGTTCCATCGGCCGGTACCCGTCCAGCGAACTGAGTTAGCGGAAAGCACGGTCGCCGTCGCTGGCCCAGATCCGTGGAAGGTTGACTTGTCCGACGTGCGGACCTGGAACTGGCTGGTGAAGGCGCCCCCTGCCTGCGGGATGAGGTTGAACCCGAAGGATGTGCGGCCGATGCCGGTGCTGACCCAGCCGCCTCCGGTTACCTTGGCTCCTGCCTGCTCGACTGTAAACACGGTGTCGCTGGCGGTTCGGCAGGGGTTGTAGAGCTCATCTCCGGCGAAGGTGACTCCGACGGCATAGACGTTGGCCGGCAAGGCGACGGTTCGCGATGCGACCCCTTGCGCGTCTGTGACGGCGGTGTAGCGGGTGGTTGTGAGTGTCGAGTCGAGGACGATGAACTCTAGGGAGTGTCCTGCCCAGTCTCCTGGTGTGGTGTCGCTCTCCCCGAACTGGGCGCGCAGCGTCGTCGAGGTAAGCGGGGCTACGAGTAGGCCTCCGGTGTAGGTCAAGGTGCAGTCCTCGCGCAGCACTGTGACGGTGTCCGTGTCAGTCGCCTCCTTGTACGCCGTGTCTCCAGCGAAGGTCGTGATCACGCTTCGCTGGCCGGGTGCGGCGGTCACGGCGATCGGGGTGGTGATAGCGGTCCCATCGGCCGCCGTCGGGCCAGCGGTCGCGGTCGGCATCGGGCCCAGCGTGAAGGACAGGCTTTTCCCTGTGATCGGTGCCGCAGGGACGCCGGCGACCTCCAACCGTCCGCCAAGCGCGACGGGGTCTGAGTAGGTGGCCGTGGTGGGGCCGGTGTAGGTGACCACGGTATTCGCCGGCTGAATGGTCAGCATGGTGTCGGTAGAGGTGGCGCAGGGGAGGTAGTAGTCGTCACCCGCAAAGCTCACATTCACGCTGCGTGCGTCCGGCGGCAGCTGGATGGTAGTGCTGGCCAGGCCAGCGTTGCCGGTCCTCGTCGTGTGGTGCGTGGTAGTTCCGCTCGCGCTGCTGACCGCGAAGTCAAGCAGATGTCCGGACCACTCGCCAGGGTTGTCGTCGCTTTCGCCGAACTGGGCTCTGAGCGTACTTGTGCTGCCGGCTGTCGCGGACGTGTCTCCCGTGTAGGTGAGGGTGCAGCCTTCCTTCTCGACGGTCACGGGCTCGCTGTCGGTCGCGGCGTTGTAGATGTCGTCGCCGACGAACTCGGTGGTTGCCGTGGTGGGGCCGGGCTTCAGTGTGACGGTGACGGGGCCGGCACTAGCGGTTCCTGCGGCACTGGTGGGTCCGGCCGTGACCGTCGACAGGCTCCCCAACGTCAGCGAGAGGGTCCGACCCGCGATTGGGAGGGGGGGTTCTGCCACGGTCTCGAGCCGGCCGCTGAGGGTCGCCGGGTCTGAGTAGGTCACCGTGGTGGGCCCGGTGTAGGACACCTGCGCGCCAGGTGAGGAGGTACCGCACCGGGACAGCTCGGAAGTGCTTGCGTTCGCGTTCGTAGCGGTGGCGGAAAGAGTGTGTCCGACTGGCACCGGCGGTGTCACCGTGAAAGTGAAGGTAGCCATTCCTGGTGTGCTGCTGCTCGACCCAGAGGTGGCGACAGCCTGCGTGGCTACGAACTTCTCTGCCTCGCCGTAGCCGGTCTCGTCACACGTGCGGTTCTCGTAGAGGTCGATGTCGAACTGCTCACCGGGTGCGCTGCGCAGCCGTCCCGTGACCAAGGTCGACGTGGATGTCGTCGTGGCGGAGAGGATCTCCGGAGCGTTCTGGAGGTCATTGGAACCGGTGTCGGCGTCGAGGTCGTCGATGCCGTCCGGCGCACCCAGGGAGGCCCGGCTGGGCAGGTCTATCCCGAGGGCAGGAGCGTCTTGCGTGCCGTTGTCGTGCACCGAGTTGTATCGGATGGTGACACCCTGTGGCAGCGGCAGGCCGGGAATCTCTGCGCGATGCCCCACCGCGATGCCACCCTGGCCGTTGAAGGCGACTGTGTTGCCGTGTTCAGGCGTGCCCCCGACAACGTGGGCACCTCCCTCGAAGTCGTCAGACACCAAGACGCCAAAGCCACCGTTGCCCAAGGCGGTTCCGTCCGCAGCGACACCGATTCGGTTGCCCGAAATTCGATGTCCTGGCCCGGCGAAGGTGTCGATTACCAGTCCGTTGCCGGAGTTGCCGGCAATCAGGTTGTCCTCCACCACGCTGCCGGTGTCGCCCATGGATATTCCGTTGACATTCGGGATGGCGACTGTGCCTGTGCTGTCGGTGCCGACATAGTTGTGGCTCACCACGCTGGAGCCTTCCGCCCCCGTTGCCGGATTCATGCCGACGTGGATTCCGAACCCTCCCGAGACCACGTTCCCGGCACCTGTTCCACCGATCAGGACACCCTCGGACTGGACGTCGATGCCCCCATTGCCCGTGCGTACACGCCCGGATGCGTTAACACCGATCTTGTTGCCTTGAACCCTTGTCCCTGCGGCGTTGAAGAGAACGATTCCCAAGCCCGAGGCGCCGCCCGAGATCACGTTCGGCGCTGCGCTGGTGCCGAGCTGGCTGTCGCTCGCCTGCTGCAGCCTGATACCTTCTGGGGCGCTTCGCGTGGTGGCGCCGTCGGCGAGCACCCCGAGGTAGTTGCCCAGCACTTCGACCCGTGGGGTGGCGACGCCTTCGACCTCCCCCGAGGAGTGCCCGGCGATGACGTTGCCCTGCCCTTGAGCGGGATCGCCTCCCACCCGCACGCCGGCAACGTTGGTCAGGAAAACGCCGTGGTTCGTGGGTGCGAAGGAACGCTGGACGACCGCGCTTCCTTCTGCATTCGTCCCGATGAAGTTTCCCTCGACCACGAGGCCGTCTCCACGTCCGGCGACGTTCCGGATTCCGGCGAAGAACTCGTGCAGGGCCAATCCGCGGATGGTGGTGTCAGAGCCGCCCACCACCAACCCTTCACAAGGGTTTCCTGTGGAGTTGCACTGTGCGCCACTGACTTCCACCCGCCGGGGTGCCCACGCGGCCGGGAGACCGGCGTCGATGGTCACCGGGTCGCCGAGCACGGGCAGAGCGCTCGTAGGAGCTATGACGTGAGGCGCCGCGCCCTCGATGGCGAACACGACGATGTCAGGCTTCCCATCCAGGTTGGCGTGCGCGTTCGCTGCGAGGATGGCTGCCCGCAGGGTGCACTCGCCAGTTCCGGCGGCGCAGTTCTCTACAGTCAGGGCGTCGCCGGCATCTCCCGTGGTTGTCACCACGAAGACGCCATCTGCAGCCGCGCTCCAAGCGGGCGGCGTGAGCGCCAATCCCATACTGCAGCACAGGACTGCGATCGACAGGCGAGCGATGAGCGTAGTAGGAAGTGCCTTGGCCATGATTGGCTTCCATCCATCCATGCCGCAGTGGATCTCTGCTTGGCGTCGCCAAAGAACTCGTGCGCCGCAAGGAGTCAAGGCCACGGATTAGATGACCGGCTCAATGTCCGGCTCAGCTCTGTCACTCGCCCATTGCTAACCGGTTGTCGCTCAGTCTTGGGGCAGGTCAGTGCGGGGTCAATGGCTCGACAAGACCATGCATCTGGCGTGCGGCACCCCCTCCACCACCATCATCAGGCGTTCCGACCACGCCATCAATCGAGTGACGTCGGGGCCCGAGCGAAACCTGCGCCACGCCATCAGCGAAACCACGGCGATTAGCGACCGAGCCACAACGGCAGCCTTGCTCGCCTGATTGCCGCCTGAGCCCACTGTCCACACGTTGTCGGACCACCTACGAAAGTGAGCCTTGCAGTGCACTGTCGCCCCCTCCCACTCCGCGTGGGAGGGGGCAAGTCGTCCTTTTCTGCGTTCTGGCTCGTGATCGTGTATCGAGCGGCCCTCAAAAGCGACCACACCTCGGCACTCAAGCGCTTGCCCCAAGCTCCCCCGTAGCTACGGAACCGTGCCTGGCACCAGCACTGTTCTTGGCCCGGATGGACTATCGCGAGGGCAGCGTTCCGCTCGTACCTTGAACTGAGGGCCGAGCGGAACAGGGGCGTTGGTTATGAGGTTGACGTGGGTCGGAGCCGGACTAGGTGTCACGTTGCTGATCGCTGCTCCGTCGGCGGCGTCAGCCGCACCGCCTAATGAGCCGAGCGGGCGGGCAAGTTGCTTGGGGACACTGAGCGTCTTCAACCAGGCGCATCCCGAAGTGTTTGGCACCCGGTCGGACCTAGCGCATGACCTGATCGCAGGGGCCGCCGCGGAGGGCATCCCTCCGGGTCAGATCTACGCCTTCTTCGCGCACGTGCACGGCACAGTAGAGCAATGCCCTTGAATCTGCGGCTGCTCCCGTAGTCCGCAGCACTGCCATGGGCGCGAGTTCGCCTACCGAGCCTCGACGATCGCGATGGCTGCACCTGATGACGTCTGTGGTCGTTTGGGGCCTTCTCTCTGCATGCACAGGTGGGCCCGAGCCCGTCGAGGGGGCATCGTCCCCGGGATCCACCAGCGCCGTCCCACGGTCGCGGGTCGGTGCACCCGACTACGGCGCGATGAAGCGGGAGCTCCAGCAACGCCTCACGAAGGGTGACCTGAGCCTGAGGGCCGTCCGTGCGTTCTTGGTGAGCGTCGAGGGCGATGTCGTGCTGTCCCATTACCGCGACCGTGAGCCCACCGAGCATGCCCATGTCTGGTCGGTCACGAAGAGCGTGATGAGCATCCTGGTTGGAATCGCCGTTGACGAAGGCCGCCTACGCATAGACCAAACGCTTGCCGAACTCCTTCCGGCCCATGCGGAGGCGATGACGGATGAGATCGCATCAGTGACACTGCGGCAGCTGCTCACCATGACTGCAGGGATCCAAGGTGGGCCCGGCATGGTGGCCCTCTTCGACTTGGTGCGTGGGCAGGATGCCACCGATGCACTGGTCGGCGGGGCCTTAGTGGCCTCGCCGGGTGCGGGTTTTGCTACTCCGACGCAGCAGCCCACCTTGTCGGCGCGGTGCTGCGTAACGCCGTCGGTCGCTCTGTGCTGGACTACACCCGAAAGAAGCTGTTCGACCCGCTCGACATCGACACCCGGCCCGCCTGGGAGGGCTGGGATGTTGGCGTTGGCCTGCATCAGCCTGGATTCGCCTGGGCAGCGGACGGAGAGGGCACTCACACCGGCTGCTGCGCTTTAAAGCTAACCGCACCGGACATGCTCAAGATCGGTCAGCTCTACCTCGATGAGGGCCACTGGCAGGGCCAGCAGATCGTCTCCTCTGACTGGGTCAAGGCGTCCACCACCAACCAGCTCACTCCCGAGCAGGACACAGAAGGTTCGTACGGGTTCTTCTGGTGGGTGGGCACCGTCATGTCCCACCCCTTCTTCGGTGCGTACGGCATCCATGGCCAGCGCATCATTGTCGTGCCAGACCGCGGGCTCGTCGTCGCCATCGCCAGCGACGAAAGCGGACCCGGGTCACCCACCGAGGCTTTCGACACCACCGTCGTGGACGTCATCTTGGAGCCGATCCTGCAACGCTAGGTTCGGTCCGCTCGGTTGCAGTGGGAGAGGGTCGGGTTCCGAATTCTCTGCGTCCAAGGGATTTTCCAGTGAACGGACCATGCGCATCCCAGACTGCAGAAGGTCGTAAGCCCGATGCTTGTGGTCTCGCGGCAACCACACCTGACAGCGCGTTCAGGCAGCGTTCAAATGTCTAAACATCGGGCTGCGTTCAGGGCTTTAAACGCGGAAGTGGTCAGGGGCAGCCGCAGCCACACCTAGTGTCCCTTGTGAGGGGCAGCCGACCAAGTTCTGCCCAGGAAATCGGGAGAGAAACCACATGTCGTCTTCACGGGTTGCCATCGTCGGATCGGGTGTCATGGGCGGGCGCGGCCCCAAGCGCACCCTCGCCGCGCTGGTCGTCTCGGCCGCGTTTGGTGCGATGGCCTTCACCGCTCCGGCCTCGGCGAACACCACCACGGGCGGCGGGATCTGCAACGGCGTGACCAACCAGCTCTCCCACCGCGGGTTCGCGCAGCCGAACCTGCTCAAGGCCGCGGCACGGCAGAACGCCGAGCTGATCGCCAAGCTGCAGGCGGAGCGCGTCACCCTCGTTGCGACCCAGGAGAGCCTCGCGACCCGGATCGCTGCGGCCGAGAAGCAGATCTCCGACCTCGACATTGCGAACGTCAAGCTTGACGGTGAGATCGCCGCCGCCGAGGCGACGCTCTCGCAGCTCACCCAGGACCGTGCGACCGTGGCCGCCGCCATCGACGCCGACGAGAAGCTGCTCGCCACCTACCAGGGTGAGCGCACCGCCCTGCTGAACCAGATGGCGCCGCTCGAGTACCAGTTGGGCGTCGCCGAGGGCGAACTGGCAAGCCTGAAAACTCAGAAGGCCGGTGTGGTCAGCAGCCTTGCCACCAAGGAAGCTGACCTGGCCGCTGCCAACACCCTGCTCAACACCCGGACCGGGGAAGCGACCGCGGCCCAGAACGCCGTCAACGCCCAGGTTGTCGCCATCGAGAAGGCGACCGGGGAGCTCGATGACCTGGTGGCCGCAGGCGACGCGGCGCAAGCGCTCGTGGACGTCGCCACGAAGAAGCTTGCCGACGCACGCGCCGCGCTGCCGGCCCTTGAGGCAACGGCCAAGAGCGCCGACACCAAGGCCGCCGCCGCCACAGCCGCCGTGGTCACCGCCACGGAGAACCAGCGCCTCGCGAAGGAGAACGCGGACGCATTGGCGTTGCAGATCAGCACCATCGAGGCCAAGCTGCCTACCCTCACCACTGACATCGCCGCGCTCAAGGGCGACATCGCCACCAAGGAAGCCCAGATCACGGCCAAGAAGGCAGAGATCGCGGCGGCCACCGCCACCTCGAGCACGAACCCCACCATCGCCGCGCTCGAGGCTGAGATCGCCCGCCTGCGGGCTCTGCGTCAGGCGTCCGACGACAACACCGTCAAGCAGAACCTGCAGGACCAGATCCAGGAGCTGAACCGTCAGCTCAACGTGGCCAAGTCCCAGACCACCGACAACACGGCACTCATCGCCGCCCTGAACGGCGACCTGACCAAGCTCCAGGGCGAGCTGGCCACCCTGAACTCCCAGCTGTCGGCCAAGCAGCAGGAGAGCAGCAACTTGCAGCAGCAGCTCCCCGGTCTGCAGGCCAGCCTCGCAGGGGCCATCACCCAGCTCACCACCGCCACCACCGCGCTGGACGACGCCAAGACCGCGCAGACCGCCGCCAACACTGCCCTCACCGACGCCAACGCCGCGGTCACGGCCAAGCAGAGCGAGATCGCCGCCCTGGAGGCCGCCCTGCCGGGACTGACCGGTGACCTCGAAGCCGCCCAGGGCGACATCACCGCCAAGCGCGGCGAGCTCAAGGGACTGCAGGACGCCCTGCCGGGTCTGCAGGCCGCCCTCGCCGCCGCCAACACCGCCGTCATCAACCAGACCGCCGAGGTGACCAAGCTCGACGGTGAGGTCAACAAGCTCATTTCCACCCTCGGCACCCTCAACACGGCGATCACCACCACGGAGGACGCCATCCTGTCCCTGCAGGATCGCCTCAAGCCCCTGCAGGAATCGCTGAACACCCTCAACAAGCAGATCAGCGACAAGGAAGCGGCCCTGACCGCCGCGAGGGCCGAACTCAACGCGCTCGACAAGCAGATCGTCAGCCAGAACGCGACGCTGCGGACGCTCGAGAGCGCCAAAAAGGTCAACCGCGAGGCCGCTGCAGCCCAGAAGCTGCTACTGAGCGGCTTGCAGGCTCAGTACGCCGCCGTGCTTGACCGGATCAACGCTATCGACGGCCAGATCGCCCTCGGCGGCTGCCTGGCCTGATCACGAGATCTAAGCCCCAACAGTCGCAGTTGACGGGAAAGGGGCATCAGGCGATCAACCTGGGGCCCCTTTCGCGATTCACCGCCACCTCGCAGTCTGGCGTCAGCAGTAGCAATCGGACCCAGCCCTCAGGAGGACCCGATGCCCACAAGGAACCACCGCAGCGTGGCCGAAGAGCCCTCCTCGCGCACCACTGCCTGCCCTCCTTGGTGTGTCACCCGCCATGATGTGCATCTCGGCGAGGAGAACTGCGTGCACACCGGTGAACCGCTGCTGGTGGCGGACGGCATACGGGCAGTGATCGCCATGTCCGTCGATCCCGACACCGGCACCGCCGACGGGCCCTACGTCCTCATCGGCACCCACGAGTACACGCTCACCGAAGCGCGACAGCTCTGGAGCGCGCTTCTTGACGCCCTCGACTCAGCGGGTCAAGCCCAGCCCCACCTCACTGCCGTGACCACGTGGAAATGACGCCCGACCCAACTGCCCCCAATCAGATGCACCCGCTAGCACCGCATTATTTCCAGCGTCCCGCATAGGCTCACGGCATAAGCCGGAAGCCGCACAACCTCCGCTGGTTAGGTGTTGAGGAGATGGACAGCAAACTTCTTGACCTGCTCGACTCTTTCGGCGATCACGCGGGTGGGCAGCGGGCAGCGGTGTGGAGGAGCTCATGCCGGGACTATTGCTCGAACTCGATGAGCGGATCGGCTACACAACGGTCAGGATGTGCGTGCGTTCCATCGGCTACGCAGACGCGGAGCTCGAAGCGCTTGACTCCTGGCATTACCACGTCAGTCAGCGACCGCGCCACAGCGCCAGCCTTGCTCGACCTGATCGCAGCGTGACGCCACCGTCAACACGGGGCGGACTACCTACGGAAGTGGGCTCTTGCACTCCATCGCTGTCCCCTCCCACTCCGCGTGCGAGGGGACTGGTCGTCCTTTCTGCGTTCTGGACCTCTGCGTGGACTTTGACCCTCAGCCTGCGGCTTTTAGATCCGGCCATTCGGCTGAGAGCTCAGCAGTCACCATGGTGCTTCAAGCCGCACCGTGGGCAGGATTCAGTTGGATCTGGCCTACCGACGTGGTGACGCTCTTCGAGCACGCATATCTCGCAGAACCAGTCCATCCGAGGCTGTCGGCTCATGTGTCGCGCCGACTCGGTCGCCACCGCTGACTCGAGCCACTGACGGTCCCGTGTCTCGAGTAAATCAACGGTGCCCTGCATGCAACCCGTCTCTGCGTCATGCCAGAGGGGTAGCTCACCCGCTGTGTTGGCGACCACCGTTCGAACGTAACCCCTAACTCTCCAGAGCCGTTCCCCCCCGAAGCGGTGCACGGTGCTTGGTAGAGGTGACCCATGTTGTGACACGTCTCTTCTCCCTTGTCTCGCGCCCACAGTTGCGGACTCAAGGTGGTTGCACCAGCGGTGAATAGGTCACGCCGGACCGCTCTTGAGGCCGCTGGCCATCCTCATGTGCTGGCCCAAATGATCTCCTTGTGCCCAAGCTTGACGAGCGCCCTGTTGACTGGCCTGAATGTGCGGGCGCTCCGGAACGCCTTCTGTTGCTCCCCCCTAGAGGCCGGATGCGGGGCGTCGACCACCGGGTGGCGCATATCGAGGTGCTCTCTCCACTTCTGCGCCTCGCGGCCCCAGAGGACAAAGACCATGGGCTTGGTCCGCTCGGACAGTCGGAGGAGCACGGTGTCGGTGAACGGCCTCCATAACGCCAAGTGTGATTCCGGCTCTCCCTGACGCACCGTCAGGGCGGTGTTCAGCAGCAGGACGCCCTGTTTCGCCCACGAGGAGAGGTCGTCTGGTGGCGTGATGCCTTCAGCCCGCAGCGCTGCGTGAATGTTGCGGAGCGCAGCCGGGAGCCGACGGCCGGGTGGCACCGCGAACGCCAAACCAGTCGCATCACCTCGGGTTGGGTAGGGGTCTTGTCCGAGGATGACCACGCGAACCTTGTTGAAAGGCGTGTGCTGAAAAGCTGCGAACACCTTATCCAAGGTGGGGTAGACCTCGCCGCGCTCACGGGCGACCGCTCGCAGGATGTTCCGAGGTGAGTGCAGTACTCCCGGCCATGGATCACTGGCGGTGGACGGAGCCACCGGGTCTGTAGCCGCCGAGTGAGGTGTCCAGATCTCTTCACCCCTCCGCTCGGCGGGGTCGATCATCACGACACCCTTCTGAGCCAGATACCAAGGCGAAGAGCCACGCTTGCCTCGGCTCAGCCACTTGCGGATGGCCTCCGCCGGATCCTCGCTGACGTCGCCAGGTAGCCCGCGCATCATCAGATCTACGCGTCGCCCCTCGAACTTGGACCATGTCTGGAAGCGACGTCTCTCGGAGTCACTCCTCGCCTTCTTCGAGTCATGGCGCTGACGTCCAAGTTCAGACTCTCCAAAGTCAACGTGGACATGTCGGACGTCCGCGGGAAACCGTGAGTGTCCGGGTGGCAGGGCAAAGAAACTCCAGACATCGAGGTCTTTGATCCCATTCGTTCCGTTGATCCAGTGCAGTGCAGCGCCTTGCGCAAGCACCGTCGCCATGTGGAAGTCGCGGTACTCCGGCTGGGAGACCAAGAAGCCCTCGCGGTCTTCGCGAGCGAGGTCGGCGAGCTTGGCGAGGTGGTCGACCGTTAGTGGGGCATAGCTGCGAACGGCCGGACGGGCATTCATGTCATTACATCCCTTCCTTTGACGCAGCTCTATTCAGGGTGCCAGTGCGGGTCCAACGACTTCCAGTGGCCTCGGGGGCACCGGCCACTGCCGTCATGGGATCCTTCCCAATGAACGCCGCAGTACGGCACCGCACATTCGCTGCAGAACCCAGCGTCGTCATGAAGATTTGCAAGGGCCACCCGCTCCAACGTCAAGGGAAGCGCGCCGAACGCCTCAGTGAGCTGTTGCGCCTGCTCAAGTGAGACAGCATCCCCTCGATCGCGGTTGCCAGCCATGACTCCCTGATAGATCAAAGACCACGATTCTGCAGGTGCGGATGGGGCCTGTAGGACGACCCGGGAGGTCAAGCTGCCACACGCCCCGCACAGAATCTTTCTATCGAATGCCGCGGGTGCAGCCAAGTCCTTTTTGGGGGCCCCACTGTCGGTCATAGAGCCGGGACTCGCGGTCGTGTCGCCCTGCTCTCCATCGCGACTGGTCCCCGGCTCGGCCGTCGCTACACCCGCGATGTCGTCGAACATCTTCGTCAAGTCCTCGGCGACCACACCCTTGCTCAGCAGCGTGGCGACCGCAACCTCGGGATAGGCCTTCAGGCTGTGGGCTGGCTGTCCGACAGGTTCCAGCGCCGTCTGGTTGGCTTGTGCTCGGTACCGCTCACCTGCCGCCTGTGATGCGTTGGCCACCGAGCCGATGTTCAAGCTCAATGTCGCTCCAGTGGGTCGCAGAAACAACGACCACAGGGATGGGCGTTTGTCCGCGACCTCGTAGTAGAAGCCTGCGCTCGGGGCCTGACCGACGCCCCCGTTGAAGCGCGCCGCGTTGGTGTCGGCGTGTCGTAGCAGCAAGGCCACGAACTCACGCTCGTCCTGCAACGGCAACGCCGCTACCGCCGAATCGATCTCCGATCTGCCCCATCGCTTCCTGGCCGGGCCGCTGATCGGTTGCGGTGGCTCGAACGTCTGCCCGTATGTCTGAATCACCAGCAGCCTCAGTTCTCCCTCCGCGATGAGGCCGACCTCGAGCGCCATGATCTTGACGTCGCCGTCCAAGTGATCTGACAAGTACTCGATGATTGAAGTCAGCTCGTCAGTGAGCTCGTCGACAGCCACCACCAACCGGAAAGACCCCGAGGACAGCGATTCTCCCAGTCCGCTCCGGAACGCACCATCATCGAACCCCGCCGTCGCTGCGTCCGACACGTCATCGAAGAGGCCCTTGCCGCCACCTCGCCCCCGAGCCCAGAGGTCGGCGAAGTCCTCGATGGTCAAGCCGCGCAGACCTGAGGCGTACGCCAAGATCTGGCCGACCACCTCCCGCCGTATCTGCGGATTCGCCCTCAGCTTGCACTCCACGAGTGTGAGGACTCCGAGCTCATCGACAAGGGCGATGTCGAGGGATCCCACGCCCGGCACTGGGAGCTCGTCCACTGCCACCGCGCCTGCGCAGCCAGGCACCAGACCGGGATCGGCGAGGATGAGAGCCTGCAGTTCCCGCTCGTTCCCAAAGGCGGTCAACCGCCGACGCCGCCACCTCCCGTCGACCAACTCCATCACCTGCGCCATCGCCGTCCTCCAGTCACCGATCGAGCACGTCTCCATGAGCATCCCTACGCCAAAGCCCAACGTCTCATCCGAAATGCCGCCACACTGCTCGAATGGACAAATGGCAACGGCGGTTCGATGAAGTGCACGACGCCAGCCTCACCCACGAGTTGCTCGTGCTCGAAGGAGCGATACCGGACGGCCCCTCCTGGGGCGTCCGATACGCCCTGATTAAGAGCCCGGACGGTGGTGTCCGAGCCGTCCAAGGCTGGCCACCCCCTTCTGAACAGCTCAACAACCTCGAAGGCCTCTGGGACTACTGGGCCGACAAGGGAGGCGGCAACGGGTACAACCATGAGGTCGCGTGGTGCTGGACTCGCCCCGAGTACGCGGACGAGGCGGTGCAACACATCGAGCAGACACTTCGCGCCGAAGGCCACCCCTTAGGGGCAAGCACCACGTCTGAACCAACGCAGCAGCCCATCCGTGCGTCAATGGGCAGTGACGCTCCAACGGTCCTTGATCAAGCGGACCTAGACGAAGTTTCGGAGGAGACGGAACCGGGCTGGTCCGTCCCGAAGGACATCGCCGATGTCCTGATATGGCAAGTGGCCTCGCAACTCATCCGCCGCCACCCACATGACCTTTGGGCCATCAACACCTTCCCGCTTGATGGGTTCTACGACTGCCTCAGCGTCGTCGATCAGGCGACCATGGGTCAACGAGTACATGTACAACTGAATCGCCACGGAACCAGCGTGGCGGGCGCGGGGCCGACCCTGCGGCAATGGCCGTTCTACTGGCACGACCAGGACAGGCGCACCTGGCTGAGACACCTCGAACAGCAAGCAGGTCTCGAAGAGCCGCGAGGCGCGCTCCCCCCGAGTACTGCTGCCTCTCTCGCGCTGCGGTGGATCGCGCAGTTCATGGCGCTGCAACTTGCGTCTCGGGTCCCGTGGCGCTCCTTCGGTGGTCTGGGACCTATCGAGGCACGACCTCAGGCTCTTCGCGAGAGCGGCCCTGACGACGATCCACGATTTTGGCGAATCGGGCCCGTCAACACCGCGGCCTTTATCGACCCGTCAATCTGGGTCTCCGTCGCTGGCCAGTTGTTCTTCTCCGACCAACCTTCGGTCGATCTCATGTCCTCACGCCGTCCTGGGACGCCCATCAGCGCGCTCGTCGCACAGACCGTGCCTCGGTTGTTGCCGTGAGAGAAGACGCCGTCGAGGAGGCCGAAGGGATCGGATACCTAAGAGTAGCGTCCTTCGACTGTAGGGACTTAGCTGCACCGGGCCGCGTCCCGCGGCAGTATGGCACCTCCAGAAGCGTGTCGGTGATGGTCCAGACAACGGACGTCGCGGTCCGGACGTGATGGGCTACTGATGCATGATCACCCACGTTTGTCGAGGTTGCGGATGCGAAAAGCGCAACTCGGATTGCTGACTCTTGCCCTCGCCGGTTGTGCCAGCGGGACACCGGCAGGTTCTGCAGCGCCAACCAGTGCGCCGTTATCCTCGACGCGCCCAAGCACGGCAACCCCCCAGGTCGCGTCCTCGCCCCCTGAGACGGAACCTGTCGCGCCTACGTCGTCTGAGATCACGCTCTGCAGTGACTTGGCGGACGGGCTGCGCGAGCTTCGCGACGGCTTCGGGAAGGAGGACGGTCCCGGGCTCGGAGCAGTGTCTGCCGATGGGTCTGGCATCGTCTCGCTAGGCTTCAAGGTGAACATGGTCCGTTTGAGTTTCGTCGCGGCACAGGCTGCCACCGACCCGAACGCCTTGAGCGGCTCGGCGCTCCGATTCTCAAGCAGCATGCCGTCCGATGCGGCACTTGCGGGAACGCAGGCCGCAGAGGTAGGAATGGCGACCTTCGATGTCCTCGCCCGATGTGTTGCGTCTCACGTCGTACCGCCTCCTGATCCGGCTGACTTCGCCACCAACCTCGAGTGGGTGTCCAACGGGGGGGTCGGTGAACGAGCTGAATCCATCGGGATGGAGGTTTGCGCCCTGATGGGCCGGATCGGCCCTGCCGAGGTCGTCGCTCAATTGACAAACATGTCATCTGGCAAACCGGAAATGGCGGCTTCGTGGTTACAAGTAGCCGCCTTGCACAAGTGTCCCAATCAGTTGGAGTCCGCAATTGAGACGACTGATGCACTTCTGGAGTAGAGCGCTCTCTCGGCGGGCGGACAGCGCGTAGCGCGAGCTGATCGCCGCCTGACGCACAACCCGAGCGCTGCGGACTGCGGACTCCTTTCTTTGCCGCCCAGCCCCCACCCCCATCATGTGGGTGGGGGGCTTGGCGGCCTTCTTTGGGTTCTGGACCCTGATCGCACACGTTGGGCGTACCGGACCCGACATTTCTCAATCCCAAGCTGGGGCTCGCTAGAGGTGAAAGACTCTGCCTGTATTCCAGAGTTAGAAGTTGACGGGGTGCGCGATGCGTCGCGATGCGTGGTGGGGTCGGTTGGCCGTGTGCCTGGTGATTGGCTGCTTCAAGCAGGCGCGGTGCCGTCGGTTGCTACCGCTGAGCAAGCGGTCGTGTCAGCGGGGTCGCCGTCGCGGCTAGCAGCCGTTGCGCCGAGCAGGGTGCTGGACACTCGCAGCGGTGTGGGTGCGCCCAAGGCGGTAGTTGGTCCGGGGAAGAGCGTCACCTTGCAGGTCACTGGTCGTGGCGGTGTGCCAGCCAGTGGGACCTCGGCTGTGGTCCTGAACGTGACCATGACGCAAGCCTCCCGGGTCGGGTACGTGCAGGTGTACCCCACCGGTCAGGCCACTGTCGGCTCCTCATCGAACCTCAACATCGAGTACACCGGTCAGAGCATCGCCAACATGGTTACCGTTCCGGTCGGGAACAATGGCACCGTCACGCTCTACTCCTCGGGCGGCGGACACCTCCTCGCTGACGTCTTCGGGTACTACACCCCGGCCGCCGCCGTCGCGTCGGGCCGGTTCGCCGCCCTGACGCCCGCCCGTCTGCTCGACAGCAGGAACGGCACTGGCTTGAGCGCACCGGCCCACCCAGGTGACACGAAAAACTGCGGGGACTTCACCACCTGGACCGCCGCGAACAACTGGTTCTGGATCTACTACCCGCACTACGGCGACGTGGCACAGCTCGACGGTGATGACGACGGAGTCCCCTGCGAGAGCCTGAGCGGAGCCCCTGCTACCGCCCAACAGCCTGCACTAGCCAAGCCCGCGGCCGGGTCGGTGACGAAGTTCCAGGTCACCGGCCGCGGCGGTGTCCCTGCGGGTGCGTCAGCTGTGGTGCTCAATGTGACGGCCACACAGACCGCGGGTGCCGGTTACCTACAGGTGATGCCCACCGACGGCAGCGTGGCCCCGGCCGCCTACTCCAACGTCAACCTTATGCGCGTCGGGCAGACCGCCGCGGGCTTGGCCACCGTCCCCTTGGCGAGCGCAGGCACGGTCCAGATCTACACCAGCACCCCGACCCATCTCATCGCGGACGTTGCCGGGTACTACACCGGCGGCTCGGACGAAGTCACGAGCCGCAGACTGTTCGTGCCCATCACTCCCACGCGCATCAAGGACACTCGCTCTGGCACCAAGCCCGCCTCCGGGTCGACGGTGAGTCTGGCTCCCGCGGGCAAGGGCGGCATACCCACCACTGGGGCAGCCGCCATCGCGCTGAACCTCACGGCCACACAGGCCACCGGAGCAGGGTTCCTGCAGGTCTACCCCACAGAAGAGGGCACCCCAGGCTCCTCCTCCAACCTCAACACCGAGCGCGCCGGGCAGACCATCGCCAACGCCGCGATGTCCAAGCTCGGATCCGGTGGCACCGCCAGCGTGTACATCTCCCGTTCTACCCATGTCATCGGAGACGTCGCGGGCTACTTCACCGGTGACCCCAGCACCAGCGACCCAGGTTTGTCCGGACTGACTGTCGCCCCGCAGAACACCACCGTCAGTTACAACCGCGACTCCTGGAACCACTGGATCGACGTCGACTGGGACTGTCAGAACACCCGGCACGAGGTCCTTATCGCCACGTCCCAAGTCAAGCCAGTCCTGACCGCCGATGGGTGCGCCGCCGTCTTCGGGTCATGGCTCGACCCCTACACCGGCCTCACCTGGGACCAAGCCGCGGAGGTCCAGATCGACCACGTAGTCGCGCTTGCCAACGCTCACCGCTCCGGTGGCTGGGCGTGGACGGCACAGCAGAAGGAAGCCTTCGCCAACGACATGCTTGCGCCCGAACTCGTTGCCGTCGAAGGATCCGTCAACCAAGCCAAGGCCGACAGTGGACCTGAGTCTTGGAAGCCGCCCCTGACATCCGCTTGGTGCGACTACGCGACCGACTGGGCCACCGTCAAGCGCAAGTACGCCCTCACGGTCACACAAGCTGAGTACGACGCTCTCGGGCAGATGCTGGCTACCTGCTGAAGAGTTGCCCAAAGGTCATGCGGCAGAGATGTAGGTATCTCACGAGATGGCCCACCCGCCGCCTCCCTGCCGCACACAGGCGGCACGAGCCTGCCCGCCCAAGATCAACGCGCAGCCTCGTATGCAGCCAAGACCCTCGCATTGATGCGACCCCGGTCACTCACCTGATGACCATTTTCCTTCGCCCAAGCCCGGACGGCTGCCAGGTCCTTGCGGGGTTTTGATCGGGACGAGGAGCGAGCGCTCTTGCTGCGCCGACTCTGCTGGGCCTGTTCAGTCGCTTTGGCGATGTACGGCTTGAGCGCCTTCTCGAGGGCCGTGCGATTCTTCGCGCTGAGGTCGATGACCCAGGTGCGGCCATCAAGGCTGAACGAGACCTCCTTGGCATTCAAAGATCCGTCAAGGTCATCGGTCATGGTCACCGTCGTATGCTTCGCCATGAGACGAATCATGGTGCCTATGGGTTGTGATGGCTATAGCGACCCCGTGGTCCAGCGAACCTGACGCGGAGCGAACCCTTACCGGAGATGTAGCGATGACTGGGCGGTCTACACCGTCAAACGACGACTTCTCACGCGTTCGAGATGCTAAGCAACACACCCGCCCCGACGGACAGTGGTGAGCTTGCTTCGACCGCTGAGTCCCGGGGCATGACGGCAAGGGGGACACTCGTCGGGCCGCAGGTTGCGACCTCGCAAAGCGGAGTCTGGAGCGCCCTACCTAGCAAAGTCAGCGCAGCACCGTACGGCGGGAAGGCGCTAGGAGTCTCTGCAGAGCAGCCTCAACGCGTTCCGGGGCTCATGTGGGCAAGCTCGGCAAGGAGGTTTCAGCACCGACCTAGACACGCACGCTGGCACGCGACCGGGCCACCCGGCCACCCGGCCACCCGGCCACCCGGCCACCCGGCCACCGACGATGAAGCCGCGTGCTCCCCCCGTCGGCAACTCGACGCATTCCCTGACGGCCTCGTGTAGAGATGGGTGCATCACTCTCCTGAGGCAGGACGGAAGAGGCATGACTTGGACGCTCAGAGACTCTCGGAACTTGTTCTTCGACAAGTACGGTGCCCCAACGGCAAGTGGGTGGGGGCCCGAAATAGTCTCCCTGCAAGAGGCTGGGTTCCACGGTCAGGGCTACCGCACTCTCCACGACTGGGATGCCAAGGCTCATAACGCTCATTCGAACTGTCCTGCTCTACACGCCACGGTGCTCGAACTGAAGGCCCTTGTTCACCCAGCCTGGCGTGCACGGATTGATGCAATCTATGCCGGGCGCACCGCCCTGGGAGACAGCCTTGCTGAGTCGAGGCACGGTAAAAAGGGCGGCGTAGTAGCTGTTAGTTTCGTCTTTACCTACACCCTCCTTGGTGCCGCGATAACATGGGGCGACTTCTTACATAGTCTCGACGAAGCCCGCTCCCACTCAGGGAACGACCCGCTAACCGAATCCCATCGACTGGCAGTCATTTCCGCTTTCGACAAGGTTCGGGAAGTTGGGGCACCGGCTCTTAAGAAATCAAAAATATTTGTGGTCTCATCCGAGGCCGAGAGGATGAATGTCGCTCAACTGCAAAATCTTGGTGAGATGTGGGCCGTTGCGCACGAACTCTCGCACCATGTCCTTCGACATGGAACAGCTGCGATAGACCGAAAGGCCCAGCAATTGTTAGGGTCGCTACTCGCCGAATCCAACGTCAGCGCTGAGATGGCTGGCCTTACGCTGGGTCAGCGCCAAGAGATAGAGGCCGACGTGCTGGCCCAACTACTGCTGGCGGGCGAGTTTTCCGGCGACGCTGATCCGCTTACCGAGTTGCAGTCCGCCCAAGGAGCCCTTGTGGGACTGCTTGCCGTCGGCCTCACAGGCGGTGGGTGGATCAACGAGCCGACGGATACGCATCCATCAACACTTACGCGATTAGCATTTGCCGGGAAGGTGGCAGCGCAGAGGATCCTTCGAATGACGGGTCTTCCTCTGGCTCTTCGAGAGGAACAAGTCCGCATGGTTGCTACTGTTCTCGCCTTCGCCGGTTGGCTCGCCGGTGTCTCGATCTCGGCGGGCCAAGGCTCACGAGATGAGCCGTACACATCTCTAGCCGACTTCATGCTCGTGTCGGTCAACCTGCTTCTGGGCGACGACGCCCCGATCTTCTAGCGTGTCGGGTCTGGTGCTCTATTGCAAGGCAATCTGCTCCAGCGATCAAGCGACAGACCCGCGCTCTTGGAGTTGCCCAACGACTGACAGCTCACCTGCCGCACTACCTCTGGCGGTCTGCCTCAAGGCCCAAACTGCACTTATCCCATACCTATTAGTGGAGGCCCCGTTCGATTTGGTGCGTGGAAGCAGTTTTTGGCCCACGTCTATCGAAGCCTGGTAGGAGCTTTTCTTCTTAGTTGCGATAAGCGCAAAGTGGGGAGCATAGATACTAGGGTTCCAATCATGGACCCTAGGACAAGATGTGTTATTGCACTCAATTCGTTGTCCCTTTCAGATCTGCCTTCATGCTCGGTTGCAAAAATGAAGGCGCGATCAACGACATTATTGGTACATGATTGAAAGTCAGCAGCACCCGGGCCGCCTCCGGACTTCAGACTCGGAGCAAAGTGATAGAGGCACAGGTTCCCATTTCTGGGGAGCGGCGTCGCTTCATGGACGCTGAAGCCCGGAGTGAACCATGTCGTCAGCCCACCGTCATATCGCAGGAACGCCTCGGGAGGTAGGAGGCACTTGGGTGCCCCTTCGCTTGGCACTGCCGCGAAATACTGTCGTTTGTAGCCTGAATATAGGAAATCAGTCTCTGCTTTGTAGGTCCAACTCGGAACGCCCGACAGGGGTACAGGTACAAGTCCGTTTCCCGCCTTGCAGCTAACGTTCAAGTTGGGAGCGGTTAGCAGTTCGACGACGAACTCACCACTTCCCGAAAGTTCGATGCCTGTGGACGCACCCCAATTCCAGGTCGCAACTCTAGGAGTCGAGCTGCGATTGACATCGTCGAGCGACGTGACCGATATAATTACGTCACCGGAGCCGACATTACCCTCCGAGGCGTAGGGATAGGGCCGCGCCAGAGGGAAGGGCAGATATGGCAGCGCGCTTATGCATAGAAGCATCAGCCCGTATATTGCGAGCAGCGCCAAGTTCCTCCCCGTCTCGCCCTGACTGGGCACTAAATTACCCGTCGAGCGAGGCGGCGGATGTCGTGCTGCAAGGCTCCGCGGAACCCAAACGTGGGTGTGGCTCGCCCCACGTCGTCGGGGCTTTGTAGCAGCAGCACGGCGCATTCGGCACCTCCTCGGTGAAGGCTACGCAACTTGACCGACGCGAAGCAGGCATCGGGGTCCTAGCACTGAAGCAGTTCCACGGGGAATCAGATCCGGTATCCGATTCGACGCCTCTGACCTGCAGCTTCTCGGGCGATCTCACACGCATCTAACGTGCGGCCGCGAGCGCTCATCGGCTATCGAGGGAACTCCTTGTCCACTTCGACAATTTGGTCGGTGGTTCACCTGAACCCCCTTTCTTGTGGCCATGACGATGTCGAGGCAACCTGCCCGAAGAGGGCAGGAATCTTCCCACGCAACCGTCCCAGCGGCCCGGCCGCCACGCCGATCTCCTGGCGCACAGCTGGCCTCACGCCTCCACCACCTCTCTTGCCACGACGGTGTCGTACAGGCCGAGGTGCCGCAGGTCGTCATGCGAGTCGATGCCTGTGTAGGACAGAGAGGCATCCTCGTAGCGGCGGAAGGCAAAGACGGCTTGGTTCATGTGCCCAGAGTTGAACACGTTGAGCGAGACGAGCAGATTAAAGTCTTCAACTGACAAGCCCGTGACCGTGCGAAAGAGGTCGGGCTCAAGTTTAGTGATGACGTCTTGAAGCGTGTTCTCTCGGAAATCGGTGAGGTACATGAAGGCAGGGATCCGAGTAGCGAACTTGACGAGTTTCTCTTGGATCTGCTTGCGCTTTGATTTGTACTCCTTCTCCTCCTCCGTCAGTTCCTTCTTCTCCTTGGGCGTCATGTCATCGCCCTTGGCCTTCTTGGTGTCTTTTACCTTCTCGCTTTTGTTGATGACAGTTTCGAGCACGTTGTCACCAAGAGCCCGGAAGCCCTCGATGTTCATGACCGCCTTGAGCGCATCTTCGTTAGCGAGGATGCGTTTTAGGGTGTCGTTGTCCACGTTAACCAGCAGGGCCGACTCCCACTTGCGGGCAAGGAGAGTGGCGCTCGTGCCAGCCATCGCGATATCGAGGATGCCGCCAGCGTCCACCTGCGTCATATGTGAGCCGTCGTAGGCCAGCACAGGGAGGAACGAGACAAGGTCTTCCACGGCCTTCTCGGGATTGGGCTCGGTGGGGTTGAGCCCAATCCCGTAGTCAGCCAGCTGGCGAAGGGCACGGGTGGGCGCGAAGTCAAAAACAAACGCGACCGGCTTGTACACCTCTTCCTCATGCGGATTGTCGCCGTTGGGGTTCTTCTGGCTCCACGGGGACTGCACCCGGAACGCTGCTTGGAAGTAGGTCTCAGGCGACTTGAGGTTGCGAAGCATGAGTATCGACGTCCACTGCGGCACCGTGACGCCAGTAGTCAGCTTGCCGCAGGAGAGCGTGATGCTTCCATGGTCGTGACCACTCCCAATCGCCTTGCGCACAGGAGGCAGTGCCTCGAGTCCGATACCTGCCTTGCTTCCAGCAACTGTGAGCACTTTGTACTTATGGAAATACGTGTTCTGCGGCTCGTCAAGCAGGTTCGCCATGGCGTGACAGGCGGCCACATTGGGCAGGAACCAGAAGGAGTGTTGCAAGTGAGGCAGCAACCGCACGTCTGAGTAAGGGAAGGGCGGACGCTCCTTGAGGTGGTCCACCTGGGACGGCGCATAACCCCCGCGAATGATGTCCAGCCACTTCTGCACTTCGCTCTTGTGCTTGAACTCGGCGCTCGTACCTATTCCTGTGGCGGCGAAGAAGGCATTGAGGTCAAACTCATCGAACTCGCCACTGCTCGCAATTGCCAACAGCTCGTCGGGCATCTGGTAAGTCAGCAACCGCATCTGCGGCAGTGCGCCGTACGGGTTCCACTTGTCGGGCTTCGCCTTGCCAAAGGCTTCCTTGGCTGCTTGCTCGTCCGTGTACGTCCAGTTGAAGATCTGCTCCTCGATGAACTCACCGGTGGCGAGAGCCTTGAAGGGCGTGCCGGATAGGTAGAGGTAGGCGCGGGTCGTGATGGGAAGAAACTGGATCTCGTTTTCGGAGAGTTCCCCCAGGTCCTCGTTGACTACCTCGAGGTCGCCCGAGAACTCAGCCGCCATCTCCTTCTTTACGACCGCAGCGTCCTCACCCTCGAAGAGTTCCTTGGCGGTGTCGCGCCATGCACCGAAGTGATACTCGTCGAACACGACGAGGTCCCAGTTGATGGCATGCAGCCACTGGTTCTTGGGCTTGATGTTGCCCGCCTTGTCTCTACCCAAGAGGTCCTGAAAGGAGCCGAAGTAGACGAGCGGCTTGCCCTTCTCGACGGAGAGCGGGTCTGCGCCGGAGTTCTTGCTCATGTACTGCCAACCGTCGAAGTCGGCGTGGTTTTCAAGGTCGGTCTGCCATGCGTCTTCGACTGCAGGCTTGAAGGTCACCACGAGCACTCGGGTAGCACCCAGCTTCTTCGCCAACTGGTAGGAGGTGAAGGTCTTTCCAAAGCGCATCTTCGCGTTCCAAAGGAAGCGGGGCACCGCATGCATGTCTTCACTCCATACGGAGTTGAAATAGCCCTGCGTCTTCTTGACCGCTGCCTTTTGCTCATCCCGCATGGGGAAGGTCTCGTAATGTGTGCCGGTCAACTTTTGTCCGGTGCGCAGCTCAGTGATGGCGGTCATCACGTCAGCAAGGTTGCATCGCATCCACTCCTTGCCCACCTCCGTCACGTTCTCAAAGCTCTTGGCAACGAGTCGCGCACGCAACTGGTGGTCGGTCAGTGGAGTGCCGTCCTCTCGCTCGCCCGGCTCATCCAGCAGGATCGTAACCTTCACACCGGCCGTCTTGGTCTGTTCTTCGATGCGCTTCTTCACGTCACGAGTGGTCTGCCCAACCTTGATGAGCCCCTCATGGTGCGCATCGTCAATGCTGTAACAATAGAGACGAAGGCGGGCATCAGGCTTCGGCGGCAGCAGTTCTTCGATGCTCTTACTCATCGACTACACCACCAAGCAGATCGAGGTCCATGGGGCGCACCATCTTCTCGATGAAGGCGATCTCGTCCTCAGTGATGCCGTACTTCTTATAGAGCGCCTCATCAGTCCAGGTCTGATTCCAGGCCTGAGTCGGGACGAATGTGTAGACGCGCTTGGTCGTATCAGCAGACGGCTTGTGCAGCAGGATGAGCATGCGCGTCAGACGGCAGGACATGTATGACAAGGCACTTTCCGCCGCCTCCTTCGAGTCGAACGGACCGATGCAGAGGTAGGTCTCAGTCGAAATGCTCTTCGGCTCCCCGATGAAGGGAGTGCTAATGATGCGGTGCGGGTAGGTGTCTTTGTTGCCCGTACCGGGCGCTGCTCGCCCGACGTAGATCTTCCATGAGTCGATCAGGTGCTTGTTGGAAGTCACTTCCGTCCGAGCCACGTAGCCCGTGCCGCCGTTCTGGTAGACCAGCACGTCACCTGCGACCTTGTTGGGCCTGCCCTTGAAGAAGGTGCGGAAGCCAAAGGGGCGCAGCGAACTAACGAGCTCGTCGTAGCGCTTACCTGTAGGGAGCGCGAGCGACTTGTCCTGCCCCGTCTCGACCGCCATGACCTTCTGGAGGATGCTCAGTCCCTCGTTGAAGCGGATGAAAACATCTGCCCCCTGCTCAAGGAGCTGCCGTGTGGCAGTCGACGGCGCTTCGTCCTTGAAGTAGGTGTTGACGCGGCACAGACCCTTGTTGTCGCGATCCCAGAGGAAGTAGCAAACACCACCCTTCAAACCGACCCCTGGAAACACGTCCGACGCGCTGAGGTAGTCGTCAATGGTGCGCACGCGGGTGTCAGTGAGCATGGACTCACGGAAGTCATCTAGTCCCTTGCCCCCCGTGAACCAACGCGACGGGATAACCATCGTCAGCAAGCGCGGCTCAAGCTTCTTTGCCTGCTCCACAAACTTCTGGTAGATGGGTGCAGCGCTCGTTCCGTAACCGCCGTCATCCAGTTGGTATGGGGGATTCCCGATAATTACATCGAACTGCATGTCGTCTCCGAACAGCTCTTGCATGAGAGCCTTGGGGTCAGCGGTGTGGATGAAGGCGTAGGCGTGGGTTTCGAGGTCGTCTCCGCGGTCAAGTGCCTTCTGGCTGGCACCGCAGTGCTCGCACTTGCCGTCGGTGAACTTCTTGATGCGGTTGCCCTCGGCGTCGGCAGTGATGACCCACTCCGTGCCGCCCAGCCATGAGTGCTCGGTGCGCTCAAACCAGATGTTGCCTGCCTTGTTGTCGAAGGACCTGGCAATGGAGTGCGAACCGTTCGCGAACTTGGAGCAATAGAGGCTTCGCCGCGCAAGCATGGATGTCAGGTCCGTGATACCCATGCCGAAAACCTGCTTCGTGAGGATGTGATCCACACGCTTGTCGAGCTCAGGAATGGCTTCCTCGAGCCCCTTGGTGAGTCGCGTCGTGATCTCTCGCAGGAACACGCCTGACTTCGTGAACGGGTCAAGGAAGGTGACATCAGGGTTTGCCCACAGAGACTCGCCCTTGTTGGCTGCCGCCCATACGGTCGCCATGTTGTCGAGCATCCGGTTGGCGAACTCGGGCGGCGTAAAGACCTCGTCGTTGGAGAGGTTGGCAATGCAGGTGAGCACGTCAGGGTTACGTCCACCCCGCAAGGAGAACGCTGCCTGCTCTGTCATGCCGTCAGTTCCGCAACACTCATGACCGGGTAGCTCTTCGCGGGCGTGAAGACCTCATGCTTGCCCCTTTCGGCGAAGAGGGTGTCCTCCTCAGCGAAAGTGCTCATCTGGGTCAAGGTGTCGAAGCGAAAGTCTCTCCGCTGGAACTTGCCCTTACCGACGTAGCCCCACTCGGGGAACGTGATGGCTACGCCATCCTCGCCGAGCATCGTAAGAGCGTCGCCATGGACGATGTTCTGGCTCAGGACGTACTCAGCAGCTCGGTGCAGCTCGTCCTCCGCTTCGAGTTCCAAGAACACCTCGAAGACCTCGAGCATGTTCTGGCGGCACTCCACCACGTTGTCCAGCAGGAGTTCGATGCCGTAGATGCACATGAGCCCATGCAGGGAGTAGTTGCGCTTCTCGAAGTCGCTCTTCCCATACCGCTTCTCCGCCGCAGACAGCTTGCGTGCCAGCACGCGCACAAGGAAGTTGCCGGACCCGCATGCAGGCTCAAGGAAGCGGGCATCGATGCGCTCCGACTCGCCCTTCACCTGATCGAGCATCGACTCGACCAACCAGCCAGGGGTGAAGACCTCCCCATGGTCAGCAACCCGCTTCTTCGACTTCATCAATGACACGTCAACCCTCCCGAGCGATCCGCGGCCAACTCACCAGCTGCTCAAGCGACCTGATCCAGCGACCTTGCACACGCTAGTGCAAGGCTCGACAGCTCGAGGTAGGACAGTCTGCAGACGCTCAAGACCGGTCAGCCGTTGATCGAGGTCTTTTGCCCATGCCCCCGATGCGAGGGGCGACCGCGCTCCCATCACTGCCCCCGCAGGTAGTCACCCCCCCCGGCGATGCCGGTGTGTCCATCTAGATTGACCGGCAGTGGTGCAAGGGAAGGTCCGAACGGAGTCGGTGAGTTGGACCCCCGTTCCACCTTGGCAGGTTCATCCTTCGCTACGTCAGAGTCGAGGTCCACAAGGCGACATCGAGGTGGCGCAGCGTGCCGTTAGGGTCACACAGTGACACGCCCTCGTTCGCTGCGGCGTGGTCAACGATGTCCCTCAGGGCTGCCTTGAGCTCGTTGTCGCTCAAAAGGTGACAGAAAACCTCCCAGTCAGCCACGTAGGAGCGCAGTTTCTACGTCCCGAGCAGCTGTCGAACTCGCTAGTCCGGATCGGGAACGGGTCTGGACGCTTGCGCGCACAAAGCTTGGAGGCGGTCACCCAGGCGTCGGAGGGATGCCTTCGTTCTGGGAGACGAACTCCCATCCTTGGCTCTGAAGCTTCGCCACAGTGCTGGCTTCTCTGCCCCGAAGCGTCTTCACGACATGCGTGAGTACTGCACGTCATCTTCAGCCGCTGTTCCTTGACCCCGAACCCGACTCATCGCTCATGGACACAGGCGGAGCATAAGCGACCGGCTACCTACGCAGCGGCCTCGACGTGGTTGCTCCAGTATTTCGCCTAAGAGCAGCCACGAACTCGCCTCAGGTGACACGCTGGCCGTTCGATCAGGAGGCACTATGAATTATCCGCAGGCGCGGTACGACCGTTCGATCAGCGCCCCGTTCCTAGCTGAGTTCAAGCCGGGTGGCTTCGCCGCGTCACTGCTGGACTACGCCCGAGCCCAGTACCCGATCGACCTTCAGTTCCGCAAGAACCCCAAGAACGGCGCGCAGCACGTCACCCTTTACGTCGGGATGACCGCTGTTCTGAATGTTCTCGACAAGGGCGCGGGTGGCTATCGCCTCGAGGCGCACCCCAAGTACAAGGGCATCCGAAAGGTGGGCTGGGAGCTCGCGTGGGAGCAACCGCACGCGCCCGACTGGTGGGGTGAGCACTGGCTTGCGGTTGAGGACTACCTCGAACGCATCATCCCTGAAGTCATGGGTGGTTCCTTGACCTCCAAGGAGGGACCTGTGCAGGCCGCTGTGTCCGTGTTCAAGGGCGACGCCGCACGCGTCATGCTGGACCGCGAAGTGATCCCGAGCTTCATCGATGACCCCACACGCAAGCGAGTGATCCGCGGCTTCTCCGACAGTCTCGCTGCGTCAGTAGCCCAGGCGGGCGTGCCAGGCACAGCGCCAACGAAATTTGGCCCCAAATGCGATGTCCTTGCGATCCATCACGATGGCTACCTCGAAGCGATCGAGGTCAAGCCCCAAAACGTGAGCTCCCTTGCTTGGGTCCCGGCTCAAGCAACTATGTACGCCAAACTCCTCGAGTACTGGATTGGTGTCGACTCGACTTGGGCCGAGACCATCCGGAGGACTTTCCAGCAGCGGCAAGAGCTCGGCCTGGTCTCCACTGATTTCTCGATGCCATCGAGGCTCGAGCCTCGTGTGGTCCCCGCTGTCGCGTTCCAGCGAACTGCCTCCGGGCCCTACGTGGACCGCATGTTCAAGGTGCAGGAGCACCTCGTGGTGGACGGTGTTGGAGACCCGGGTCTGAGGCTCTACCGCGCCTCGATCTCCGGCCGACTCACCCAGGTAGACGGCCCCTAGCGTCCGGCGGCCTGTCAGCGGTCGGTTCTACCGTCAGCCCCATGCGAGGCAACGAGTACGTGGTAGCCGAGAACCAGAAGCTGGTGGCTTGGAAGCGCCGCACTCCCGCTCTGCCGCACGAGGCGCGAGAGCCGGGCGTCTACGTTGCGGGTGAGCGGCCACCTACGCGCCCCCTCGACATCTGCGTCCCTCCCAAGCACGCACCCCTCAACCTCCTCCCCAACGTGCGATCTGAAGCCCTGGCCCTCTTCCGCGAGCTCGACATCCCATGGCACGACGGGGTGGACGAAGGACCGAGCAACCACCTGCGCGACTCTCAAGTCCAATGCGTCAACGCTCTTCACCCCATGGTCCGCGACGCACATCGGATACAAGCGGCCTTCGGACACCTCCTGGACATCGCCGACGTGCTTCCGATCGAGGCGGACCGCTACCTCACGTTCGAGTACATCGGTCACACCGACTACTTCGGTGAGGGCAGAGGCAAAGCCAGACGCCGCGGAACGATGTGCACCAGCGTGGATGCAGCGTTCACCTACCGGACGTCCAGAGACGTTGTAGAACTCGCCTTGGTCGAGTGGAAGTACACCGAGACCTACCCCACTGCACGGCGTGAAAGCAGTCGCAGTGACGCTGCCCGTCGGCGCGCATACGAACCCGATGTCACCGACGAGAATGGACCCCTCAACGGCTCGTGGGTGCCATTCGACGTCTTGCTCAACGAGCCGTTCTACCAACTCGTGCGACAACAACTGCTGGCCCACCGACTGGAACAAGACCCGCACGTCGCCGCTGACGTGGTGCGAGTGGTTCACGTGCTCAGTCCCGACAACACCGCCTACCAGGCGTGCCTCCATGACTTCGCTCGGCTAGAACTCGGAGCCAGCGTTGACGAGGTATGGACCCGTCTCCTGCGCCGACCTGACAGGTTCCTGCACCTCGACCCGGCGGTCTTCTTGAACCCCTCGATCACAAGCGTCGACTACGTCGACCGCTACGGCGACGCACTCCTGACCAAGCCGAATGACGGCAACGTCACCTGATAGGGGGGTAAGGCATGTCGTACGAGGACCGCTCGAGTACCTGCGCCGCACGAAGGACGGGCGTGAGGTGTTCTGCCAGACACTGACCACCGCCTTGCTTGTGGGCGGCACCTACCCAAAGTGGGGCACCGAGAACGTGCTCACCAAGGAGGGCGTCACCTTCTTCGAGGCACTCGACCGCCGCTCGTTCGCCACGCCCCAATGGCAGACGACGCCGATCTTCGTGGACGAGATCACCATGCCTAAGCGCCAAAACGATGAACTCGCCGCCTCACCCGACTGGACCCTCCTGTTCGAGGACCGGGTGTGGATGATCGAGCTGAAGACGGAACGAAGCAGCCACCGCGCCAACCAGCTCCCTCATTACCTCGAGCTTGCCTCACACCACTACCCCGGCCGAACCATCGACGTCACCTATCTCACGGGGCCTCTGGTCAAATCCTCACCACGGCTGGCCGAGGGTCAGCGGTACGTCCTTCTCACCTAAGACGACGTCCTACCGCTCTACGAGCAGGCCTGGGGCGGCGCTGCCGACGGTGCTAGCTGTCTCGGTAGCTGCTGTCCAATAGGCCACCCGTGCGGCGACGTGTGGTTCGGTGCACTTGCCAGACGTGTAATTTGTTCCGATGTGACAATCAGGACTCGTACTGGCTTGATTGGAGTCGCTTCCGACGGTCCATGGGAAGTGTGCGCTCAAACCGGTCCATGAGCGCAACAAAGCGTGAAGGAAAGAGCAGCGCCAAAACGCCGCCAGCACCAAATATAGCGGCGTAGATTGTGAGCGGCCAGTACGCGAGCGCCTGCTCGCCGACATTGCCTGCCAAAAGACGAAGAGCGACCGCAACTCCCAAGAAGATGGGACTCGCAAAGCGAGCAGCGGAGACACCTATCTTCCGCTCGATTTCGCCCTCGGACTCAACTTCGATGTCAATGAGATGGTGGATGAGTGTTGGCTCGGGCTTGCCCGAAACTATGACAGTTAGTTGCAACTCTGCACCCTTGGCCACTCGCTCCGGCGCAAGAGCCACGGCATTCTGATTCTTCGCTAAGCTTATGGAATCGCGGCTCCAAACTCCGCCCGACGGTTCGTCGAGGAGGCTGACGGGAACGGCCGGACCAATCTCTATGAGAATCGGACGATCACGGTCGAAGTCAGCGCTCCGGATGTCACGTGTGCCTCTGTTAGCAAGCCTGACGCTGAGCAGCCAAGGGTCGGCTACATCGACCCCGTCAATACGTACCTCGATCCGCTCGCTCAGCGCTACCGTGAGGGAGCGCTTCGTGAAGCCAAACGCCAGTCTGGCTCGACGCGGTCGGGCCCACCGCCCGACCAAGACTGTCACTGGAATGGCTGCGACGGCGGCGACTGTGCCTACCAGTGTTAGCAGGTCTCTCCCCTCCATTCGCAAAATCATAGCCAGCAGCACGGCATGGGCACAGAGAGGGTGGGCCGGTGAGATTGTCTGGCAGCAGTCGGAACGGTACGGCTACCAGCCCCATGGACGCATCCTGGAACCGGATGAGTCCCCCAATCACTTCCACACAGGCCCAGCCAGATTGTGACAACTGCGTCCCTCACCACCGACGGCGCGCCTGAAGCCGCCGTGCAAGGCCGTCACCGGCTGACTTGACGGTTGTGGGCTTCTGAACCGTGTGCACGTTCATCCGCAACCTCAGGGTGGAGGTCCAGAAGGCAACGTCACGGGCCGCAGCAGCCGTTGAGGTCACCAACTCACACGCCCTCCATAGAGGCTGCTTGGTCATCAACCCGGTGCTCTCGCTGACGGCTGGCTCTGCCGTTGTGTCGACCTCCCCCTAGGATTAGTTAGTGCCTTACCCATCGCGACCCACGCTCAACGTGCTCGCTGAGTTTGTCGGTACTGCCGGAGAGCACCAAACCCCACAGCAACGGGCCGCACTCATCAGGTTCGTCGCCATGGAGTACCAGGCGGGTCGGTCGCTGAGGGAGCTAGGCGAGCTGACCGGGCGTACTCAAACTGCGATACGTCGGGCACTTCACCAGGGCGGAGTGCCTACACGCGGACGGGGAGCACAGGCTCTGTCGGATGACTCCACCGCACATGGAGGCGAAGGACTAGACCGCCAAAAGCACGGCCTTCGGCGGGTGGCAGAGATCGGAGCCAACGCTCTAGACGGCACCTCATCCGACACGTATCCGACACGCGGGACCTAACCATCACCTGCTCTACCGCGTTTTCGCAGTTCAGAAGCTATTTCGGCTGGTGGACGTGAAGGGACTCGAAGCTTGCTTAGGACCATCCTGGTCTACGACGGCGGACCGCATAGATGACGAATTAAGTTGTCCGACAGCGCTACTCATCCCTTGGGTCGGGCGACGTAAAGGGAGATCAGCCCCCGCCTCCTGAAGGGTCCACCAACGCGCTCGAGCCTTGGCAGCGCCATCAGAGCGAGTCGCGTTCCTCGAGGGCGCCCTTCGGTTGCCTGGACTCCGTCGATCTGAACGATAAGCAAACCCCAATGAGTACAAGGCAGGGGTCACACGGACACAAGCGCGGGGTGACCCTTTTGGCCCAGACTTCCCAACGGTGAGTGAAGACCGCTTGGTCAGCGTCGTTGATTCAGTCGGGGGCGTTTCCGTCAACATGCTCGGCCCAAAGCACGGTCACACACAACATCAAGTCCTGTATCTCGTTCGGACTCAGGACGATGTAGATGGCCTCCCCAGCCCCGGGGCCGTTCAGGATCACACTGACCTCGGACTCGGCGTCTTCGGCCATCAGCGGTGCATTGACCACAAAGACGCTTTCGCTACGGAACGACGAAGTGATGGGTTCGAAGCTCCCGCCGTCCCGCTGCACACGCTCCGAAGCGGCCCACTCCCACCATGTCTTCGACACTGCCGCATTCACCGGAACGTGACGACCCCTTGGCCGACCACCACGATGACGGTTCCGAGGAGCCACCGCTTCAAGCAGTTCTTCCACCCGGCTCCATGAGACGAGCACGAGGGCGTGCTGGGTGCTCGGCTCCCCCGGGAGCGTGTCACTGCGGGTGAAGGTGATCAGCAACCCCTCCCCCATGTCGGTGTAGGCCAACGTCTTGGTCACTCCTGCGTCACCACCCCTATCTGTTGCCTTCGCGCATCTGTATACTACGCTGGCAGCGTACTACATGAGAGGCGGCGCAGATGGTGACCGTGAGTGAAGCCCTTCCCGCCGTCCTGGCGGCCGTGCCCCAGCCGAGCAAGCGGACGTACACGAGCGGCATGCGTCAGCTGGTCACCTCGCTCGGCGACCGGGAATTGGACAGCGTCGGCATCGTTGAGTTGCGCGCCCTGCGCGACTCGATCGAGCAGCACACCGGCGCGCACATTGTCGCTCGGGCCGTCGAACGTGGCCGTCGGTTGCGCTCGTACGATCCTCAATCCTTCGGACAGGGCGCCGCATCCAACTTCGTCATGGCGGTGCGGTTCTTCTTCCGGTTCGCGGTCGATGTTGGATGGCTCAGCTCCTCCCCGGCCGAGACGCTCAAGAGCCCGAGGCGGCATCCCGGACTTCGTCGTCCGTTGCTTCCCGAGGAGCTCGCCGAGATCTGGACCGTGGCAACCACGACCGGTCACGACCCGGAGCTGGATGAGCTCATCCTCACGTTCCTGCGCCACACGGCGGCCCGCCGCGAGGGGTCGCTGAACCTCACCGTTGGGCACGTCCAACCTTCCAACGACCGCGTCCTTCTCAGCGAGAAATATGGCCACACCCGTGTGCTGCCGCTGCGCCGTGACGTGGGTGAGCGTCTTCTCACCTTTGCCGCGAGCCGCGGCTCTGCGGCGCCAGCCGACCCCATCTTCCGCTACCGATCCGGTCGGCCACTGACCCGACGGCGCTTCAACTCGCTGTTCGACCGCATCGACCGACACACCGACTTCACCGAAGAACTTGACATCAGCGCTCACTGGATCCGCCACACCACCCTGGCCGACATCGCCGCCGTGTCCGACGTGCGCGTCGCAGAAACGTACGCCGGACACTCCCTGAACGGGCTTGGCGTCATCGGGCGGTACACGGCGGTCACTTTCGACGACCTCCAGGACGCCTACCAAGCGGTCTTCCCGTGACCGCCGACGGTGACGGCAACGTCCCCCTGGGGCAGCCTTGCGCGACCCCCGACCTGCCCCAAGATGGCGATGGCGACCGCCGCCCCGCAAACTCCGCTCCGGGGCCCCTCGCGGCCTGGCTACGCGCGTCACTCCGGTTACCTGACGTCGTGGCCGACCCCGAGCAGGCCCACGATAACCGGGTGTGGACGCGCGCCCAAGATGTCCTGCCCGGTGTCGTCGTGCACGAGGAGACCGCCATGACGGCCGCCTGGGGCGACCAGGTCTGGACTGTGCTGCCAAGGTGGGACGAGGACGACGTCGAGGGCTTGTGGTTGGAAAACCTTGACCAGCCGTCCGGGCCCCCCACCCTCCACGAGGTGTACCCCCGGGCGGAACTCCTCAGACGCATCGGGCAGTCGCATCCCACGGCCGGCGAGGCCATCGTCACATCGGTGCTCGACGACTTCGCGGACTGCCTGACTGTCACCGCACAGGCTCACAGGCGTCTGCGGCACTGGGCTGCTGCCCTGCTTGACGACCTCGAACGGCTCGCGCCGAGCGTGGTCCGGGACCTCGACGAACTCGCCTCGGGACGGGACCTGCGCGCCCTTGCCCGGCGACCGGCACCGTCGCAGCAAGACTGGCACTAACGGCTGCGGCGGATTGGTTACGCTGCCAGCGTGGACTCCGACCCCCGCCTCGATGCCGGCCGACGGCTGCTCGGCCACAGGCTCCGGGACGTCAGGATCCGCACCGGGCTCACGCTGAGCCAGGCCGCCGCGCTGGCTGGGCTGAGCCAGTCCTACATCTCCGACGTCGAACGAGGTCGCACCCTGCCCAGCCTGGCCGCCCTACTGGGGCTGGCCGACGCCTACGGGACGAGGGTCAGCACACTCCTCGCCGGCATCTTCCCGTTCGGATCGGACGCGGCGCCTTCGTACCTTCCGGACCCGCCGGAGGACGCACGCTTTCGGCGTTCCAACTGACCCGAGCCGCCCTCTCGCATACGAATTGTCAACTGGCAGTAGGACGCTCGCTGTGGGAGGATCTCCCTGAGGGCCTGCCCGGGCCTCGAAGGAGTCATCCGATGCCGCGGACGCAGACATGGCCGCACACCCCGACCGGGGTCGTCACGTCGTGGGTCGGGTCGGCTCGGACTGTGCGCCTCACCCTTCCCATCCCGCCAGAGACCGTCGGCGAGATAACGGTCGGTGCGGTCGGAGCGGGGTGGCTTGAGCTCACCGACGATCCGGATGCTCCGCGGATCGAGATCGACACCGAACTGCAGACACGTGGACGGTTGGCGATCAGTGCCAGCGGTGGGATCAGGCGATTCGCCGCCGACGACGGTGACTGGGTGTTCATCACGGTGTGCGGAGCGCCGGGGCAGCGGCTCATTCGCGTGGTCGCGATGGACTGTATGGAGCACATCCTCCGCAAGCCGGTCACACGTCCGTCGGGCGTCTTCAAGGCCGATGGGTGGGACCGTTGGCAAAACGCGGCCCACGCGAGAACGTCTCGAAGGGTGGTGACCTGAGGTGTGGATCCGATCCTCATCGCAGTCGAGGTGCTGCGGACGCTGCGGCTGACCGGTCCCCAGGCGGAAGCCGCCGCGCACCTCGTCGCGCAGACGGAACCAAGCCTGCGTGAGGTGCTCGACTCTCTGCCGGCCGCGGAGGTGGCCGTGATCCGGAAGAGATACCCCCAGGGCTTGAAGAGGCTGTTGGACGGCGACCCGCTCGAGGACGGGCTTGCGGCCATCCCCGGGTTGGGCGATCGCAAGTTCAGCGACTTGACGACGGCCACGGTCCAGCCCTTGATGGCGCTCTGCCAACGGCGGGTAGCCGCTCGGATGGCGGCGAGTCCTAGCGGACCCCAGCCTGGTGCCGGCCCCCGCAGCGGATACGCCGCGGCCCGCCAGGTCAGGTTCGCGGCGCGCGCCGTGGCCTCGCTGCTGCTGCGACATGACTACCTTGCTAAGGACCCCTTGACCGGCCTACCGACGCCGCAAGCACCCGGACCCGTTCGGGATCGGGCGTTCCGCGTGACCGAGCGTCGCGATTTCTGCCGCACCGTCATGCTCAACGCCTCGGACCCCGAACTGGCGGCTGCGTCGTGGATTATCGTCAGCGTGTACGGCGCCCGCGAGGTAGAGGTCGAACGGTTGACGGAGGTCAGCGTCAACCTCGATCGGGGGTCCATCGTCCTCGTCGGCAAAGACGGTCCCGTTCGTGAGCGTCCGATCCACCGTGAGTTCGGTCAGTGGCTCCTGGACACGATGGCTGCACGCCCGCCGGCTCAGGGTGGCCAACTGCTGCGCACGATCAGGGGCACGCCCGTGAACGGGCACCTGTGGGACAACTGGTCCTCCCTGCTGCATCGCTTCCACCCGTGGGTTCACGGCGTCCGCATCGGAGTGCATGGCCTGCGACACTCGACGACACGCATGGTCAAGGCGATGGGCTACGAGGACGCGGAGGCCGGACGCTGGCTCGGACACGCCGCGCCGTCGGCCGCCAGGGTGGACAGCATCTACACCCGCGACAACAGCGCTGCGGGCGAGTGGGCCCAGTGTGTCGACATGGCGCACGACGTATTCGGGCCGCTCGACGGGTGGCCGGCTCTGCCGGAGAACGACATTCTCGGGGCCGCGCTCGGGCTGGACCTGCCATGCCCTCCCAAGACCTCGCACCCTAAGCCGCGCAGGCCTCGCCAACCGGCGGGGAAAAAGAAAGGAAAGAAGCACCATGGCAAGAACTCACGCACCGGCCCTTGATCCCGGGCGCAAACCCGGGCCAAGGGCGGTTTCGCCCGAGAATGGGTGTTCTAGTCCCCCCTCGGACACCAGATGCGCCCCACGCCTGTGCTGGTCACAGTCGTGGGGCGCTTTCTCGTCGTACTCCCCGACGTCCGGTCGCGCTGCGCCTCGATCCGTGCCCCCCCTGACCTCGGGTGGCCAGAGGAGCATCGACCAGTCGGCCGGGCTCGGTTACCGCCCTTCCTCGTCCCGCAGGAACGGCTGAAGCATCTCGCGGGCGACGGCCAGCTGGTCCTGACCAGCCCTGTACGCGGCGTCGGCGATGATGCGGCGCGCCTGTTCCTTGTCGACACCACGTTCCACGACGACGACTCCGGTTGCCTGGTCGAGGACCTGCATGTCCTCGAGAACCCGCGGAGCCCGGCGCGCCGCCGCCGCGGTGGAGAAGGTCAGGTCCGCGTTGTGGATCGCGCCCTCTGCCCACGCACCGACGATGTGCGCCACGGGCTTCTCCTTCCCCGCGAAGGCGTTCGGTGTGGCGGCATAGAGGTTGACCCCACCGACCACGCGGTCTTCGACGTCGTGGATGGCCAGGGACAGCGTGCTCAGCACGCCTCGGGCTGCGCTCGCCCGCGCGAAGTGCGCCCACCGTTGCTCGTCGAGGAGCCCTGCATCGTCGTCTCCGCCCCACACCGTCGAGCCGTCGAGTGCCGCGTCGACGCACGGGCCACCGAGCGCGTACTGGATGCCGTCAAGGAGCGCGATGTGCTCGTGTGTGGCGGCAAGCGTGAAGGTCACTCCGTCGCTCAGGAGCGCCAGGCTCAGACCGACCAGGTTGGGCACGACATCCTCGAGCAGCTCGGCCTGACGACGCAGCTGACCGGTGAGGTCGGTGTCCGACCGACGGTCGATGGCGTTCAGCGCTTCGAGGGTCTCGGGCAAGGGTTCAAGCGGCATGGTCACTCGTTCTTACCCCGAGAAGGCAGCGCACAATCCGCCTCCTCTGCGCTCGTGCTCGATTCAGCCGCGCGTCGGCCTGGTGGGGAGCTCACCGGTGTGGTTCACCACGTCGGCGACGTCATGGACCTTCCTGTTGAGGTCCATGCTCGCCTTCCGGATCAGGGCGAACGCCTCCTCGCCGGAGACTCGTCTGGTCGCCATGACGATGCCGACCGCGGTGGAGATGTGGCGACTGCTCGCCAACGCGTTCTTGAGGTTCTGGTAGTCGTACTGCCGAAGGTGCGCCTCGACGGCAAGCGCGGCAAGGGGGACGATCACCGATGCCACGGGCACGTCGACCTCGCTGAAGGCCGCCACCTCTGTCGAGTAGTAGTTGATCCCGGCGAAGTCGCCGCCGCTGACCGGAAGGCGCAGGCTGAGCATGCTCCGGACCCCGGTCCCCTGTGTGCAGCGAGGACCGAAACGGGGCCAGCGTTCGTCGTGGGAGATGTCGTCGGACTGCAGCAGGGCAGGACCCGTCGCGGCGTCGAGGCACGGGCCCTCGGCGAGGCGGTACTGGAGCTCGTCCACCTCATGGGGCAGGTCGTCCGACGCGGCGATGGTGGTGGGCTGGTGTCCCGGCCGGAGCAGCGTCAGGCCGCAGTGATGCGCATGGGGCATGGCGAACGCGGCAAGCTCGACGACGACCTCGGTGGTGATCGGCTCACCGGAGCCGGTCAACCGCATGATGACCTCGTGGAGCTGCTCCACGATCGCCTGCATGGACTGGCTGTCCGTGGATCGATTCGTGTCCACCATGAGTCTCGGTTCCTCCCATCGACCGTGGGTTCAAGGGCGCTTCACGGCGAGAGTAGCCCGCAGGAACGTCACGCGGGGTGGGACCCCGAGGGCACGGCCGCCCGGCGACCCCCACAACCGCCGCGGAACGCGCACGGCCCTGGCCTCAGCCGAAGGTTCCTCCGACGCCACCGATGAGGTCGAGCGGGTTGATGCCCAGGTGGTGAAGCAGGTCGGCGTGCTTGTCGGTGTCGACGACCTCGGGCAGCTCACGCTCGGCACGGGCGGCCGCCTCGTCCTCACCTCGACCGCGCAGCTCGTCGACGATCTCCTGCCTGTCGATCTCCATCACGACGTCCTTCCGTGGGTCCGCGGGTGCTCCAGCCTGCCCGATCCCCGGCCCGGCGTGAAGCCCCCGCGCTGACACCGGCTGGCGCCGACCCGCCTCGTCACCGCGAACGGCTCAGGCGGAGGCGACGAGGTTCTCCCGGACAGCGTGCATCGCGGCCTCGGTGCGCGACGACACCTGCAGCTTGCTCATGATGTTGCGGACGTGGTTCTTGACGGTGTTCTCGCTGACCGTCATGAGGACCGCGATCTCGCGGTTGGGCTTGCCCCGCGTGATCCAGGTCAGCACCTCGACCTCGCGCTCGCTGAGGGTCCGCGTGCGCTCCTGGGCCACGTCGTCGGTCGTCCTGCTGGCCAGTCGGGCGAACTCGGCCACGAGGTGTCGGGCCATGGGTGGAGGGACCACCACCTCGCCCGAGTGCACCAGACGGACCGCGTCGAGGATCTGGTCGGCAGGCAGGGACTTGAGCAGGTAGCCGGAGGCGCCGACCATGAGCGACTTGAACAGGTCGGCCTCCTCGGCGGAGGCGGTGAGCACGAGGACCTTGGTCTGTGGTGAACCCATCTTGATCGCGGTGCACGCGTCGATACCGCTCTGCCCACCCAGGCGCACCTCGAGCAGCACGACGTCCGGCCGGTGCGTGAGTGCTGCACCGACGGCGTCGGAGGCGGTCGACGCCTCGGCCACGATCTCGAGGTCGTCCTCCGAGTCCATCAGCGCCTCCGTGCCGCGCCGGTACAGCTCGTGGTCGTCGGCGATGACGACGCGGATCGCGTGGCGCCCCTCGACGACCGACGGGACCCACCCGTCCGAGCCGGATGTGTGTGGACTCACCTGCTCATGTTCACACGGAGGTCGGGCGCCATGGTGGCGTTTGGCTGGTTTGCCGGGCGACTCACGTCGACTCGTGCCGCGCAGGGGCGCGGTCGACCCCCTCGTCGGCAGGGCGCAGGTGCTGCGTGCGCCGACGGACCAGCACGCCGAAGAGGGCGGCGATCGGAAACATGATGACGCCGTAGACGGCCGGCGGGATCGAGATCCGCGTGCTCTCGAGCACGGTGATCGCCATGGCGATCGCCAGGGTGCTGTTGTGGATGCCGATCTCGAAGCCGCTCGCGACGGCCTGCGGCTCGGCCAGGCCGAGAAGGCGCGGCACGGCATACCCGATCGACAGCGACAGGACACAGAACAGCGCGGCGAGAACCCCCACGTCAGCGAGGTACCCGGCGATGTTGTCCCGCTCGCCGAGCATCGCGCCGAGGACGACGAGCAGCAGGAGCACGGCGGAGGCGATCCGGACCGGTCGGTCCATCCGCTGCGCGAAGCCCGGCGAACGGTGCCGCACGAGCATCCCGACGAGGACCGGCACGAGCACGATCGCGAAGACCTGGAGCATCTTGTCGAACTGGAGGCCGATCCGGTCGCCCTCGTCGAGGAACCGCGAGATCGCGAGGTTGGCGATGAGCGGGAGCGTGAGGATCGCGAGGACGGAGTTGAGCGCCGTCAGGGTGATGTTGAGGGCGACGTCGCCGCGGAACAGGTGGCTGAAGAGGTTGGCCGTGGTCCCGCCCGGGGACGCCGCGAGCACCATGAAGCCCACGGCGAGCAACGGCTCGAGGTCCCAGAGGCTGACCAGTGCGAAGGCGATGAGGGGCAGCACGAGCACCTGGCAGACCAGCGCGATGGCCACCGCCCGGGGGTGGCGGACGACGCGCCGGAAGTCGTCGGGAGTGAGGTCGAGGCCCAACCCGAACATGATGACGGCGAGGGCGACGGGGAGACCGATGGTCAACAGCGCGGAGTCCATGCGCGGACGCTACCGGCGCACCGGCTCGTCAGGGCTGGAACGCGTCGGCCGCCTGCTTGAGCGTGTCGAGCGGTCCGGCCAGGGCAGCGGCCCCGGGCTGCGTCAGCTCACCCTGCTCGGCCGCCTGCTCCAGCTCACCCTCGATGTCACCGACGAGCGACCGCACGGCCGCAGCGTCCTCGGAACGCACGGCACCGTCGATGTCCTGCAGCTTGCCCTGGATGGTTCCGGCGATGTCGCCGTCGATCTGGTCGTCCTGCCGGGCGTCGCGCAGGGCGGCCTGCATCTCCTTCGTGGCGTCCGTGACGGCGCCACCGGTGTCCGGCGGTGGCGTGGACGGGGTCGGCGTGGGTGTGGGTGCCGGCGGCGTTCGGGTGACCGTCACCGTGGGGTTCGGCGTCGACGTCACGGGCGGGGGCGTGCGGACCGGGGTCAAGGACGGTGACGGGGACTCGCGGGTCTGGCTCACGCTCGGGGAGGCGCTCTGCGTCGCCGGACCCGTGGGCTCGTCGTCACGGTCCTGCAGTGCGTACCAGACGGCGGCAGCGGCGAGCACCGCCGCCAGGAGGAGCAGGACCCAGATCCACGCGCGCGACTCGCGGTCCTCCACGGCACGGGGTGGCTCGTCCCACCGGTCGCGGACCGGGGCCGGCAGGGGCGTGACCGCCGTCGGTGCGACCGCGGCGCCGGCCACGGGCAGCACCTCGGTGAGCTCGGGGGCCCGGCGCTGGCGCAGCAGCTCGGCGACCTCTCGACCGGACTGCGGGCGGTGGGCGGGGTCCTTGGCCAGCAGGCCGGTGACGAGGTCGGCGAGGTCCGGAGGCGTGTCCGGCCGGAGGTCGCGCACGTCCGGGGCGGGGTCGTTGGCATGCTTCATGAGGATCGCCACGGGCGTGGGCGAGGTGAACGGCGGCGACCCGGTCAGCAGGGTGGTGAGGACGCAGCCGAGGGCGTAGAGGTCCGCCCGTGCGTCCACCCGCTTGCCGGTCGCCTGCTCGGGCGCGAGGTACTCCGCCGTGCCGACGATCGTGTCGGTCATCGTCAGCGCGTGGTGTCCGAGCGCCTCGTCGACGAGCTGGGTGATGCCGAAGTCGAGGACCTTGACCGTGCCGTCGGCGGCGTACGCGACGTTGCCCGGCTTGATGTCACGGTGGACGATCCCGGCGTCGTGGGCCGCCTGGAGGGCACCGGCGACCTCGAGGCCGATGGTGCGCACGTCCTCGATGGGCAGTGGACCCTCGTCGCGGACCTGCTCGGCGAGCGTGGGTCCGGGGAGGAGCTCCATGACGAGGTATGCCGTGTGGTCCTCGACGCCGGTGTCGTACACCGTGACGATGTGGGGGTGGTTCAGAGCCGCGGTGGCCCGTGCCTCCCGCCGGAAGCGCTCCCCCGCGTTGTCGCTCTCGGGACCGGTGAGGTCGAGGGTCTTCACGGCGACCTCGCGGCCGAGCATCTCGTCCTCGGCCCGCCACACGACGGCCATGCCGCCCCGCCCCAGGGGGGCACCGAGTCGATAGCGGCCGCCGAGCAGCCGCCCCTGCGTCTGGGTCATACCTCTCCTCGCGTGGGCGCTCCGACGACACTAGTCCCTCCACTAACCTGTGGATGTGCTGCCCCACATCACCGCGACGCGGTTCGTGACGCCCCTGAGAGAGGGCGGCTCCCTGCCCGGGCTCGTCGAGGCCTCGGACGACGGCACCTACGTCGTGAAGTTCCGCGGCGCCGGCCAGGGACTCAAGGTCCTCGTCGCCGAGGTCGTCGTCGGGGAGCTCGCCCGACGCCTCGGCATCCGGGTCCCCGAGCTGGCCGTCATCGACATGCCGGCCGCCATCGCCCGCTACGAGGCGGATGAGGAGGTCCAGGACCTCCTCAACGCCAGTCCCGGCGCCAACCTGGCCGTCGACTTCCTGCCCGGCTCGTTCGGCTACGACGGCTCCCGCGCCCCCTCTGCCGAGGAGGCGGCCGACATCGTCTGGCTCGACGCCTTCACGGCCAACGTCGACCGCACGTGGTCCAACCCCAACCTGCTCGTCTGGCACCGGGAGGTGTGGGCCATCGACCACGGCGCGGCCATCTGGTTCCACCACTCGTGGCCGAGCCGCGGCGCCGACGCCAGCCGCTTCGCCATCCAGCCCTTCGACACCTCCGAGCACGTCCTGGGTGACGTCGTGGGGGACCTCGCGGCAGCCCATCAGCGCTGCTCGGCCCTCCTCACGCCGGAGGTCCTCACCGAGGTCCTCGGCCTGGTGCCCGACGAGTGGCTCGAGCCGGCCCCGGGACTCGACGGTCCGGCCGAGCTGCGCGCGGCCTACGTCGACCACCTCACCCGCCGCCTCGAGCAGGCCGAGTCCTGGTGGGAGGCCGCACGATGAGCGCCCACCCGTACCAGTACGTCGTGCTGAGGTGCGTCCCCCGCGTCGACCGCGGTGAGTGCGTCAACGTCGGCGTGGTGCTGTTCTCGCAGTCGGCCGGGTTCCTCGGTGCGGCCTGCCACGTCGACGAGAACCGGCTCCGAGCCCTGGCCTCGGACCTCGACCTGGAGGCGGTGTCGGCCTCGCTGGCCGTCGTCGACGACGTCTGCGCCGGCACGGACGGCGGTGGGCGGCCACGCCTGGCCACGCCCGGCAAGCGCTTCGGCTGGCTCAGCGCGCCCCGCAGCACCGTCATCCAGCCGTCGGGGGTGCACGGCGGTACCACCGCCGACCCCGCTGCGGAGCTCGAGGCCCTGCTCGACCGGCTCGTCCGCTGAGGCGTCGGACGTCTCAGCCCGAGCGGCTGCTCAGCACCTCGCTCGCGGCGATCTTGAGGATCCCACCCTCGTCGACGAGCCGGTAGCTCGTGCGCTCCACGTCGACGCGCCCGCTCTCGGACGAGTAGGTCAACGTGGCGACGACCCGGTCCGGGGGCGAGGCCCGGACGTCACTGACGCTGACGTCCTCGATGTCGTCCCAGAACGCCTCGTAGGAGCCGCGGCCACCGGCGCGCTCGGACTGGTAGTCGGACGTCATCCGGGGCCACGCGTCGGCCGTCCGATCGGGAAGGAGCGCGTAGTAGTCGGTGATCGCCGCCGCCAGCCGAGCCGCCCGGTTCGGGGAGGTGGAGGCCTGCGGTGACCTGGTCGGCGCCGAGGGTTCGGGCTCCGCGGTCGGGGTCGGAGTCGCGCTCGAGGGGCTGGGTCGTGGCGCCGTCGGTGACGGGGTCGCGGAGGTCGTCGGCGTGGGGGTCGGGCTGCTCACCGCGGCGGTCGGCGTCGACCGGCCGGTGTGCGTCCCGGCCTGCGTCCGGTTCCCACGCTCGTCGTCGGTGAGGGTGGACACCAACCCGACCACGACAGCAAGCACCACCGCAGCGGCCAGCAGCAGGAGCCACCCCGGGCGGCGTCCCCGACGCCGCTCCTCGGGTGGCGGAGCGGGCGCACCGGCGCCGACAGGGACGGGCAGCACCTCGTCGTCGGTGCGGCGGCCCTCCGGGAGCGAGGTGTCCCGTGGCTGCTGCGAGCCCAGTTCGCCCACCGCCGCAGTGCCCGCTGCCGGCCCGGCGCCCGACGCCACGTGGGTCCGCGGCAGCGCGAGAGTGGCGGCGAGGGGGATGGTGCCGTCGTCCCGAAATGAGGCCAGCGAGCGTGAGACCGTCTCCATCGTCGGGCGGGAGTCCGGGTCGGACGAGAGCATCGCGAGCAGGAACCGCGTGAGCGCGCCCGCGTGCGCCGGAGGGTGCACCTCGGCAGCGGCGACCTTGTGGAGCAGGGCGATGGAGTTCCCCTCGGACCCGAACGGCGGCTCGCCCTCCAGGGCGGCATACAGCGTCGAGCCCAGGGAGAAGACGTCGGCCGGGAAGGACGCGTCCTCACCCCGGGCCACCTCCGGCGCGAGGTAGGCCGGGGTGCCGTGGATCATCCCGGTCCGCGTGAGGGTGGCGTCGCCCATGGCGTGCGAGATGCCGAAGTCGCTGATGTGCGCCCCGCCGTCGGCGGTGATGAGGATGTTGCCGGGCTTGACGTCCCGGTGCACGATTCCCAGCTTGTGGGCCGCCGCCAGAGCGGACGCGACCTCGCTCCCCAGGCGGGCGACCTCGGGCAGGGGCAGCGGTCGTCGCTCGCGCAGCACGGTGGAGAGCGGGGTCGAGGGCACCAGCTGCATGACGAGGCAGGGCTGGCCGTCGTGCTCGACCGCGTCGAACACGGGCACCGCGTGGGGGTGGTGGAGCCTGGCGGTGATGCGGGCCTCGCGCATGGCGCGGTGCTTCGCCTCCTCTGCCTCGGCCTCGGGGACGCCCGCGAGCGTGCGCAGCTGCTTGATGGCGACCGACCGCTCGAGACGCTCGTCCCACGCCTCCCAGACGACCCCCATGCCTCCGGTGGCGATCATCGAGACGAGGCGGTAGCGCCCAGCGATCAGCACCTCCGGAACGCTCACTCAGGGTCTCCTCCCATGGCCTGTGACACTCGAGCCTAAGGCCGGACCGGCACTGGATCGGTCGAGAGGTGCCCGGATCTGGCTCACGAGGCTGCTCGTGGGCCCGGTGCCCGGCGTCAGTGCACCCTGAGGGCCCATGCCGCGACGGCGCCCGCAGCGGCGACGTTGAGCGAGTCCACTCCCCCGGCCATCGGGATGGTGACGACCACGTCGGCGCCCTCCACGGTGCGTCGTCCGAGCCCGTCGCCCTCGGTGCCGAGGACGAGGGCCAGACGGTCGGGCGGGCTCGCGGCCAGGGCGTCGAGCCCGACCGCCTCCTCCGAGAGAGCCAGGGCCGCGACGGTGAAGCCGCTGTCGCGCAGCTGGTCCATACCTGCGGGCCAGGGGTCGATCCGGGTCCACGGCACCTGGAAGACCGTGCCCATGGAGACCCGGATGGCCCGGCGGTACAACGGGTCGGCACACCTCGGGGTCACGAGGACCGCGTCCATGCCCAGGGCGGCGGCGCTCCGGAACACGGCTCCGACGTTGGTGTGGTCGACGACGTCCTCGATGACGAGGACCCGCCGGGCCCCGGCGACGACGTCCGCGACCGTCCGCAGGGCAGGGCGCTGCATCGAGGCCAGTGCCCCCCGGTGCAGGTGGAACCCGGTGAAGCTCTCGATGACGTCGTGGTCGGCCACGAGCACGGGTATGCCGTCCTGCTCGGCCTGCGTGACCAGGTCACCGAGGTCGGTCAGCCAGCGCTCGGCCATGAGGTAGGAGCGCGGCCGGTGCCCGGCGTCGAGGGCCCGACGGATGACCTTCTCCGACTCGGCGATGTAGAGGCCGCGCTCCGGCTCGGTCCGCCGTCGCAGCGCGACGTCGGTGAGCCCCACGTAGTCGTGGACACGCGGGTCGCTGGGGTCGGTGATCCGGATCGGCACGAGGGAGAGGCTAGAAGACCAGCGCGCGCAGCAGGATGCTGGCACCCGCGAGGGCGCTGAACGAGAGGACGCCGCGTCGCAGGTGCTCGGTCCGCAGGTGACGACGCAGCGGTGCGGCGACGGCATACCCGATCGCGACGAACGGCAGCCAGACGAGCCCCGCGAGCAGCTGGGCACGCGTGAACTCGCCGGCGACGGACAGCGAGCCGATGGCCATGACGGCGCCGGCGACGAAGAACGCGGCCAGGGTCGAGCGCACCCGCTCGGGGCGCTCGTGCTGGAGGACCAGGGCGAGGAACGGTCCGCCGATGCTCGTCGCGGTCCCCGACACACCGGCGACCGCCCCGGCGATCGCCGCGTTGCGTGAGGTCATCCGGATCTCGACCGTCGTCAGCGAGGCGGCCACGGTGACGAGGATGAGGACGGCGACGGCGACCGAGAGGGACCGCACGGAGAGGAACGCCACGGCCACGACGCCGACCGGGGTGAGGACCAGCCGCGCGACGAGCGCCCACCCCAGCGGTCGCCACGAGATGTCGACCGGTGCGAGGAGGAGCTGGGCCACCGGCAGCGAGAAGCTCGCCACGAGCAGCGCGCCCGGCATGAGCTCCGGCGCGAGGACGACGACGAAGGGCGCGGCCACGACGGCCAGCCCGAAGCCGATCGAGGACTGGACGAAGGCCCCCGCCACCAGCGCCGCACCGAGCCCCAGGACCACCGGCCAGTCCATCACCCGAACCAGACCATGCGCACGATCGCCACCAGACCGATGGTGATGATGACCGCCCGCAGGACCGCCGGCGGGAGCCGGCGGCCGACCCGTGAGCCGAGCAGACCACCCACGAGGGCGCCGAGCGCGATCAGCCCCGCGACGAGCCAGTCGACCTGGTCGGGGGCGACGACGACGAAGGTCAGGGCGGCGACGGCGTTGACGATGGTCGACAGGACGTTCTTGATGCCGTTGAGCCGCTGCAGCCCCTCGCTGGTCAGCGTCGTGAGGAGGCCCATGAGGATGACCCCCTGGGCCGCCCCGAAGTACCCGCCGTAGACGGCGGTGCCGAAGATCCCGGCGAGCAGCACGAGCGCCCGCCGCCGGGAGTGCTCCTCGGTCGCGGGCACCGCGGTCCCCCGCCGGGCCGTGGCCCAGGCCGTGAGGCGGGGACCGACGGCGACGAGCAGGACGCCGAGCCCGATGAGGACCGGCACGACCGTCCGGAAGGCGGCGGGGTCGAGGACGAGCAGCAGCACCGCGCCCACGACGCCACCGAGCAGCGACATCGGGGCCCACCGCCGCAGCGTCGCTCCGGCGCCGCGCAGCTCGTGCCGGTAGCCCCACGAGCCGGTGAGGCCACCGGCCACGAGGCCGACGGTGTTGGAGACGTTGGCCACGACCGGCGGGTACCCGAAGAACAGCAGGGTCGGGAAGGTCACGAGGGTGCCCGAACCCACGACGGTGTTGATCGTGCCGGCGAGGACGCCGGCCACGAAGACGAGCGTCGCCTCGGCTGCGCCCACCTCAGCTCTCGCGGGGAGGGACCGCGTCCGCCGGCGGCGTCAGCGGCGGCTGCTGGCGGGCGGGCGGGGTCGCGTGGTCCTTCGCCTCGCGGGAGGCGTCGCCGGCCTCGCCGCGCGCCTCGGCCAGGGCCTGCGCCGGGTCGGCGAGGACGGTGTCGTCGAACGGGGTGGACAGCTCCTCGGTCGGCTCCCACGCGTCGGAGTCACCGTCGTCGAACCCGCCACCGCCGTCGCCGCGTCCGAGGGCACCACCGATCCCCTTGAGCGCGTCGGTCAGCTCGCTCGGGATGATCCACATCTTGTTGGAGTCACCGCGGGCGATCTGCGGGAGGACCTGGAGGTACTGGTAGGCGAGCAGCTTCTGGGTCGGCTTGCCGCGGTGGATGGCGTCGAAGACCTGCTGGATCGCGCGGGCCTGGCCCTGGGCCTCGAGCACCCGGGCCTGCGCCGAGCCCTCGGCGCGCAGGATCTGGCTCTGCTTCTCGCCCTCGGCGGTGAGGATGCTCGACTGCTTGGCGCCCTCGGCGGTGAGGATGATCGCGCGGCGCTCGCGCTCGGCCTTCATCTGCTTCTCCATGGACTCCTGGATCGACATGGGCGGGTCGATGGCCTTGAGCTCCACGCGGTTGACGCGGATCCCCCACTTGCCGGTCGCCTCGTCGAGGACGCCACGGAGCTGGGCGTTGATCTGGTCGCGGCTGGTCAGTGTCTGCTCGAGGTCGAGCGAGCCGATGACGTTGCGCAGGGTCGTGACGGTGAGCTGCTCGATGCCCTGGATGAAGTTGGCGATCTCGTAGACCGCGGACTTGGCGTCGATGACGGAGTAGTAGATGACGGTGTCGATGTTGACCACGAGGTTGTCGCTCGTGATGACCGGCTGCGGCGGGAACGAGACGACCTGCTCGCGCAGGTCGATGTTGGCGCGGACCTTGTCGACGAACGGCACGAGGAAGTGGATGCCTCCCTCGAGGGTGCGCGAGTAGCGGCCGAGGCGCTCGATGATGAGGGCCGTCTGCTGCGGCACGATCCGCACCGTTCGCATGATGACGATGACGGCGAAGATGAGCAGCAGCGCCAGGATGACGAGCTCGATCATGGTGACTCCCTGTCAGTGACGGTCGGCGGCGACGATGGCCGTCGCACCGTGGATGGCGATGACCCGGACGTCGTCGCCGGGGCGCAGTGAGGCGGAGCCCTCGGCGACCCGGGCCGACCACGTCTCCCCTGCGAGCTTGATGCGCCCGTCGGTGTCAGTGACGGTCTGGAGGACGCGCGCCTCGCGCCCCACAAGGCTCGACGCGCCGATGTGGTGGTCGTGCTCGCCCTCGGTGAACTTGCGCTTGATGATCGGGCGCACGACGAAGACGAGGAGGCCGGCGACGAGGATGGCGACGATGACCTGGACGGCGAGGTTGCCGCCCATCGCCGCGGCGAGCCCACCGGCCAGTGCCCCACCGGCGAGCATGAGGAAGACGAAGTCGACGGTCGCCGCCTCGATGGCGGCGAGGATCAGCGCGACCCCGATCCACGCGACCCACGGGTTGTCGGTCAGCCACTCCATGGCACTCCCCTTTCGTCCCCCACCGTCCACGACGGTGTGTGGGGCAACGATCCCACGAACGCGCGCGAGACCGTGGGCGGGTGGGGTATGCCGGTGCGTCGCGGTGGTCGTGGCCGACCGGTCGAGCGACCGGTCAGCCGGACCAGGCGAGGTAGCGGGACCCCCGCTGCTCGAGGTGCAGGGGCAGGCCGAAGGTGGCGCTGAGGTTCTCGGCGGTGAGCGTGATCTCGATCGGTCCCTGGGCGACGACCGAGCCGTCGCGCAGCAGCAGCACGTCGGTGAAGTGCGGGGGGATCTCCTCGACGTGGTGCGTGACGAGGACGAGGGCGGGGGCCATGACGTCCGCGGCGATCTCGCCGAGCCGGGCGACGAGGTCCTCGCGCCCGCCCAGGTCGAGACCGGCCGCCGGCTCGTCGAGCAGCATGAGCTCGGGGTCGGTCATCAGGGCACGGGCGATCTGGACGCGCTTGCGCTCGCCCTCCGACAGCGTGCCGAAGGTGCGGTCCCGCAGGTGCGCCGCTCCCAAGGCCTCGAGGAGCTCACCGGCGCGGGCGTGGTCGAGCGAGTCGTAGCTCTCGCGCCAGCGTCCGACGACGCCGTACGACGCCGTCACGACGACGTCCCCGACACGCTCACCACCGGGGATGCGCTCGGCGAGCGAGGCGGAGGCGAGCCCGATGCGCGGTCGCAGCTCGAAGACGTCGACGGCACCGAGGACCTCGCCGAGGACCCCCACCACGCCGCTCGTCGGGTGCATCCGGCCCGACGCCAGCTGGAGCAGGGTGGTCTTGCCCGCGCCGTTGGGGCCGAGCACGGCCCACCGCTGCCCCTCCTCGACCTCCCAGTCGATCTCGTCGAGCAGCGTCGCTCCCCCACGGACGACGCTCACGCCCGCCAGCGCCAGCACATCACTCATGGCGCACACCCTAGGCGACCCCTGCGGCTGCCTACGATGACGCCATGCCCGAGCTGCCCGCCTCCGTCCGGATCGCCCTGTGGGTCACCGCGACCTGGCAGGACGGCGGCTCCCTCGAGGAGGCCGTCCAGTCGGCGCTGCCGGACGTCGACGCGGTCGGGCCGGGCATCTCCGCCCTCGACCTGTGGCGCGAGCTCGGCGAGCGCACCGTCCTCGTCGCCCTCCCCTCCAGCGGTGACCCCAGCAGCCTCCCGCGCTGCGGCACCGACGCGATGGACGCCGCGCTCGAGGCAGAGGAGTGCGTCGTCGCCCCCGGCCTCGGGGCGATGCTCGTCCCGTCCTGGTCGACCTTCGGGGCACCGGGAGCGACCGGAGCCGACGCGGGCACGCGACTGGACTGGACGGCATACGACTGCGACCCGGTGCCGACGCACCGCGTGGAGGCACTCGACCCGCGCGAGACGGTCCGGGTGCTCACCGGCCGGGTCCTCGAGGTGACCGACCAGCTCGACGCCCTCGGCGGTCAGCCCTTCGACGCGGCCTCGGCGCGCGATGCGCTGCCCCGGCCCGGTCGGTGGGCGCTGCCCGACGCCGTGTCGCCGCAGGCGCTGCGCGCCATCACCTTCGCCGCCGCCATCGGCAACGCCGCGACCGCCGGCCTCGACGGGCCGCAGGACGCTCTCGTCGGCACCACCCTCCAGCACCGCCTCGACCTCCTGCGCGACCTGCGCCGGCTCGCCGAGCGGGCCCTCGTCGAGGCGACGAACGCCGGGGCAGCCGCGCTGGCTCAGCGCAGGACGTCGCGGTAGACCGCGAGCGTCTCGTCCCCGATGCGGGCCCAGGAGAACGACTCCACCGCGCGAGCGCGGCCGGCCCGACCGAACCGGGCGGCACGCTCGGTGTCGGACACCGCCTCGTTGAGGGCCTTCGCGAGGTCGGCGACGAAGCGGTCCGGGTCGACCGGGATGCCTGAGCCGTCCTGCACCTGCTCGATGGGGACCAGCCAGCCGGTCTCCCCGTCCAGGACGACCTCGGGGATGCCCCCGGTCGCCGTGGCCACGACCGGCAGCTCGCAGGCCATCGCCTCGAGGTTGACGATGCCGAGCGGCTCGTAGACGGAGGGGCACACGAAGACCGTGGCCGCGGACAGCACGGCGACGACCTGGGCCCTCGGGAGCATCTCGGCCACCCACACGACACCCTCGCGGGTCTCGCGCAGCCCGGCGATGAGCTCCTCGACCTCCGCCTTGATCTCCGGAGTGTCGGGGGCGCCGGCGAGCAGCACGAGCTGGACCTCGGGCGGCAGCTCCGCGGCCGCGCGCAGGAGGTAGGGCAGGCCCTTCTGCCGGGTGATCCGCCCGACGAAGACGACGCTGGGCCGGTCGGGGTCGATGCCGTGCCGCCGCACGACGTCGGCGTCCTCGGCGCGCTTCCAGAGCTCGCTGTCGATGCCGTTGTGGACGACCCTGACCTTGGCCGGGTCGATCGACGGGTAGCTGCGCAGGACGTCCTGGCGCATGCCGTCGCTCACCGCGATGACCGCGGCGGCCCCCTCGTATGCCGTCCGCTCGATCCACGAGGACAGCCGGTACCCACCGCCGAGCTGCTCGGCCTTCCACGGGCGCATCGGCTCGAGGCTGTGGGCACTGACGACGTGCGGCACCCCCTCGAGCAGGGAGGCCGTGTGGCCGGCGAAGTTGGCGTACCAGGTGTGCGAGTGGACGAGGTCCGTGCCGCCGCAGTCGGCGGCGATGGCGAGGTCGACCCCCATCGTCACGAGCGCGGGGTTGGCGCCCTCGAGAGCCGGCAGGTCGGCATACCCCGTCGTGCCCTCCTCGTCGCGGGGTGGGCCGAAGGCACGCACCCTGACGTCGATGTCGCCCCGCTCGCGCAGCGCCCGGGTCAGCTCGGCGACGTGCACGCCCGCTCCCCCGTAGATCGTCGGTGGGTACTCCTTGCTGAGGATGTCGACTCGCACGGGACCGACCCTACTGCTCTCCGAGCCCCGGCATGAGACGCCGATCACACCGGAACGGCGGCGTCCACTACGTTGGGCACATGGCATACCGCAGCGGTGGACCCAAGGTGCTCGTCATCGTCCTCGCAGGTGGGGAGGGCAAGCGGCTCATGCCCCTCACGGCGGACCGGGCGAAGCCGGCCGTGCCCTTCGGGGGCATCTACCGGCTGATCGACTTCGCCCTGAGCAACGTCGTGAACTCCGGTTACCTCAAGATCGTCGTGCTCACCCAGTACAAGTCGCACAGCCTCGACCGCCACGTGACGAAGACGTGGCGCATGTCGACGATGCTCGGCAACTACGTGGCGCCGATCCCCGCCCAGCAGCGCGTCGACAAGTCCTGGTACCAGGGCAGCGCCGACGCGATCTTCCAGAGCCTCAACACCATCACCGACGAGCGCCCGGACATCGTCGTCGTCGTCGGCGCCGACCACGTCTACCGCATGGACTTCTCGCAGATGGTGGACCAGCACGTCGAGTCCGGCGCGGGCGTCACCGTCGCGGCGATCCGCCAGCCCATCGACATGGCCGACCAGTTCGGCGTCATCGAGGTCGAGGGCGAGGACCACACGAAGATCGCGGCGTTCCTCGAGAAGCCGGCCGACCCGAACGGTCTGCCGGACTCCCCCGACGAGATCCTCGCGTCCATGGGCAACTACGTCTTCGACGCCGACGTCCTCCAGGACGCCGTGACGCGCGACTCCCAGCTCGAGGACAGCACCCACGACATGGGCGGCGACATCGTCCCGGCGCTGGTCAAGGACGGCGCGGCCTACACCTACGACTTCAAGAAGAACGTCATCCCCGGTGGCACCGAGCGGGACCAGGGGTACTGGCGCGACGTCGGGACCCTCGACTCGTACTACGAGGCGCACATGGATCTCATCTCGATCCACCCGATCTTCAACCTCTACAACTACGACTGGCCGCTCTTCACGAGCTACGGGCCCTACCCGCCGGCGAAGTTCGTCCACGGCGCGTCCGGCCGCTTCGGCGAGGCCCTCAGCTCGATGGTCTCCCCCGGCGTCATCATCAGCGGTGCCCGGGTCAACCACTCCGTGGTCTCCCCCGACGTGCGCGTCCACAGCTACAGCGAGGTCGACGACTCGGTCCTGCTCGACGGTGTCGACATCGGCCGCAACTGCCGGGTGAAGCGCGCGATCATCGACAAGAACGTCCGCCTCCCCGAGAACACCTCGATCGGCATCGACCCCGAGCAGGACCGCGCCCGCGGGTTCACCGTCACCGAGAGCGGCATCACCGTGGTCGGCAAGGGCACGGTCCTCGAGCCGTGAGCCGCGCGCGACTCGGCGTCCAGGTCCAGCCGCAGCACTCGACCTACGCCGAGATCCGCCGGACCTGCGCGGACCTCGAGGAGCTCGGTGTCGACGTCCTCTTCAACTGGGACCACTTCTACCCGCTCAACGGCGACCCGGACGGCGCCCACTTCGAGTGCTGGACGATGCTCGCCGCGTGGGCCGAGGCCACCGAGCGCGTCGAGCTGGGCGCCCTCGTGACGTGCAACTCGTACCGCAACCCCGACCTGCTCGCCGACATGGCGCGGACCGTCGACCACATCTCGGCGCGTGGAGGTGAGGGGCGGCTCATCCTCGGCATCGGCTCGGGCTGGTTCGAGCGCGACTACGACGAGTACGGCTACGAGTTCGGCACGGCCGGCGGTCGGCTCGACGCGCTCGACCGCGACCTGCCCCGCATCAAGGCCCGGTGGGGCCGGCTCAACCCGGCGCCCACGCGCCCGATCCCGGTCCTCGTCGGTGGCGGCGGCGAGCGCAAGACGCTGCGCATCGTCGCCGAGCAGGCGGACATCTGGCACGGGTTCGGTGGTCCGGAGACGATCGCGCACAAGCACTCGGTGCTCGACGAGTGGTGCGCCAAGGTCGGTCGGGACCCGGCCGCCATCGAGCGGTCGGCCGGCGTGAGCCCGCTGCCCGGGCGGTTCCCCGAGGACGTCGCGGACCACGCCGCCTCCGCGGAAGCCCTGTACGCCGTCGGAACCCGGCTGTTCACCGTCAGCGTCGGCGGTCCGACGCACGACCTCGGTCCAGTCCGTGACCTCGTTGCGTGGCGGGACGCCGTCAACTCCTAGCCTGTGGGCGTGACCACCGCCTCCGGCTCCGAGAACGTCCCCACGCTGCTCGTGACGCTCACCGGCGACGACCGACCCGGCGTGACGAGCGCGCTCTTCGACACGGTGGCGCCCACGGGCGCGGTCGTCCTCGACCTCGAGCAGGTGGTCGTGCGCGGCCAGCTGACCCTGGCGGCGCTCCTCGCCCCCCAGGGCGATGCGGCAGCGCTACGGGGCGTGGTCGACGCGGTGGGCGAGCGGCTGGGCCTGTCGGTGAGCGTCGTCGAGGGTCACGGTGACAGCCGCCGGCGACCCACCGGCCGGGCGGCCGTCGTCGTCCTCGGGGCACCGCTGCGCGCCGAGGCGGTGGCCGCGGTCTCGCGCTCGGTGGCCGACCACGGGGCCAACATCGACCGGATCCGGCGTCTGTCGCGCTACCCGGTCACGACACTCGAGCTCGACGTCAGCGGTGCCGACCTCCCCGCCCTGCGCCGCGAGCTCTCGCTGGTCGCGGCCCAGCAGCGCGTCGACATCGCCGTTGCCGCGACCGGGCTCGCCCGCCGCGGCAGGCGGCTCGTCGTCATGGACGTCGACTCGACCCTCATCCAGGACGAGGTCATCGAGCTGCTGGCCGAGCACGCGGGGCGCGGTGCCGAGGTCGCGGCGGTGACGGAGCGGGCGATGGCGGGCGAGCTCGACTTCGCGCAGAGCCTGCACGCCCGCGTCGCGACCCTGGCCGGGCTCGAGGCGTCGGTCCTCGACGAGGTGAGGGAGGCCGTGCGCCTCACACCCGGCGCCCGAACGCTCGTGCGCACCCTCAAGCGGCTCGGCTTCACGGTGGCGCTGGTCTCGGGAGGCTTCCTCGAGATCGTGCAGCCGATCGCGGACGAGCTCGGTATCGACCACGCACGCGCCAACCGCCTCGAGGTCGTCGACGGACGCCTCACCGGTCGGGTCCTCGGTGACGTGGTCGACCGGCAGGGCAAGGCCCAGGCACTGCGGGAGTTCGCCGCGGCTGCCGGGCTTCCCCTGGCACGCACCGTAGCCATCGGCGACGGCGCCAACGACCTCGACATGCTCGGTGTCGCCGGCCTCGGGATCGCCTTCAACGCCAAGCCGGTCGTGCGCGAGCAGGCCGACACCTCCGTGACGGTTCCCTACCTCGACGCGGTCCTCCACCTCCTCGGCATCACGCGCGAGGAGATCGAGGAGGCCGACGACGCCGATGGCGCTCCGACACCGGCGCCTGCTGTCGACCACGGCTGACACCTCCTAGGCTGTGCCAATGCCCCGCTACCCGTCCGCGACGCCGACGCTCTTCATCATCGGTGGCGCAGAGGACCGTGTCGGCCGGGCGGCCCTGCTGCGGCGCTTCGTGCGTCTCAGCGGCGGCAGGCGCTCCCGGCTCGTCGTCATCCCCACCGCGTCGTCGTTCCAGAACGAGGTCGTCGACTCCTACCGGCAGGTCTTCACCCGGTTCGGGGTCGAGGCCATCGACGTGGTCAACCCCCAGTCCCGCCGCGAGGCGCACGACCCGGACGCGGTCGCGCTCGTCGACCAGGCGAGCGGGATCTTCATGAGCGGGGGCTCACAGCTGCGGCTGTCCCAGTTCTTCCCGGGCACCCCGCTCGGGGACGCGCTGCACCGGGCCCACGCACGCGGCGCCGTCGTCGCGGGCACGTCCGCCGGTGCGTCGATCATGAGCGAGTTCATGATCTCGATGGGCGACGAGGGGATCACGCCGGTCCAGCGCGGCAGCCAGATCAGCGCCGGCATCGGGCTCCTCAAGGGTGTCGTCGTCGACCAGCACTTCGCCCAGCGCTCCCGCTACGGCCGGCTCCTCTCCGTGGTGGCCGCGTCCCCCAGCCTGCTCGGCATCGGGATCGACGAGGACACCGCCATCGAGGTCCACCACGGGACCCGCTTCACCGTGCACGGTCGCGGTGGCGTCATCGTCATGGACTGCCGTGACGTCACCACGGACGCCCCCGACGCCCGACGCGGCGCACCGCTGCTCATCTCGGGCGCGGTGATCCACACCCTCCCGGCCGGCGCGACCTTCGACCTGTCGGCGGCCGAGCTGGTCGACTTCGTCGAGCAGCATCCCGACGTCGACGCCGGGCTCGCCGCCGCCAAGCACTGACGTCGGCCGCCCCGGCAGCTGCCCTCTCCCCTCCCCCGTCCACCGACCACACCGCCACGAGGAGTCCGATGACCGAGGACCGCCCGACCCCCACCGGCCCCGCTGCCCCGGAGCTCACGATCGTCGAGTCCCGGGTCTACCGCGGGGGCAACATCTGGTCCTACGACCCGTCGATCCACCTCGTCGTCGACCTCGGCATCCTCGAGCAGTACCCCACCGACCTCCTCGAGGGCTTCACCGACCGGCTCCTCGAGCTGCTCCCCGGCCTCGAGAACCACAGCTGCTCGCGCGGCGTGAAGGGCGGTTTCATCCAGCGGCTGCGGGAGGGCACCTGGCTCGGGCACGTCGCCGAGCACATCGCGCTCCAGCTCCAGCAGGAGGCCGGCCACGACCAGCGCCGGGGCAAGACCCGCCAGGTCAAGGGCTCCCCCGGGCGCTACAACGTCATCTACGGCTACACCGACGAGGGGGTGGGCCTCGCGGCCGGCACGCTCGCCGTGCGGCTCGTCAACCACCTCGTCCGGGCCGAGGAGGGCTTCGAGTTCGACAGCGCCCTCGAGGCGTTCCTCAAGCGGGCGGAGCGCACCGCCTTCGGGCCGTCCACCGCGGCCATCCTCGAGGAGGCCGTGAGCCGCGACATCCCCTTCATCCGGCTCAACAGCGCCAGCCTCGTGCAGCTCGGCCAGGGCGTCCACGCCCAGCGCATCCGGGCCACGATGACGTCCAAGACCGGGGCACTGGCGGTCGACATCGCCTCGGACAAGGACCTCACGACCAAGCTGCTCGGGTCGGCCGGGCTGCCGGTCCCCAAGCAGGACACCGTGCGTGGACCCGAGGACGCCGTCGCGGCCGCCCGCCGGATTGGCTTCCCGGTCGTCGTCAAGCCGCTCGACGGCAACCACGGCCGGGGCGTGTGCCTCGACCTCCAGTCCGACGACGAGGTGCGCGAGGCGTTCGCCATCGCGCGCGAGCAGTCCCGCCGCGGCAGCGTCATCGTCGAGTCGTTCGTCACCGGCAAGGACTACCGCTGCCTCATCGTCGGCGGGAAGATGCAGGCGATCGCGGAGCGCGTGCCCGCCCACGTCGTCGGCGACGGCGAGCACACCGTTAGCGAGCTCGTCGAGATCACCAACGCCGACCCGCGTCGTGGCGTCGGCCACGAGAAGGTGCTGACCCGGATCAAGGTCGACCGGGCCGCCGAGGGGCTCGTGCGCGAGCAGGGCTTCGCCCTCGACGACGTCCCGCCGCAGGGCACGATGGTCAAGCTCGCGCTCACCGGCAACATGTCGACCGGTGGCATCTCGGTGGACCGCACCTTCGACGCTCACCCCGACAACGTCGAGATCGCCGAGGAGGCTGCCCGCATGGTGGGGCTCGACGTCGCCGGCATCGACTTCATCTGCCCCGACATCGCCTCGCCCGTCCGTGAGACCGGTGGCGCCATCTGCGAGGTCAACGCCGCGCCCGGCTTCCGGATGCACACGCACCCGACGATCGGTGAGCCGCAGTTCATCGCCCGGCCCGTCGTGGACCTGCTCTTCCCGCCGGGCGCTCCCTCCCGTGTGCCGATCGTCGCGGTGACGGGCACGAACGGGAAGACGACGACGTCGCGGATGATCGCCCACATCATGAAGGGCGTCGGGCACAAGGTCGGCATGACCTCGACCGATGGCATCGTCGTGGACGAGCGGCTGGTTTTCAAGGCCGACGCCTCCGGACCCAAGTCCGCCCGCATGGTGCTGCAGAACCCCCGGGTCGACTTCGCCGTCATGGAGGTCGCCCGCGGCGGCATCCTGCGCGAGGGCCTCGGCTACGACCGCAACGACGTCGCGGTCGTCACCAACGTCGCCCCCGACCACCTGGGGCTGCGCGGGATCGACACCGTCGAGCAGCTGGCCGACGTCAAGGCCGTCATCGTGGAGGCCGTGCCCCGCAACGGCTTCGCCGTCCTCAACGCCGACGACGCCCTCGTGCGCAAGATGCGCCGACGCTGCTCCGGCTCGATCATCTGGTTCACGACCTCCGAGCCCGGCTCGGCCGTTCGCGACTTCGTCGACGCGCACTGCCGCCGGGGTGGGCGCGCCGTCGTGCTCGAGCCGTCGGAGAAGGGCGACATGATCGTCATCCGCCACGGCCGCCGGGCGATGCAGCTCGCGTGGACCCACCTGCTGCCCTCGACGTTCGGCGGCACGGCGATGTTCAACGTGTCCAACGCGATGGCCGCCGCCGGTGCCGCCTTCGCGGTCGGCACCGGGCTGCACGAGATCCGCCAGGGCCTGCGGACCTTCTCGACGAGCTACTACCTCTCCCCCGGCCGCATGAACCAGGTGAACGTCAACAACATCGACGTCATCGTCGACTACTGCCACAACGCCCCCGGCATGAAGGTGCTCGGCCAGTTCGTCGAGCGCTACGCCGACGCCAAGGCCGGGGCCAGCGAGCTGGGCAAGATCTCCCGGCTCGGAGTGATCGCCACGGCCGGTGACCGTCGGGACGAGGACATGCGCGAGCTCGGCATGCTCGCGGCGCAGCACTTCGACGTCCTCGTCGTCCGCGAGGACGTCGGGCTCCGCGGGCGGTCCCGCGGCGAGACGGCGACGCTGGTGGCCGAGGGTGCCAAGAAGGCCATGTCGGAGGGTGCTCGCTGCCGCCAGGTCGAGGTCGTCACCGACGAGCTCTCGGCCGTGCGGCACGTCATGGCGCGCGCCAACCCCGGCGACATCGTCGTCGTCTGCGTCGACCAGCACGGCGTCGTCATGAACGAGCTCGAGACGATGACCAAGCAGGCGCAGCCCGGCACGCACACCGCGGACTCGCTCGCCGACCCCGACCTCGACCCGATCGTCCTGTCGGCCGAGGCCCAGGTCAGCGGTGTCGAGGCCACCGACCAGGACCTCGCCGAGCACGAGCTCGACGAGCCGGAGCCGGTCAGGTCCTGACGCTCAGCCCCGCTGCCGGTCCAGCTCACTCGCGTATGCCGTGAGCGAGCGCCGGTAGCGGTTGACGTCCTCGTCGGTGCTGGAGTGCGCCACGGCGGTGAGCAGGGACCCCAGAGCCTCGCTCGAGCGACCGGCCGAGTGCAGCGCGAGGGCGCGGAAGGCGGCGATGCCGACAGAGTCCGGGCGTTCCTCCGCCAGGGTGTCGAGCAGCGTCACGGCCTCGTCGTGGGCGCCGACGTTGCGCAGCGACGACGCGAGCTGGATTCCCGCACGGTGTCGGAAGGGCTCTCGCAGACCGGCGTCGAGCGCCTCGCGGTAGAGCTCGATGGCACGCTCTGGGTGGCCGGCGGAGTCGAAGGTGCCGCCGTACTCGTAGGTGATGCGCGCGTCTCCCGGGTACGCGGCATACAGCCTCGCGCCGGTCTCGATCCGGCGAGCCTCGTCCTCGTCCTCCCAGAGCGTCGCGATGTCACCCTCGGCCTCGTGCTCGCCTCGGGCGGCGATGACCTTGCGACGGATCGAGCGCGCGTCGTCGGCGACGGCACCGGCCTCGGCGAGCCAGGCGTAGATCTCCTCGCGCTCGGCGTGGCACATGATGGCGACGACGTCGCCGTCCTGCGCGGTCTCGACGAGTGCCCGGAGTCCGGACAGCTCCGTCGGGTAGGAGGCGATCTCGGCGACACCGGCCCGCTGCAACCCGACCGTGAGGTGGCCCTCGAGCTCCTCCATCGTCCGGCCGCGCAGGTAGTGCGCCTTGTGGGCGGCGACCACGTGGTCGGCGCGGTGGCCCGCGATCTCGCCGAGGTTCTCGAGGATCTCGTCGGTGCGGTCACCCGCGGCCCCGAGCCCGAGGTGGATCCTGGCCCCCGGCGCGCGCAGGCCGTCGGCGACGTCCATGAGCGCCTCCAGGCCGGCCTCGTTGTGGGCGAGGTCCACGACGACGGTGCACGAGCCGCCGAGCCCGGCCGGCGCCGTGTAGGTGTTCATCCGGCCCGGGTTGAGCGAGGCGTCCGGCTGGAACGTCCGCAGCCCCTCGACGACGGCCGCGCGGTCGAGCCCGAGCGCCAGGGCTGCGGCCGTGGCAGCGAGGACATTGGCGACGTTGTGTCGCGACAGGCCACTGATCGTCATGGGTACGTCGACGACGGAGATGAGGCGGTCCGGGACACCGGAGTCGGTGAGCACACTGACCCGGTCGTCGAGCACCGTGATGGCACGTCCACCGGCGCCGAGCGCCTCGCGGATGGCCGGTGAGTTGGCGTCGAGCGTGAAGACCCAGGGGCGAGCGGGCGACCCGGTGCGCATGGCCCAGACCCGGGGGTCGTCGCCGTTGAGGACGGTCCAGCCTCCGGGTCGCGTGGCGCGGGTGATGATCGCCTTGACCTCGGCGAGCTGGTCGATGGTGTCGACCCCCTGAAGGCCGAGGTGGTCGGCGGAGACGTTGGTGACCACCGAGACGTCGTTGTGGGTGACGCCGAGACCCTTGAGGAGCATCCCACCGCGGGCCGTCTCGAGGATGCCGATCTCGACGCCGGGGGCCCCGAGCACGCCGCGCGCTCCGGCCGGTCCGGAGAAGTCACCGGGCTCGATCGTCGTCCCGTGGTCGACGACACCGTCGGTGGAGCTCCAGGCGGTGTGCCGGCCCGCGGTCATCGCGATGTGGGCGAGCAGCCGGGTCGTCGTCGTCTTGCCGTTGGTGCCGGTGACGGAGGCGACCGGGATGTGGGGGGTGACGATGCGGGGCGGGGCGCCGTCGGGGGCGTCGCGCACGGTGGCGGCCCACTCGTCGACGACGTCACGGCCCTCGAGCCACGACTGGAGGACCGGTGCGACCGACTCCCCGAGCGCCTGTGCGGACCCGCGCCGCCGCCACACGAAGGATACGACCACGACCGAGCGGTCGGTGCCGGGGCGGGAGCGCACGCCGAGCCGGCCGGTTCCGGAGGCACGCGAGACGTGGCGCACGGCCCGCTCGGCGAGGCGTGCCAGGACCCGCTGCCGCTGCTCGGTGTGGGCGGCACCGGCCTGGATCGCACCGAGCCCTGCCGTGCGTGCCACCGCCCGGACGACGTCCTTGTCGGCGTCGAGGTATGCCGTGAGGTCGAGCGTGACCTTGACGGCCGGCTTCGGGAAGTAGAGGTTGGGTCCCTCCAGGACCCGGACCTCGGTGGCGGTCACGACAGGGGCGGTGTGGAGGTCGCTGGTCACGCGGCGAGCCTAGTTGGCCGAACGGCTCAGATGCCCATCGCGTGGACGCCGCCGTCGACGTGCACGATCTCGCCGGTGGTGGCTGGGAACCAGTCCGACAGGAGGGCCGCACAGGCCTTGGCGGCGGGCACCGCGTCGTTGACGTCCCAGCCCAGCGGGGCGCGCTCGCCCCACGTGTCCTCGAACGTCTTGAAGCCCGGGATCGACTTCGCGGCCGTCGTCCTGATGGGGCCCGCGGCGACGAGGTTGCAGCGGATGCCGCGAGGACCGAGGTCGCGCGCGAGGTAGCGGTTGGTCGACTCGAACGCCGCCTTGGCCACGCCCATCCAGTCGTAGACCGGCCACGCGAACTTCGCGTCGAAGGTCAGCCCGACGACGGCAGAGCCCGGCGCCATCAGCGGCATCGCGGCCACCGCGAGCGACTTGAGCGAGTAGGCGGAGGCGTGCATGGCGGTCGACACGTCCTCGAAGCTGCCCTCGAGGAAGTTGAAGGCCCCCTGGGGCGCGAAGCCGATGGAGTGCAGCACACCATCGAGATGGTCGACGTGCTCGCCCAGGCGGTCGGCCAGGCTGTCGAGGTGCTCGCTGTCGGTGACGTCGAGCTCGACCACGGGCGGCGTCGTGGGAAGCCGCTTGGCGATCGTCGAGGTGATCTTCATGGTGCGACCGAACGAGGTCAGCACGACCTCGGCGCCCTGCTCCTGCGCCAGCTTGGCGACGTGAAAGGCGATCGAGGAGTCCATGAGCACTCCGGTGATGAGCAGCTTCTTGCCCTCGAGCAGCATCGGTGTCGTTCTCCTGTGGGTGGGTTGGGGTGGTGGGGTCAGTGGCCCATGCCGAGGCCGCCGTCGACGGGGATGACGGCTCCCGTGACGTAGGCCGCGTCGTCGGAGGCGAGGAAGCGCACGACTGCGGCCACCTCGGCCGGCTGCGCGAACCGCCCTGCCGGTATGCCGGACTTGTAGGTCTTCTGCGTCGCCTCGGGCAGCTCCGCCGTCATGTCCGTCTCGATGAACCCCGGAGCGACGACGTTGGCGGTGATGCCCCGCCCGCCGAGCTCACGGGTCACGGAGCGCGCCAGGCCGACGAGGCCCGCCTTGCTCGCGGCGTAGTTCGCCTGCCCGGGACCGCCGTAGAGCCCGACGACGCTGGAGATGAGGATGATCCGCCCGCCGCGGGCCTTGATCATCCCGGTGCTCGCCCGCCGCACGCAGCGGAACGTCCCCGCGAGGTTGGTGTCGATGACGGCGTCGAAGTCCTCGTCGCTCATCCGCATGAGCAGGCCGTCCTTGGTGATCCCGGCGTTGGCGACGAGCACCTGCACGGGTCCGCCGAAGATCTCCTCGGCCGCGGTGAACGCGGCATCGACGGAGGCGGAGTCGGTGACGTCGCAGGTCACCGCCTCAAGGCCCTCGGGTGCCTGGCCGTTGCGGCTGGTCACGACGACGGTGTCGCCGCCCTCGACGAAGGCCCGGGCGATGGCCAGGCCGATACCTCGGTTGCCCCCGGTGACGAGGACGTTGCGCGCTGGGCTCATGGCGCACGACGCTAGTGGACTACCGATGGGTAGCAGGCATCGCAACGGGCACGGGGAACGCTCAGGAAACGGACGTACAGTGGGTTGGTGAGCACGAACCCCCGCGGTGAGCCGCAGGTCCAGTCGGTCACGACGGCCCGCTCCAACCCCGACGACGACCTCAACGCGAGGATGAAGCAGTACCTCGTGACGATGGGCGTGCGCACCGCCTGCTTCGTGCTGGCCTTCGTCACGGAGGGCTGGCTGCGCTGGACGTGTGTCGGCCTGGCCGTGGTCCTGCCGTACATCGCGGTGGTGTTCGCCAACGCGAGGGCTCCGCGGACCGTCGGGCGTGTCTCGGCCGTCGTGCCGCGCGACCCGCAGCGGCGCCGGCTCGAACGGTGATCTGCAGCGCCAAGGCGTGTCGGCGGGAGGCGACGTGGGCACTGCTGTGGAACAACCCCAGGCTGCACACGCCTGACCGACGCAAGGTGTGGCTCGGCTGCGACGAGCACCGCACGAGCCTCGCCGACTTCCTGTCGCTGCGGGGCTTCCTCAAGGATGTCGTGCCGGTCGCCGACATCCCCGCCGACGCCGGCTGACCGCGACACCTTCCGACCAAGAGGTCAAGAGACGCACGAGTCCTTCGACAGTTTGTGACCTATCGGTCGCAGGAAGTCGGTGGCATCGACAGTTCGTGACCTATCGGTCGCAGGATGTCGGTGGCGTCGACGGTGGTCAGCCGCCGATGGCGCTCATGGGTCGCAGCGGCTGCACGAAGTCGGCACTGCCGATGCCGTGCCCCTTGGCCTTGCGCCACATCTCACCGGTGATGAGGGCGGCCAGCTCCTCGTCGGAGGCGCCGTCCCGCATCGGTCCGCGCAGGTCGGTCTCGCGCTGCGAGAACAGGCAGTTGCGCACCTGCCCGTCGGCGGTGAGCCGGGTGCGGTCGCAGGCGCCGCAGAACGGCGCCGTCACGCTGGCGATGATGCCGACGGTGGCGGGTCCGCCGTCGACGAGGAACCGCTCGGCCGGCGCGCTGCCCCGGTCGGCCTCGGGCAACGGCGTGATGGTGAAGCGCTCCTCGAGCTGGGCGCGGATCTCGTCGCCCCCGACCATCGTCGAGGCGTCCCAGCCGTGCTGGGCGTCGAGCGGCATCTGCTCGATGAACCGCAGCTCGTAGCCGCGCTCGACGCACCACGCGAGGAGGTCCGCGACGGACGTGTCGTTGACCCCGCGCATCGCGACCGCGTTGACCTTGACCGGCACCAGCCGTGCGTCACGGGCTGCCGCCAGCCCGGCCTCGACGTCGTGGAGCCGGTCGCGCCGGGTCAGGTCGGCGAACTCCTGGGGGTCGACCGTGTCGAGGCTGACGTTGACGCGGTCGAGGCCGGCCGCGGCGAGCGGGCCGGCGAGTCGGTCGAGGCCGATGCCGTTGGTCGTCATGGCGATGCGCGGCCGTGGCTCGAGAGCAGCGATGCGTGAGACGACGTCGGTCAGCGAGCGGCGCAGCAGCGGCTCGCCCCCGGTCAGGCGCACCTGCTGCACACCGAGCCGCACGAAGATGGAGACGAGCCGGACCAGCTCGTCGTCGTCGAGCATCTCGGGCTTCGCGAGCCACGGAAGGCCCTCCGCCGGCATGCAGTAGCGGCAGCGCAGGTTGCAGCGGTCGGTGACGGACACCCGCAGGTCACGCGCGACGCGACCGTGGCGGTCGGCGAGGCGTGCGGTGGTCGGGGCGACAGGCATGCCTCCAGACTAGGCCGGTACCGTGACAGCCGTGTCACGGCGTCTGTTCACCCCGCGCTGGCTGGGTGCCCTGGCCCTCGCCGTGCTGTATGCCGTCGTCGCCTACCAGCTGGGTCACTGGCAGTACTCCCGGCACGAGTTCAAGGTCGAGCGCAACGCCCTGCTCGACGCGCACTACCGCGCCGACCCGGTCCCGGTGACCGACGTGCTGTCCGAGCGCCCGGTGGACCGCGCGCAGGAGGACTGGACCAAGGTCACGGCCACCGGAACGTATGCCGGCCCGCAGCTGCTCGTGCGCAACCGCCCGAACAACAGCGTCTTCGGCTACGAGGTGCTCGCCCCGTTGACCTTGGCGGACGGCCGGACGGTCGTCGTCGACCGCGGGTGGGTCGAGAACTCCGAGCTCGGAGCTGCCGTCACGCCGGACGTGCCGGCGGCGCCCACCGGCCGGGTGACGGTCGTCGGCTGGGTCCGGCCGGGCGAGACCAGCCAGCGCAAGTCCTTGCCCGACGGGCAGGTGGCGAGCATCAGCGTCCCCGATGTCGAGCGTGCGTGGGGTACCGACGTGCTGGACGGCTATGTCGTGCTCGACAGCGAGCGCACGGCCGCGGGCGTGACCCCGCCGCGGCCGGACCGCCTCCAGGACCCTGACCGCAGCCTGGGACCCCACCAGGCCTACGCGTTCCAGTGGTGGATGACGATGCCGGCGGGGCTGCTGCTCATCTGGCTGGGGATCCGTCGCGAGCTGCGTGATGAGGACCCCGACCGCCCGCCGACACCGAAGAAGGTGCGCATCTGGGACGAGGAGGACTACTGACCGCGACGTCGGGTCACGCCGACCGCGGTGGCTCCCCCGGCCAGGAGGAGCGCCAGCCCGCCTCCGACGAGTGCCGGGCGCGGCTCTGCCGCATCGTCCGGTGCACGACTGCCGGTGGCACCGGACGGGCTGGCCGAGGAGCCGCCGCCCTCGCCCCGAGGCGGCGGGTCGGACCTCTTCTCGCCTGACCTGCCCCGCTTGTCGCCCGGCTTCCCCTCCTGCTCGTCGCCCGGCTTCGCTTGCTGCTTCTCCGCCGACTTCTCCTTCTTCTGGGGCTTGTCAGGGCGTGGTGCTGCGCCGCAGTCGGACGCCTCGACCGCACCGGTCGCCCGACCGCTGGGGTCCACCGGCCAGTTGTCCGCCCAGTTCTGCCCCGCAAGCCGGGTGCTTCCGGCTCCCTCTGCGGTGTGCTCGAAGGGCGGGATGACGTCGTGGCCGCCCTGGTGGGCCCGGTGCCCGTTGCGGATGAGGGCCGACGCGTCCACGGTGATGACGACCCACCGGCCGGACTTCCCCGCCACGTGGCAGATGGTCACGCCCTCGGTGGAGTCGGCCTGGACGGGGCCGGCGAGGACGGTGGCCGACGCTCCGATCGCCGCGAGGGCCAAGGCCAGCACCGCACCGACAGGGCGACGACCTCGCACGTGGCTCATGGGCGGTCCTTCCTCGTGGCACGGACGCTCCGAGCACGTCCTGACCCATCGTGGCACCGCCCGGCCACCGCGGGGAGAAAACGCCGAAGATCCGCAGAAGGACCCGGCCGCGCCGCCCCGGCTACACGCGGGGAGCCGCGCCGACGTCGTCGGAGAACTGCGTGGTGTAGAGGTCTGAGTAGAGACCTCCGGCCGCGAGCAGCTCGGTGTGGGTGCCGCGCTCGACGATCCGCCCCCGCTCGAGGACGAGGATGACGTCGGCGTTGCGCACGGTCGACAGGCGGTGGGCGATGACCAGCGACGTGCGCCCCTCGAGCGCGGTGTCGAGCGCTCGCTGCACCGCCACCTCGCTCTCGCTGTCGAGGTGGGCCGTCGCCTCGTCGAGGACGACGAGCCGAGGACCCTTGAGGAGCAGGCGGGCGATCGCGATCCGCTGCTTCTCGCCGCCACTGAGGCGGTGCCCACGGTCGCCGACCACCGTGTCCAGCCCCGAGGGCAGCCGCTCGACGAGGTCCCAGATGCGGGCCGCGCGCAGCGCGGCCTCGATCTCTGCGTCGGAGGCCGACGGTGCGGCATACAGGAGGTTGGCCCGGATGGTGTCGTGGAACAGGTGCGCGTCCTGCGTCACCACGCTGACCGTGTCGCGCAGCGACGCGAAGGTCACCGAGCGGAGATCCACGCCGTTAAACCGGACCGCTCCACTGGTCGGGTCGTAGAGCCGCGCCACGAGGGCGGTGAGCGTCGACTTGCCGGCACCACTGGGCCCGACGAGGGCGACGAGCTGCCCCGGCTCGATCGTCGCGTCGATGTCGTGGAGGACGGGCTCCCCCGCAGCCCGGTCACCGGTCGCGGTCGACTCCAGCGAGCTGAGCGACACCGCGTCGGCGGAGGGGTAGCCGAAGCCGACATGGTCGAGGTCGACCCGGATGGGACCGGCCGCGACCGGCACGGCGTCGGGCGCCTCGGCGACCAGCGGTTCGAGGTCGAGCACCTCGAAGACGCGCTCGAACGACACGAGCGCGGTCATGACGTCGACGCGGGCGTTCGACATCGTCGTCAGCGGGCCGTAGAGCCGCGCCAGCAGGGCCGTGAGGGCGATGAGGGTGCCGACCGAGAGCCCCCCGCCGACGGCCATGACTCCCCCGAAGCCGTAGACGAGGGCGGTGGCGAGCGCGGCCACGAGCGTGAGGCCGACGAAGAACACCGAGCGGTTGACGGCGATCCGCACGCCGATGTCGCGCACGCGCTCGGCGCGCTCGGAGTACTCGCGGTCCTCGGTGTCGGGGTTGCCGTAGATCTTCACGAGCAGCGCACCGGCGACGTTGAAGCGCTCGGTCATCCGGGTGCCGAGGTCGGCGTTGAGCCCCATCTGCTCGTGGGCCAGAGCCGCCAGCCGGCCACCCATCGCCCGCGCGGGCAGGAGGAAGAGCGGCACGAGCAGGAGGGAGGCGAGCGTCAGCTGCCAGGAGAGGTAGAGCATCCCGCCGATGATGAGGACCAGCGACACCGCGTTGCTGACGACGCTGGAGAGCACGGACGTGAACGCCTGCTGGGCGCCGATGACGTCGTTGTTGAGCCGAGAGACCAGCGCACCGGTCTGCGCCCTCGTGAAGAAGGCGATCGGCTGGCGCATCACGTGGGCGAAGACCTGGGTGCGCAGGTCGACGATGAGTCCCTCGCCGATGCGGGAGGAGAGCCATCGCGACACGAGGGTGACCGCCGCGCTGAGGACCGCGATCACGGCCACGAGGAGCGAGAGGCGGATGACCAGGCCGGAGTCCTCGGGATAGATGCCGTCGTCGATGAGGCTCTTGAGGAGGAACGGGGTGGCGACGATGAGCACGGCGTCGACGACGACGAGGGCGAGGAAGACCGCGATGATCCGGCGGTAGGGCGCGGCGTAGGACAGCACGCGCCGGGTCGTGCCCGGGGCGAGCTCCTTGGACCGCACGCTCGCGTCCTTGCTGAGGCTGTGGATGGCCTGCCAGCCGGCCATGCTCATGCCGCGTCCGCCGTCGTCGCCATCTGCGGCGTCCGCGCCGCCGTCGAGCTAGGTGATGCCATGTCGTCGATCCTCGATCCTCAGGTGCACGAGAGGTCAAACGAGCCGGGGGCCCGACCGATTCCGCGTGCGCCCTCCACCCTCTCAGGCGAGGGTGACAAGGTCCTTGTAGTCCGGGCCCCAGAGGTCCTCGACGCCGTCGGGCAGGAGCAGGATCCGCTCCGGCTCGAGCGCGTCGACCGCGCCCTCGTCGTGCGTGACGAGGACAACGGCGCCCTTGTAGGTCTTGAGCGCCCCGAGGATCTCCTCACGCGATGCCGGGTCGAGGTTGTTGGTCGGCTCGTCGAGGAGCAGGACGTTGGCCGACGAGACGACGAGGAGCGCGAGGGACAGCCGGGTCTTCTCCCCACCGGAGAGCACCCCGGCCGGCTTGTCGACGTCGTCCCCGGTGAAGAGGAACGAGCCGAGCACCTTGCGCACGTCGGTCTCGCCGAGGTCCGGCGCGGCCGACTTCATGTTGTCGAGCACCGTGCGGTCGACCTCGAGGTTCTCGTGCTCCTGGGCGTAGTAGCCGATCTTGAGGCCGTGACCCGGCTCGACCTGCCCGGTGTCCGGGGCGTCCACACCGGCGAGCATGCGCAGCAGCGTGGTCTTGCCGGCGCCGTTGAGGCCCAGGACCACGACCCGGGAGCCCCGGTCGATCGCCAGGTCGACGTCGGTGAAGATCTCCAGCGAGCCGTAGGAGCGGGACAGGCTGGAGGCGCGCAGCGGGGTGCGGCCGCAGGGCGACGGGTCCGGGAAGCGCAGCTTGGCCACCCGGTCGTGCGCACGCTCGGACTCCAGGCCCGAGAGGAGACGCTCCGCCCGGCGCTGCATGTTCTGCGCCGCAACGGTCTTGGTGGCCTTGGCCCGCATCTTGTCGGCCTGCGCCATGAGGGCGCCGGCCTTCTTCTCGGCGTTGGCGCGCTCGCGCTTGCGGCGGCGCTCGTCGGTCTCGCGCTGCTGGAGGTAGGGCTTCCAGCCGAGGTTGTAGATGTCGAGCTCGGCGCGGTTGGCGTCGAGGTGGAAGACCTTGTTGACGACGGCGTCGAGCAGGTCGACGTCGTGGGAGATGACGATGAGGCCGCCGCGGAAGGTCTTGAGGTGCTCGCGCAGCCACACGATCGAGTCGGCGTCGAGGTGGTTGGTCGGCTCGTCGAGCAGCAGCGTGTCGGCGCCGGAGAAGAGGATGCGCGAGAGCTCGACGCGACGTCGCTGCCCGCCGGAGAGCGTGTCGAGGGTCTGGTCGAGGTGGCGTTCCTCGAGCGCCAGCGCCGAGGCGATCCTGGCCGCCTCTGACTCCGCGGCGTAGCCGCCGGCCGCCTGGAACTCGGCGTCGAGCCGGCCCCAGCGGCGCATCGCCCGGTCCTGCTTGTCTCCGGTCTCCTCGGCCATCGCGTGCTCCGCGGCCCGCAGGTCGCGCACGATCTGGTCCAGCCCCCGCGCGGAGAGGATGCGGTCACGTGCCGTCACGTGCAGGTCGCCGGTGCGCGGGTCCTGCGGGAGGTAGCCGACCTCGCCCGTGCTGTGCACCTGACCTGCCGCGGGCTGGCCGACGCCGGCCAGCACCTTGGTCAGGGTCGTCTTGCCCGCTCCGTTGCGACCCACGAGCCCGATCCGGTCACCGGCCGCGACCCGGAAGGAGACTCCTTCGAGCAGCAGGCGTGGACCCGCGCGCAGCTCGATGGCGGCAGCAGTCAGCACAGGAGTCCTTCGTCGTGGGATTTCTCGGGTTGGTCACGAGGCGCACCGCTGACACACCGCGGGCCTTCTGACGCCTAGTCTAGGTGGCGCCGTGCTCCGCACGGACCAGGCCACCATGGGAGGACGTGCATGAGCTTCAACGACGACGTCGGTCTCGACACCTCACAGGTCGAGTCCGGCGGCAGCGGCGGTGGCCCCGGAGGCATCGCCGTCGGTGGTGGCCTCGGCGGCATCATCATGCTCATCATCGCGCTCATCTTCGGCATCAACCCCTCCGACCTCCCGACCGGTGGCGGCGGCACGAACCAGGAGCAGGTCGACGGCACGTCGACCAGCGGCGAGGCCTTCGAGCGCTGCAAGACCGGTGCCGACGCGGACGCCGACGTCGAGTGCCGCGTCATCGGCACCGTCAACTCCGTGCAGGCCTTCTGGACGGAGGAGCTCCCCCGCTACCAGAAGCAGTGGCAGCCGACCAAGACCGTCCTCTACCAGGGGTCGACCCAGTCGCAGTGCGGCACGGCGAGCAACCAGGTCGGGCCGTTCTACTGCCCGCTGGACCAGAAGGTCTACATCGACGCCGACTTCTTCGCGATCCTCGAGAAGGACTTCGGCTCCGACAGCGGCGCGCTCGCCCAGGAGTACGTCGTCGCGCACGAGTACGGCCACGCCCTCCAGGACCAGCTCGGGCTCCTCGGGCGGGCGCAGCAGGACCCGTCAGGACCCAACAGCGGAGGCGTGCGCGTCGAGCTCATGGCCGACTGCCTCGCCGGTGTCTGGGCCAAGAACGCCTCGACGACCAACGGACCCGAGGGCAAGCCGTTCCTCGAACCGCTCACCGAGGCCGACATCAAGAGCGCGCTCTCGGCCGCCGCCGCCGTCGGTGACGACCGCATCCAGGAGAAGACCCAGGGCCAGGTCAACCCCGAGGCGTGGACGCACGGCAGCGCGGAGGCGCGCCAGCGATGGTTCCTCCAGGGCTTCAAGACCGGCGACCTCAACCAGTGCAACACCTTCAACGTCGACCGGGTCAGCTGAGGTCATGACGGGTCCGGGTCCGGGACCGGAGCAGATCCGCCTCGGACCCCGTCAGACGCTGACCGTGCTGTCCTCCACGCCCGAGCAGCTCCTCCTCGAGTGCACCTGGCAGCCGGGTGACCCGCCGCCCACCCACTGGCACCCGAGCCAGCACGAGCATTTCGTCGTCCTCGACGGAGAGCTGACGGTGGTCGTCTCGGGAGACGAGCGCGTGCTGCGCGTGGGCGACGCCCTCGACGTCCCACCCGTCACCGCCCACCACATGTGGAACGCCGGCCCCGCCCCGTGCAGGGCCTCGTGGACCATCACTCCGGCACAGCGCACCGAGGAGCTGTTCCGCACCATGGCCCAGGGACCGGGGCTGGTGTCGAAGGCCTCGATGGTGTGGCGCTTCCGGCACGAGCTGCGGCTCGGGAGTCCCGCGGACGACCCCTCCTGACTGAACCTCAGTCGGCGTCCGGATACGTCCTGTCGAGCTCCTGGAGGAGCCGGTGGGCGGCCAGCTCGACCTTCTTGTGCCGCCACTCGGACGCGCGGTAGACGCACGCGATGAGCGCGCTGCGGTGCACCCTGTCGAAGTCCCCGAAGACGAACGCGTGGCGCGCCTTGGTCTCGTCGTTGGCGCCCTCGGTGAGACCCAGGTGCCACGCGGCGTAGTCGGGCCAGTCGTGCTCCTCGAGGAAGGCGTTCTGGGTGTCGGCGTCCGGCTGGACTCGGCCCCAGTCGCTCTCGAGGACGACCTTGCCGGCCGCGATGAGGTCGCGGCAGTGACGCACCGCCCTGCGGTTCACCGTGTAGGAGGCCATGCGTCCATTCTGTCGCGACCGCCCCCGGTCAGGGCCCGTCGTCGATGCGCACCTCGACGGTTCGCGCCCGGCGGACGACGTCGTCGAGGACGGCCCGGCGCGGGTCACCGATGTCGGCGAACTCCCGTCGCGGCAGGGCGAGCAGGGGGGCCAGGCGCGGGTCCTCGAGGACCTCTCCGGCGAGGGTGCGGTCGCCTCCGACGACGAGCGCCGCCGGCGTGCCCTGCGACAGGATCCGCACCGCGTGGTCGGCCACGGCGCGCACCAGCTCGTCGGCCTGGTTGCCACGCCGGCGCGCGAAGCGCTGCTGGGACCACCCCCCGGCGGCGGTGCGGGACTGGACGTGCCGGGTGCCGACCTTGTGCTCGACGAGGGTCGACCCGTCGACGAGCGCGACGGCATACCCACCTCGTCGGATCAGCACGACGGCGAGCCACCGTGGCTCCAGACGCGAGACCCCGACGACCCGCTGGGGGCCGTCGGGGTTGTTGGCGTCGAAACGTTCGCGCCACGCGGCATACCGCTGCGGCGCGACCTCGACGACGCGAGTCACGAAGGGTCGGGCTCAGATGTTGAAGCCGAGGGCGCGCAGCTGCTCGCGACCGTCGTCGGTGATCTTGTCGGGGCCCCACGGGGGCATCCAGACCCAGTTGACGCGGTAGGAGGACACGAGGCCCTCGAGGGACTGCTGCGTCTGGTCCTCGATGACGTCGGTGAGCGGGCAGGCCGCGGACGTCAGGGTCATGTCGATGACCGCGTGGTTCTGGCCGTCGACCGTGATGCCGTAGACGAGCCCGAGGTCGACGACGTTGATGCCGAGCTCAGGGTCGACCACGTCGCGCATGGCCTCCTCGACGTCGGCCACGTTCACCGGCGCACTGGTGGTCTCACTCATGGTGTTCCTTCCTTCGGATCTGGGCCGGCCACCGCAACGCGGTGACCGCTCTGGTGCAACGCATCGGTGAACGCCATCCATCCGAGGAGGGCGCACTTGACGCGGGCGGGGTACCTGGCGACGCCGGCCAGGGCGACGCCGTCACCGATGACCTCCTCGTCGCCGGGGTCCTCGCCCTTGGACGTGAGCATCGACCTCATGGCCTCGTAGGTCGTGAGGGCCTCGCTCAGCGGGTGACCGATGGTCTCCTCGGCGAGGATCGAGACCGACGCCATGCTGATCGAGCAGCCGAGCGCGTCGTACGAGACGTCCTGGACGATGGGATCACCGCCGTCGGGACCGGCTGCGAGGTGGAGGCGCATGGTCACCTCGTCGCCGCAGGTCGGGTTGACGTGGTGCACCTCGGCCTCGTACGGCTCGCGCAGGCCGGCGTGCTGGGGGCGCTTGGAGTGCTCGAGGATGAGCTCCTGGTAGAGGTCCATCAGACCGCACCCCGCAGCTCGCCCACGCCGAAGATCGCCGGCACGGTGTCGAGCGCCTCGAGGAGCGCGTCGACCTCACCCTCCGTGCTGTATGCCGCAAAGCTGGCTCGCGTCGTCGCCGCCACCCGGAAGCGGCGGTGCAGCGGCCATGCGCAGTGGTGGCCGACGCGGACCGCCACACCGGAGCCGTCGAGGACCTGGCCCACGTCGTGGGCGTGCACCTCGTCGACGACGAACGCGACGGTGCCGCCCCGCGACTCGAGGTCGGTCGGCCCGACGACGGTGACCCACGGGCGGGCCGCGAGGCCGGCGAGCAGCCGCTCGGTGAGCGCCAGCTCGTGCGCGTGGATGCGCTCGATGCCGAGGTCCTCGATGTAGTCGACCGCGGCGGCGAGCCCGATGGCCTGGGCCGTCATCGGCACGCCGGCCTCGAAGCGCTGCGGCGGCGGGGCGTAGGTGCTGCCCTCCATCCGGACGGTCTCGATCATCGAGCCCCCGGTGAGGAACGGCGGCATCGCCTCGAGCAGCTCGCGCCGGCCCCAGAGGACCCCGATGCCGCTCGGTCCGAACATCTTGTGCCCCGAGAAGGCGACGAAGTCGGCCCCGAGCGCCTCCACGTCGACGCCGAGGTGCGGCACCGACTGGCAGGCGTCGAGCACGACGAGCGCGCCGACGGCATGGGCCCGCTCGACGAGCTCGGCCACGGGGTTGACGGTCCCCAGGACGTTCGAGGCGTGGACGAACGCCACGACCTTCGTGCGCTCGGTGAGGAGCGTGTCGAGGTCGGTGAGGTCGAGCCGGCCGGTGTCGGTGACGGGAAGCCAGCGCAGGGTCGTCCCGGTGCGGCGGCACAGCTCCTGCCACGGCACGAGGTTGGCGTGGTGCTCCATCTCGGTGACGAGCACCTCGTCGCCAGGACCCAGGACGAACCGCTCGCTGCCCGGGATGCCCGGGTGCGGCGAACCCGAGAACGCGTAGGCGACGAGGTTGAGCGCCTCCGTCGCGTTCTTGGTGAAGACGACGTCCTGCGCCTGCGCGCCGACGAAGCCGGCAATGCGCTCGCGCGCACCCTCGTATGCCGCCGTGGCCTCCTCGGAGAGCGCGTGGGCCCCTCGGTGGGGGGCGGAGTTGAGGCGCTCGTAGAAGTCGCGCTCGGCGTCGAGGACCTGCACCGGCTTGTGCGAGGTGGCCCCGGAGTCGAGGTAGACCAGCGGCGCACCGTCACGCACGGTGCGCGCGAGGATCGGGAAGTCGGCCCGGATGCGGGCGACCTCCTCGGCGGTGAACGGTGTCGCGGTCATGGCTCCCGGCTCAGGCGTTGGTGGGAAGGAAGCGGTCGTAGCCCTCGGCCTCGAGGCGCTCGGCCAGCTCGGGGCCACCCTGCTCCGCGATCCGGCCGTCGACGAAGACGTGGACGAAGTCGGGCGTGATGTAGCGCAGGATCCGCGTGTAGTGGGTGATGAGCAGCACGCCGGACCCGGTGGACTCCTTGGCGCGGTTGACGCCCTCGGAGACGATGCGCAGCGCGTCGACGTCGAGGCCGGAGTCGGTCTCGTCGAGGATCGCGAACGTGGGCTTGAGGAGCTCCATCTGGAGGATCTCGTGGCGCTTCTTCTCGCCACCCGAGAAGCCCTCGTTGACGCCGCGCTCGGAGACGGTCGGGTCCATGCGGAGGTCGGCCATGGCGGCCTTGAGGTCCTTGACCCACGTGCGCAGCTTGGGCGCCTCGCCGTCGACGGCCGTCTTGGCGGTGCGCAGGAAGTTGCTCACCGTGACGCCGGGGACCTCGACGGGGTACTGCATCGCGAGGAAGAGGCCGGCGCGGGCGCGCTCGTCGACGCTCATCGAGAGGACGTCCTCGCCGTCGAGGGTGACGGTGCCGCTCGTGACGGTGTACTTGGGGTGGCCGGCGACGGAGTAGGCCAGCGTCGACTTGCCCGAGCCGTTGGGGCCCATGATGGCGTGCGTCTCACCGGAGCGGATGGTGAGCGTGACACCGCGGAGGATCTCCTTGGTGCCCTGGTCGGTCTCGACCGTGACGTGGAGGTCGTTGATCTCGAGGACGTGGTTCTCAGTGGTCATGGCTCTCAATCCTTCTGGTTGAGGGCGACATAGACGTCGTCTCCCTCGATCTTGACGGTGTGGACGGCGATGGGGACGGTGGCCGGCGGGCCGGAGGGGATGCCGGTGCGGATGTCGAAGCGGGAGCCGTGCAGCCAGCACTCGAGGGTGCAGCCGTCGAGCTCACCCTCGGAGAGGGAGACGTTGGCGTGCGAGCACGTGTCGTCGACGGCGTGGACGTCACCGGTCTCGGTGCGCACGAGCGCGACGATGCGGCCGTTGATGTCCGCGGCGGCAGCACCCACCGTGGGGAGCTCGTCGAGCGAGCACACCCTGACGAAGGCATCGGTGCTCTGCGACCTGGTCGTCTCGGTCACGCCGCGCCCTCCAGCTCGCGGTCGATGGCGTCCATGAGGTGCTCCTCGATCCCGGGGACGCCGATGCGGCCGACGATCGAGGCGAAGAAGCCGCGCACGACGAGGCGTCGGGCGGTGTCCTCGTCGATCCCACGGGCCTGCAGGTAGAACAGCTGCTGGTCGTCGAAGCGGCCGGTGGCCGAGGCGTGACCGGCACCGGCGATCTCGCCGGTCTCGATCTCGAGGTTCGGCACCGAGTCCGCGCGCGCCCCGTCGGTGAGGATGAGGTTGCGGTTGAGCTCGTAGGTGTCGGTACCCTCGGCGCTCGCGCGGATGAGGACGTCACCCACCCACACGGTGTGGGCGGAGTCGCCCTGGAGCGCACCCTTGTACTCGACGTTGGAGCGGCAGTGCGGCGCCTCGTGGTCGACGAAGAGCCGGTGCTCCTGGTGCTGGCCCGCGTCGGCGAAGTAGACGCCGAGCGCCTCGAACGACCCGCCGGGACCGGCATACGACGCGTTGGTGTTGAGCCGCACGATGCCGCCACCGAGGGTGATCGCGATGTGGCGTGCCGTGGCGTCGCGGCCGACGACGACGTCGTGCTGGCCGAGGTGGAGGGCGGTGTCGTCCCACTCCTGGACGGTGACGAGCGTGACGTCGGCGCCGTCCCCGACGACCAGGGACAGCAGCTCGGAGTACTGGGCGTCGCCGTCGTGCCGGAGCACGATCGTCGCCTTGGCGAAGGCACCCACGCGGATCAGGGTGTGCGCGTGGGACAGCGAGCCGTCGCCGGTGAGGAGGAGCCGGACGGGCTCGTCGAGCTGTGCCTCGGCGGGCACGTCGACGACGGTGACCGACTCGGCGCGGTCGACGGCCACCACGGCGGCGCGGTCGGCGGGCTTCGGGGCCCCGGCGGCCTGCCACTCCTCGCGGGAGAGCGTCGACACGGTCACGCCCTCGGGCAGGAGCGCCTCGCGGCTCAGGGGGGTGCCGGTCGTCTCGGCGAAGAGCGACTGGAGGCGGTCGACGGGGGTGAAGCGCCACTCCTCCTCGCGGCCCGACGGGACGGGGAAGTCCGCGACGGCATACGAGGTGGTCCGCTCGGCCCGCGACTGGTCGGGCACGAACGCCGCGACGGAGTCGGTGTGACCGGGGGCGTCGCTGGTCTGGGGCTTGCTGGCCAGAAGGCTCATTTAGCCTACGGCTCCTTCCATCTGAAGCTCGATGAGGCGGTTGAGCTCGAGGGCGTACTCCATGGGGAGCTCCTTCGCGATCGGCTCGACGAAGCCGCGCACGATCATCGCCATCGCCTCGGTCTCGGACATGCCTCGGGACATGAGGTAGAACATCTGGTCCTCGGACACCTTGGAGACGGTGGCCTCGTGGCCCATCGTCACGTCGTCCTCGCGGATGTCGACGTAGGGGTAGGTGTCGGAGCGGCTGATGGTGTCGACGAGCAGGGCGTCGCAGACGACGCTCGACCTCGAGCCGTGCGCGCCCTCCAGAATCTGGACCAGACCGCGGTACGAGGTGCGGCCGCCACCGCGCGCCACCGACTTCGACACGATGGTCGAGGAGGTGTTCGGCGCGGCGTGGACCATCTTGGAGCCGGCGTCCTGGTGCTGGCCCTCACCGGCGAAGGCGACGGACAGGGTCTCGCCCCGGGCGTGCTCACCCATGAGGAAGACGGCGGGGTACTTCATCGTCACCTTGGAGCCGATGTTGCCGTCGATCCACTCCATCGTCGCGCCCTCGGCGCAGGTCGCGCGCTTGGTGACGAGGTTGTAGACGTTGTTGGACCAGTTCTGGATCGTCGTGTAGCGGACCCGGGCGTTCTTCTTGACGATGATCTCGACGACGGCCGAGTGCAGCGAGTCCGACTGGTAGATCGGCGCGGTGCAGCCCTCGACGTAGTGCACCGAGGAGCCCTCGTCGGCGATGATCAGGGTCCGCTCGAACTGGCCCATGTTCTCGGTGTTGATCCGGAAGTAGGCCTGCAGCGGGATGTCGACGTGGACGCCCGGCGGGACGTAGATGAACGAGCCACCAGACCACACCGCGGTGTTGAGCGCGGCGAACTTGTTGTCACCTGCGGGGATCACCGATGCGAAGTACTCACGGAAGAGGTCCTCGTGCTCGCGCAGGCCGGTGTCGGTGTCGACGAAGATGACGCCCTTCTCCTCCAGGTCCTCACGGATCTGGTGGTAGACGACCTCGGACTCGTACTGGGCCGCGACGCCGGCGACGAGGCGCTGCTTCTCGGCCTCGGGGATGCCGAGGCGGTCATAGGTGTTCTTGATGTCCTCGGGCAGGTCCTCCCACGACGTGGCCTGCTTCTCGGTGGACTTCACGAAGTACTTGATGTTCTGGAAGTCGATGCCGGTGAGGTCGCTCCCCCACGTCGGCATGGGCTTCTTGCCGAAGAGGCGCAGCGACTTCAGACGCAGGTCCTCCATCCACTGCGGCTCGTTCTTGCGCCGCGAGATGTCGAGGACGACGTCCTCGTTCAGACCGCGGCGGGCGTTGGTGCCAGCGGTGTCGCTGTCCGCCCATCCGAAGTCGTAGCGCCCGAGGTCCTTGAGACCCGGGTTCAGCTCCTCGATGGTGCTCATCGCGTGGACCCTTCTGTGGTGGGGACGAACGTCGTGCACACGTGATCTCCGTGCGCGAGGGTGGCAAGTCGTTGGACGTGCACGCCGAGCAGGCGTGAGAACGCGTCAGTTTCAGCGTCACAGAACTGCGGAAATTCCCGTGCCGCGTGCTGGACCGGGCAGTGACCCTGACACAGCTGTATGCCGGACAGTCCGGCGGGTGCCGCCGTCGCGGTCGCGCCGGTGCGCCCGACGGGGCGGGCGGAGGCGGCGAATCCGTCACGCGTCAGCGCGGCCACGAGGGCGTCGACGCGGGCGGTGGTGTCGGTGCCGGCGGCGGCCAGCTCGACGGCATACCGCTGCTCCAGGGCACCCACGCGGGACTCGGCGAAGCGACGCACGGCGTCGTCACCGGCCTCCTGCGACAGGAAGCGCAGGGCCTCGGTGGCGAGGTGGTCGTAGTCGGAGTCGAGGGCCTGGTGGCCACCGTCGCTGAGGACGTAGGACCGGGCCGGGCGCCCGCGGCCACGACCCGTGGCGGCGGCGATCACGCGCTCGTCGATGAGGCCGGCGTCGGTGAGGTTCTCGAGGTGGCGCCGCACGGCCGGGACGGTGAGCCCGAGGTCGTCGGCCAGGGCAGAGGCGGTCACCGGGCCACGCTCGCCGATGGCCTGCAGCACCCGGTCGCGCGTACGCGACTCGAGAACCTGCGGCACGACGGCCGAGCCCGGCATATTCACAACATCCATGTTACGTAATTGCGGTGGCAGTTGGAAACGAAGGTGAGCCTTACCGGGTCACCGGGTCACCGGGTCACCGGGGCACCAGGGCAGGACCGCCGCTCAGGGGCCCGCCTCGATGCGCCCCTGCATGGCGTCGAGGTTCCACTCGCCGCGTTCCGGGTCGCCGTAGCGCCAGGGGTGGATCGCCTCGACCCACCACGTCGCCCCGGCCCCTGCGTGCTCGGCGAAGGTCGTGGCCCTGCGGTCGTCCCTGGGGTCGCTCTCACCCGGAACGGCCACCTCGAAGGGCGCCTCCGCTCCCGCTCCCAGGTCCCGCATCCGCGCGACCACGGCTGCGGTGTCGGCCACCGACCATGAGCCGTCGACCCGCATCGGCACGACCCCGTCCCAGCACGCCGCTCGGGTGAAGGGGCGCGTCCCCGGCCACGTCCCGCCCACCCACACCGGGATCCGGGGCTGCTGCAGCGGCGGCGGGTGGCAGAGGCCCGCCCAGTCGGGACCGGCCACCCGGTAGAAGCGGCCCTCGTGCCGGACCGGCTCGCCGGACCACAGCCGGGCCAGCAGGTCGAGGTGCTCGTCGAGCATGTCACCGCGCGTCGCCGGGTCCGGCTCCTCGCCGACGAACTCCCACTCGAACGGCCCCGCGCCGGAGCCCACCCCCAGCACGAGCCGACCGCCACTGAGCCGGTCGAGCGTCACGGTCTGTCGCGCCACGACGAGGGGACGCCGGCGGGGCAGCGGGGTGACGAGCGTGCCGAGGCGGATGGTGGTCGTGGCACAGGCCGCGGCGGTGAGCGCGATGAAGGGGTCGACGACGTCGACGGGACCGTCGGCGAAGGCGAAGAGGTGGTCCCACAGGAAGAAGCCGTCCCAGCCCGCGTCCTCGGCCGCCCGGGCCCACACCGCCACCCGGGCGGCGTCGAGACCCGTGCCGAAGCACGGCACGGACAGACCGTGGCGCATCTGCCGACTGTACGACGACGGGCTCGCGGGCGGCCGCGACGTGGTGTGCTGGTGGGATGGACGAGCTGGTGGCGTCGGACGGCCTGGTCGGCGAGGCGCATCGCATCCGCGACGACGTCGAGGCGACCCTGGCCGCGTGGCAGGTGCCCGGGGAGGTCGAGCTCACCGGCGGGCTGAGCGTCCCCGGGGCCCTCACCAGGGGCGACGTCGACCTCCACCTGCGGGTCGACCCGGAGTCCTTCGACGCTGTCGTGGCGCGGCTGCGGGAGGTCCTGCCGGTAGCGAGCCCGCAGTCGTGGGCCGCGACGCTCGCCGTGTTCGAGGTGCCGGGTCCCCTCCCGACGGGCCTGGCGGTCACTCCCCTGCATTCGGAGCACGACCGGCGCTTCCGGGTCGCGTGGGAGGCGCTGGGCGGCGACCCCGAGCTGCTGGCCCGGTACAACGCCCTGAAGTCGGCGAGCGTGGGCACGGCGGACTACGAGGAGCGCAAGTCCCGCTTCTTCACCGCGATCGTCGACGCGCACCCCTCCGGCCAACGCGGGACCGGCTCGAAATGACCGTCGACACCTCGGTCGGAGCGAAAGTGGCGGTCAGGGTGTGTCGTCGTCCTCATCGGAGTCCGGGTCGGTGTCCGGGAGGAAGACCGACGGCATCCGCTGTCGCCGCGGCGCCACCGAGTCCGACCCCAGGAGCCGTTCACGGACCGGTGCGGTGAGCACACCCAGTGGCGCCTGGAGGATGTAGCCGTAGGCGATGACGAGGCCGGTGAGCCCCGGGTCCAGCACGAGACCGACGACGATGGCGAGCGCGCCGACGACCGTGCTCGCCCAGGCGGCCGCACCCTTGGGCTGCAACAGGTTGCGGAAGGACCGGAAGCGGATCGAGGTGACCATGAGGACGGCCGGGACCACGCTGATGACGATGGGGACGATGAGCGAGGCGTCGTAGCCCCCGGACTCCGGCTGGTTCAGGGCGAAGATCGTCGCCATCACCACGGCGGCCGCCGCGGGACTGGGGAGCCCGACGAAGTAGCGCTTGTCGGCCGTGGGGTCCACCGTGACGTTGAACCGCGCCAGGCGGAATGCCGCGCAGCCGAGCCAGAAGAACGCGGCGAGCACCGAGAGGACCGGGTAGTCCGGCAGTGCCCAGGTGTGCACGAGGATGGCCGGCGCGAAGCCGAAGGAGATGAGGTCGGCCAGCGAGTCCATCTGCAGGCCGAACGGGGACGTGGCCCCGACGAGGCGGGCCACTCCCCCGTCGGCGATGTCCATGATGATCGACACCGCGATGAGGACGGCCGCGAGCGTGAAGTGCTCGCGGAAGGCGAGCAGCACCGATGACAGGCCGCTCATCATGTTGAGGATCGTGAAGATCGTCGGGGCCGTGACCCGCAGCCGCTCGGTCTTGCCGAGCTGACGGAGGGAGACGACCTCGGCGCCGGTGGGCGAGACCAGGCGCCACCGGTCGAACCGCCGCCGGCGGCCGAAGGCGTCGTCGCTCACGCGGCTCCGACCGTCGAGGGCCATCGTGCGATGACGGTCTCGCCCGCGACGACGCGGGCGCCGCGCTGGACGAGGAGCTCGGCCTCCGGCGGCACGAAGACGTCCATCCGGGAGCCGAACTTCATCAGGCCGATCCGCTGTCCCGTCGTGATCTCCTCCCCCGCGGCGACACGGGTGACGACACGGCGGGCCATGAGCCCGACGATCTGCCGGAAGTGCACGACGCGGGTGACGCCGTCGACCTCGCGCTCGATGACGAGGTCGGTGCGCTCGTTGAGGTGTGCGCTCTCGTGCGTGTATGCCGCGAGCCACTTCCCCGGACGGTAGGTCACCTCGCGCAGGCGGCCGCCGTAGGGGGCACGGTTGACGTGGACGTCGAACGCGGACAGGAAGATGCTCACCTGCTGCCACTCACCTTCCGGTGCGACCCCGTCCTGGCCGGGTCCGGCATACATGACCTTGCCGTCCGCGGGCGAGACCACCACGTCGGGGTCGACCGTCGTGCGGTCGGATCTCCGGTCGGGGTCACGGAAGAACAGCGCGACGGCCACCGGCAGCGCGCCGAGGGCCAGAGCGGCGCCGCGCCGTCCGGCAAGTGCTGCCAGGACGGCGGGGACGGCGGCGACGGCGGTGGCCGGGGCGGCCTCGCGGTCGATGGTGACCATGGGACTCCTTGGGTCGAGTGGTGCCCAGCCTAGGATGTGCGCCGTGCCTGCAGTCGAAGTCGTGCGTCTGCGCCGCGTCGTCGGCGGGGTGTGCGCCGTCGTCGAGTCGTCGTGGTCCGCCCGCTCCGGTGCGGTCACGGCGGTCCTCGGACCCAACGGCGCCGGCAAGACCACGACGATGGAGTGCCTCGAGGGGCTGCAGCGCCCGACCTCCGGCACGGCCAGGGTCCTCGGCACCGACCCGTGGCGGGCGCCCGCGGAGCACCGCGCCCGGGTCGGGGTGATGCTGCAGGACGGCGGGCTCCCCGTGACGACGACAGCTCGCCGGCTCCTGAACCACGTTGCCAGGCTGCATGCCGCGCCCGCCGACGTGCCCGCGCTCGTGCGGCGGCTGGAGCTCGACCGCGTCGCCGACCGCTCGGTGCGGCGGCTCTCCGGCGGGGAGCGGCAGCGGGTCGCCCTCGCCGCCGCGCTCGTCGGGCGGCCCGACGTCGCCTTCCTCGACGAGCCCACCGCCGGGCTCGACCCGCACGCCCGCCTCGAGGTCTGGGACCTCGTGCGCGAGACGGCGGCCCGGGCGGCCGTCGTCGTCACGACGCACTCGTTCGAGGAGGCCGAACGCATCGCCGACCACGTCGTCATCATGAACGCCGGCCGGGTCGTCGCCGAGGGATCCCTCGACAAGGTGTGCGACGGGCGCCCGCTCGAGGAGCGCTACTTCGCCCTCACCGCCGGGACGCGTCGATGAGCTCGCCGACAGGAGCCGGCACCCCGCCCGCGCCCGCCACCACGAGGCAGCGCTGGCTCGCCCAGACCCGCTTCGAGACGGCGACGATCCTCGGCCACGGCGAGCAGCTCCTCGTCGCCCTCGTCCTGCCCGTCCTCGCCCTCCTGGGCCTCGCCCTCACGGACGTGCCCGACCTCGGGCCGGGCCGACGGATCGACGTCGCCACCGCCGGGGTCCTCGCGCTCGCCGTCGTGTCGACCGCCTTCACCGGCCAGGCGATCGCCACCGGCTTCGACCGGCGGCAGGGTGTCCTGAGGTTCCTCGGGGCCGGCCCGCTGGGCCGCGAAGGCCTTCTCGGCGGCAAGCTCGGCGCGGTGGGGCTCGTCGTGCTGGTCCAGCTGGTCGTGCTGGGAGGTGTGGCCGCCGTGCTGGGCTGGCGGCCCCCCGCGTCCGGCGTGCTGCCGGCCCTGGTCACCGTGGCGCTCGGTGCGGCGGCGTTCCTCGCGCTCGCAATGCTGCTCGCCGGAACGGTCCGGGCCGAGGCCGTCCTCGCCCTCGCCAACCTCGTTTGGGTCCTCCTGCTCGGCCTGGGCATCCTCCTGCCCACCGCCCGCCTGCCCGAGGCGGTGCAGGGGCTCGCCCGGGTGCTGCCCTCCGGCGCGTTGGGCGACGGACTGCGCCGGTCGCTCGTCGAGGGCGGGTGGCCGTTCGGAGCGTGGCTCGTGCTCGTGCTGTGGGCGCTCGCGGCCGGGCTCGCCGCAGCACGCTGGTTCCGCTGGTCCGACTGAGCACGCGGAGCCTCACGGGGCAGTCCGTCGCGGCCGGAGCAGACCTCCGGAGAGCCTGACAGGGCCGCCGCATACCCTGCGGTGGTGAGCGTGCCCCTCCCCCGAGCCCACCGCATCGTCCTCCTTGCCAACCTCGTCGCCCAGGTGGCGATCATCGTCACCGGCGGGCTCGTGCGGCTCACCGGCAGCGGCCTCGGGTGCCCGACCTGGCCCGAGTGCGTCCCCGGCTCGTACCGGCCCGTGCCGGAGCAGGAGGAGGGGTTCCACAAGATCATCGAGTTCGGCAACCGGACCCTCACCGGAGCGCTCGGGATCATCGCCGTCCTCGCGGTCGTCGCCGTCTGGCGGTGGACCCCGGTGCGACGGCTCAGGATCGCGGCCGTCATCGTCCTCGTCGGCGTGGTCTTCCAGGCACTGCTCGGCGGCGTCACCGTGCTCACGGAGCTGCACCCCGTGACGGTGGCCGCGCACTTCCTCGTGTCGGCAGGGCTGGTGGCCGTTGCCGCCTACCTCTGGTTCGCCCGGACCGAGAGCGAGGGGACGCCGACCCTGCTCGTCCCGGCCGTCGTCCGGCGGGTCGCATGGGTGACCTGCGCCGTCGGCGCCGCGGTGCTCACGCTCGGCACGGTGGTGACCGGCTCGGGGCCCCACTCCGGTGACGCGGACACGCCGGCGCGCTTCGGCTTCGACCCCCGGACGATCTCGTGGCTGCACGCGGACACGGTGATGCTCTTCGTCGGTCTCGTCGTCGCGGTCTGGCTCGCGACCCGGCTGTCCTCCGCTCCCCCCGGCGTGGCCAGGGCGTGGCGCGACGTCCTGCTCGTGACACTGGCGCAGGGGGCCATCGGCTACGTGCAGTACCTCACCGACCTCCCCGAGGTCCTCGTCCTTGCCCACATGCTCGGCGCCGCGTTGCTGGTGGTCGCCCTGACGAGAGGCATGCTCGCCCTGCGCACGATCGCACAAGAATAGTTGCACAAGGGTTCTTGTGGGTTTATGGTCTTGCCCATGAGCCCCACTGCCGGCACCCCGGCGGGCCGCGACGGCGTCCGCACCCTCACGGAGGCCAAGGCCCTGTCCGCGCTCGCGCACCCGCTCCGCGCCCGGATCATGGACGCCCTCAAGGTCGACGGACCCTCGACGGCTTCCGGCCTCGCCGCCCGCACCGGACAGGCGGTCGGGAGCGCCAGCCACCACCTCAAGGTGCTCGCCGAGGGTGGCCTCGTCGTCGAGGCGCCCGAGCTGGCCAAGGACCGCCGCGAGCGCTGGTGGCGTCTCGCGGACGCCGGCACCCGGTGGTCGCGCGAGGAGTTCGCCGGCGACACCGCAGCGGTCGCGGCGGCCCAGGCTGCCGAGGCCCTGACGCTGCACCGCCAGATCGCCCGGGTGCACGCGTGGATGGCCACGGCCGAAGAGGACCCGGAGTGGGACTCGGCCGCCTTCGCCACCGCGAACTGGATGCGCCTGACGCCCGACGAGCTGCGCGAGGTGGCTGACGAGCTCGTCGAGGTGCTCGTGCGCTGGGGCCGCCGACCGGTCCCCGACGACGGGCTCGACCGCGAGCCGGTCTACGTCTTCGCCCGCGGCTTCCCGGCCCAGCCGTGAGCGCCGCCGCTCCCCCGGCCGGGCTGAACCACAACTTCCGCCTGCTCTGGGCCGGCGAGGGCATCAGCGTCCTCGGGTCGATGACGACGACGGTGGTCTTCCCGCTCATCGCCGTCACCCAGTTCGACGCCGGACCCTTCTGGATGGGGATCCTCACCGGCGCCATCTGGCTCCCCTGGCTGCTGCTCGGCCTCGTCGCCGGGGCCTGGGTCGACCGCTCCGACCCCCGCCGGGTGATGATGCGGGCCGACCTCGCCTCGGCCGCCGTCGTCGCGTCGGTGCCGCTCGCCTGGGCGCTCGACCTCCTGACCCTCCCCCACCTCGTCCTCACCGCGCTGGGACTGGGCTGCTGCACGGTCTTCTTCCGCACGGCATACGGCGCGTTCGTGCCACGCGTCGTCGCGAGCTCCGAGCTCGAACGGGCGAACGCCCGCATCTACGGCACCGAGGCCGCCATGCAGGTCGGTGGCCCCGGCGTGGGCGGCCTGCTCGTGCAGGTCTTCTCGGCGGCGTATGCCGTGGTGGTCGACGTCGTGGGGTTCCTCGTCTCGTACGTCTGCCTGGCTCGGATGCGCCCGGACGAGCTCGGAGCGGCCGGTCCGGCGCCCGCGTCCCGGCCTCTGGCCAGTCGGGTGCGCGAGGGCGTGTCGATCGTGGCCCGGGACCGCCATCTGCGCTACTTCACCGTGCAGGGCAGCGCCAGCAACTTCGCCCTCACCGGCTACGGCGCGCTGCTCGTCCTCTTCATGGTGCGCGACCTCGACCTCGGGCCGGGCCTCGTCGGGCTCGTCATGGCCGCAGGCTCCGTCGGCGGGGTCCTGGGCGCCACCGTCGCGACCCGCACGACCCGGTGGCTCGGCTCGGCGGGCGCCCTGCGCCGGCTCCAGCTCCTCGGCGGCCCGCCCGCCCTGCTCGTCGGGCTGGCCACGCCGGGTCCCGGCGTCTCCCTCGTCGTCCTCGGCTCGCTCCTCGTGGGGGTCGGCGTGGTGGGTGCCAACGTCGTCCGCTCCTCGTTCCGGGTCCGCTACGTCCCGCAGGAGCTGCTCGGCCGCACCGCGGCGACGTCCGCCGTCCTCAACTTCGGGACCATGCCGCTGGCCGGGCTCGTCGCCGGTGGGCTGGGCACCTGGCTCGGGGTGCGCGAGACCATCCTGCTCATGGCGGCGATCCACGTGGTGGCCTCCCTCACGGTGCTCGTCGGGCCCTACCGCCGAGGTCGGGACCTCCCGTCGGGACCGATGGAGACCAGGACTCTGGAGTCCGCGGCAGCGGCCCCGCCGGTCCGCTAGGCGGACCGGACCGGACCGGGCCGCAACGCGCTCGGTCCTTCAGGTCGCCAGCCGCTTCGTGGCCATCCGTTCCGCCGTCTGGCGCGCCTCCCCCTGCTGGGTCATCGCGTCGAGGAAGTCCTCACGCGCCATCCGAAGCAGGACCGTGTCCTCCACGGCGGTGATGGTCGCGGTGCGCGGCACGTCGCGCAGGAGGCCGATCTCACCGAAGTAGTCGCCGGTTTCCTCGCGGCGCAGCACGCGCGTGCCCTGGGTGACCTCGACCTGTCCGCTGTCGACGATGTAGAAGCCGTCGGGCTCCGCGCCCTCGCTGAGCACGACCTCCCCGGCGAGGACGCAGACGCGGGTGAGGCCGCGGGCCAGCCCGTCGAGGACCGCGGGAGACAACGGCGAGAAGATGTCGACCGACCTGAGCCGCGCGAGGTCCTCGGGCTCCCGGAGCCGGGCGTCGAGCCGGCGCATCTCAGCCAGGCCGAACACCGACACCAGCCCGACGGGCGCGGCGATGACGAGCAGCGCCCAGCGCAGCCCCAGCCAGTCGAGAAGGAACGGCGTGATGACGGCACCGATCGCCATCGTCGAGATGAAGCACGTCTCCAGCGCCCCGAACACGCGACCGAGGACGGCCTCGGGCGTCACGCGCTGGATGACCGTGTCGAGGTTGACGTCCACGAGCGGGTTCCCGAGACCCAGCAGGAGGACGGCGACGAAGCAGGTCCACGGCGAGACCACGGCCGTGACGAGGATCAGCGGGAGGGACCACAGGAGGACCCCCCCCGGTGAGGTCCCCCGCCAGCCTCCCTCGCGAGGCCCGCGCGATGGCCACGAAGCCACCCAGCACGGACCCGACCCCGAACACCGACTGGAGGTACCCCAGACCCTCGGTGCCGGTCGTGAGGACCTCCGCCGCCATCACGACCATGAAGACGCCGGACGCGCCGGCGACGATCGTCTGGAGGCACGCGGCCAGCGTCACGAGGACCAGTCCCCGGTCCCGTCCGATGGCCCGGAACCCCTCCATGGACTCGGCGAGGAAGCCGGGGGCCGCCTCGTCCTCCCCCACCGTCCCCGAGCGCCTCTCCCGGGCGACCCGAGGGGGGACCCGCAGACCGAGGACGAGCCCCAGCGACCAGAGGAAGGTCAGGGCGTTGAGCAGGAAGACCACCGGCACCGAGCTGACGCTGATCAGCAGGGCACCGAGAGCCGGTCCGACGAAGAAGGCGAGCGACTCGATGGTGCTCGCCGTGCCGTTCGCGGCCGTGAGCTCCTCCGGACGCTCGGCCAGGACGGGCAGCATCGAGCGTTGGGCCACCATGAAGGGTGTCGCGAACAGGCCCGGAAGGGTTGCCAGGACGAAGATCGTCGCCGGCGGCGCGTCGACGAACAGGCACACGGCCGCGGCGCTCACGAGGAGCACGCGGGACAGGTCGGTGATGACCATGACCCGCTTGAGGGACATCCGGTCGACGAGGGCCGAGCTGAACGGCGCGCAGAGCGCGATGAGGGTGAAGCGGATGCCCATCCAGATGCCGACCGCCCGTGCCCCGCCGATGTCGTAGGCCCACACCGCGACGGCGGTGCTGTAGGCCCAGTCCCCGATGGCGGACCCGGCGAAGGCGAGCTGGACCCGCCGCAGGTTCGGGTTGCGGAAGACCGAGCGGAGCGACTCACGCGTCTCGCTCAGCGCGCCGGACACCCCGCCGGAGCCGGTGTCCTGGCGTTCGGGAACCGACTCGCTGACCTCACCCATCGCCACACGTGTCCAACGCCCACCTCCTGGAGGTGCGAGTCGCGGATATCGAGTTGTCGCGACCACACAACCGGATCAGGCCGCGGCCCGTGGCGGAAAGCTCACATCCGGGCGGTCGGGCAGCGCCCCTCGGCTGGCGGGGGCGCAGGGGGGCGCCGGCTCAGCGCAGCGACAGGTGGAGGAGCGGGTCGATGGCCACCGCGAGGAACAGCAGCGTCACGTAGGTGATCGAGAAGTGGAACAGCCGCATCGGCTTGAGGACCGAGGTCGCGACCCCGTCCTTGGCCAGCCGCAGGAGGCGGTGCGCCTCAGCCACGAAGACGACCCCGCTCACGACCGCGGCGACGAGGTAGATCCAGCCCATGTCGGCCACCGGGACCAGCGCCAGGGACACGGCGACCATGACCCAGCTGTAGGCGACGATCTGGCGGGCGACGGAGACGGCACCCTGCTCCACCGGGAGCATCGGCACGTGCGCGTTGGTGTAGTCGTCCTTGAACGCCATCGACAGCGGCCAGTAGTGCGGCGGCGTCCAGAAGAAGATGACGAGGAAGAGGATGACGGCCGGCCACTCCACGGTGCCGGTGACGGCGGACCAGCCGATGAGCGTCGGCATGCAGCCGGCGACCCCACCCCAGACGATGTTCTGCGAGGTCCGCCGCTTGAGCACGATCGTGTAGAGGACGGCATACAGGGCGATCGCAGCCAGCGACAGCAGGGCCGAGGCGACGTTGACGAAGGCGACGAACCACAGCGTCGAGGCGAGGGTGAGGACCGAGCCGAAGACCATTCCCGCCCGCGGGGAGATCTGGCCGGTGACCATGGGCCGGTTGCGGGTGCGGTCCATCAGGGCGTCGATGTCGCGGTCGTAGACGCAGTTGAAGGTGTTCGCCGCGCCGGCGCTGAGGGTCCCGCCGACGAGGGTGGCCATGAGGAGCCACAGGTCCGGTACACCGCGCTCGGCGAGGAACATCACTGGCACCGTGGTCACGAGCAGCAGCTCGATGATGCGGGGCTTGGTGAGGGCGAGGTAGCCGCCGACCGTGCGCGTCCAGCCGACCGTCGAGTCGACCGCTGGGGCGGTGGTGATCGGAGCGGGTGCCACGGCGTCCTTCGGGGTGCACTGGAGCGGTCGGTCCCACCGAGTCTAACCGTGGGCGGACGGGGGCACGCCCACCGGCTGGCTCCGGTCTAGGGTGGGAACGACCGTTTGACCTGGATCACATTGTTCGACGTCAGAGAGGCTCCACGTGACCACCACCACGACGAAGGCAGGCAGGGCGGCCACGGGGCGCCGCGCCGCCGCCACCGCCCAGCGCTCGGCCGACATCACGAAGCCCATCGCCCGCAGGGCGAAGTGGAACGACCTCGACGTCCGTGCGGTGGACACGGTGCGCGTGCTCGCCGCCGACGCCGTGCAGAAGGTCGGCAACGGTCACCCCGGGACGGCCATGAGCCTGGCGCCCGCGGCATACCTGCTGTTCCAGAACGTCATGGCGCACGACCCGTCCGACCCGACCTGGCTGGGTCGCGACCGGTTCGTCCTCTCGTGCGGCCACTCCAGCCTCACCCAGTACATCCAGCTCTACCTGTCCGGCTACGGCCTCGAGCTCGGTGACCTGAAGGCGCTGCGCACGTGGGGCTCCCTTACCCCCGGCCACCCCGAGGTCCACCACACCACCGGTGTCGAGATCACGACCGGACCCCTCGGCTCCGGGCTCGCCTCCGCGGTGGGCATGGCGATGGCACAGCGCCGTCAGCGCGGCCTCCTCGACCCCGACGCCAAGCCCGGCCAGAGCCCGTTCGACCACCACGTGTGGGTCATCGCCTCCGACGGGGACCTCATGGAGGGCGTGGCGTCCGAGGCCAGCTCGCTCGCCGGCCACCAGGAGCTCGGCAACCTCACCGTCGTCTACGACGCCAACCAGATCTCCATCGAGGACGACACCGACATCTCGTTCTCCGAGGACGTCGGCAAGCGCTACGAGGCCTACGGGTGGAACGTCGTCGACGTCGACTGGCGCCAGAGCAACGACCCGGCCGGCTCCGCCGACTACGTAGAGGACGTCGACGCCCTGCTCGACGCGCTCGAGAGGAGCAAGAAGTCGAGCCGGCCCACGCTCGTGCGCCTGCACACCGTCATCGCCTGGCCGGCCCCGACGAAGCGGGGCACCGGCAAGTCGCACGGCTCCGCGCTCGGCGACGAGGAGATCACCGGCCTCAAGGAGCTGCTCGGCTTCGACCCCAAGAAGACCTTCCAGGTCGACAAGGACGTCCTCGCCCACGCGCGCAAGGTCAAGGCGCGCGGCAAGGCGGCCCACAAGGCCTGGAAGACTCCGTATGCCGCGTGGCGCCGCGCGAACAAGGAGACGGCCGCGCTGCTGGACCGGCTCGTCGCGGCCGAGCTGCCGGAGGGCCTCGATGCCGCGCTGCCCACCTTCCCCGCGGACGAGAAGGGCATCGCCACCCGCGCCGCCTCCGGCAAGGTGCTCGGCGCGCTGGCCCCGGTCATGCCGGAGCTGTGGGGCGGCTCCGCCGACCTCGCCGAGTCCAACAACACGACGATGGAGGGCGAGCCGTCGTTCATCCCCAAGGCGAAGCAGACCGACGCGTGGAAGGGCGGACCCTACGGCCGCACCCTGCACTTCGGCATCCGCGAGAACGCCATGGGCATGATCCTCAACGGGATCGCGCTCGAGGGACTCACCCGTCCCTACGGCGGGACCTTCCTCGTCTTCTCCGACTACATGCGGCCGGCGGTGCGCCTGGCGGCGATCCAGCAGCTGCCCGTCACCTTCGTCTGGACCCACGACTCGATCGGTCTCGGCGAGGACGGCCCGACGCACCAGCCGATCGAGCACCTCGCGTCGCTGCGGGCGATGCCCGGCCTCGACGTGGTCCGCCCCGCCGACGCGAACGAGACGGCGGCCGCCTGGGGCGCCATCCTCCGCAACGGCTCGACCGCCGCGCTCGCCCTGAGCCGGCAGGCGCTCCCCACCATCGACCGGTCGACCCACGCCCGGGCGAGCAACGTCGCCAAGGGCGGCTACGTCCTCGTCGACGGAGGCGAGGACGGCAAGCAGTCGCCCGAAGTCATCCTCGTGGCGACGGGCTCCGAGGTGTCGGTGGCGCTCGAGGCCCGCCTCACGCTCGAGAAGTCCGGGATCCGCACCCGCGTCGTCTCGATGCCGTGCCGCGAGTGGTTCGACACGCAGACCAAGGGCTACCGCGACAAGGTGCTGCCGCCAGCGGTCCGTGCCCGCGTGAGCATCGAGGCCGGCGTGGCCCAGGGCTGGCGCGAGATCGTCGGGGACGCGGGGCGCTCGATCAGCATCGAGCACTTCGGGGCCTCGGCGGACGCCAAGACGCTCTTCACGCAGTTCGGCTTCACCCCGGAGGCCGTCGTCAAGGCCGCCAGGGACTCGATCAAGGCGGCCAGCAACGGCGCCGGCGTCCCGGGCGCCGTCGAGACCGCTCCCCGCACCCGCAAGGACACCGGCACCGACGTCCCCACCACCAAGAAGCCTGCCCGCAAGAGCGCGGCAACGGCTGGGAAGTGAGTTCTCATGACTGACAGCGCACCCCTCAAGGCACTCGCCGACAACGGCGTCTCCATCTGGCTCGACGACCTCAGCCGTGAGCGGCTGACGTCGGGCAACCTGCAGGAGGTCATCGACACCAAGGGCGTCGTCGGTGTGACGACCAACCCGTCGATCTTCCAGGTCGCCCTCTCCGACGGCGAGAGCTACAGCGAGCAGGTCGCCGAGCTCGCCGCCGACAAGTCGAGCCTCGACGAGGCCGTCACCGCAATGACGACCCAGGACGTCCGGGACGCCTGCGACGTCCTCCTGCCCGTCTTCGAGGAGACCAAGGGCCTGGACGGCCGCGTCTCCATCGAGGTCGACCCGCGGCTGGCCCACGACACCGACGCCACCGTGGCCCAGGCGAAGGAGCTGTCCGCGCTCGTCGACCGTCCCAACCTGCTCGTCAAGATCCCGGCCACGGTCGAGGGGCTGCCGGCGATCACCCGAGTCATGGCCGAGGGCATCTCGGTCAACGTCACGCTCATCTTCAGCCTCGACCGCTACCGCGCGGTGATGAACGCGTTCCTCACCGGTCTGGAGCAGGCGCGCGAGCAGGGCAAGGACGTCGGTGGGATCGCGTCCGTGGCCTCGTTCTTCGTCTCCCGCGTGGACTCCGAGGTCGACAAGCGCCTCGACGCCGTCACCGGCGAGCACGCCGAGACGGCGAAGTCGCTCAAGGGCAAGGCCGCCATCGCCAACGCCCGCCTGGCCTACCAGGCGTACGAGGAGGTCTTCTCCACGCCGCGCTGGAAGAACCTCGAGGCCGACGGCGCCAAGCCACAGCGGCCGCTGTGGGCGTCGACGGGAGTCAAGGACCCGGCATACCCGGACACGATGTACGTCACCGAGCTCGTGGCCCCGGGGACCGTGAACACGATGCCCGAGAAGACGCTCGACGCGGTCGCCGACCACGGTGAGATCACGGGCAACGCCATCGAGGGCACCTACGAGGAGTCCTCCGAGGTCCTCGATGCCCTCGAGCGCCTCGGCATCTCCTACTCCGACGTCACCGCCCAGCTCGAGAAGGAGGGCGTGGACAAGTTCGCGAAGTCCTGGGACGAGCTGCTCGACGGCGTGCGCGCCGAGCTGGAGAAGGCGGCTCGATGAGCAGCATCGAGGTCACCGCCCGCGGCGCCGCCGCCGAGGCGATCGCGACCCACGTCCCGACCCTGGTCTCCGACGAGGTGGCGAGCCGCCTCTTCGGGCGCGACGCCACGCTCTGGGGTTCGGACGCCGAGGACGAAGCCGGCAAGCGGCTGGCCTGGGTCGACCTGCACCGGACGTCGCGGCCGCTCCTCGGCGAGATCTCCGCCCTGCGCGAGGAGCTGCGCGGCGACGGGGTCTCGCGGATCGTCCTCTGCGGCATGGGCGGCAGCTCGTTGGCCCCTGAGGTCATCTGCGCCACCGCGGGCGTCGACATCGTCATCCTCGACTCCTCGGCCCCGGACGTCGTCCGTCGCGCCGTGAGCACCGACCTCGACAGCACGGCGGTCGTCGTCTCCTCCAAGTCCGGGTCCACCGTCGAGACCGACTCGCAGCGCCGGGCGTTCGAGAAGGCCTTCACCGACGCGGGCATCGACGCCACCCGCCGGATCATCGTCGTCACCGACCCCGGCAGCCCGCTCGACACCGAGGCACGGGCGGCCGGCTTCCGCGTCATCAACGCCAACCCGGACGTGGGCGGGCGCTACTCGGCGCTGACCGCCTTCGGGCTCGTGCCCTCCGGCCTCGCCGGCGCCGACGTGGGCGCGCTGCTCGACGACGCCGACGCCGTCGCCGACCTTCTCGCCGCCGACGACGAGGGCAACCCCGCCCTGCGCCTGGGTGCGGCGATCGGCGGCACGAACCCGCTGCGCGACAAGCTCGTGCTCGTCGACGCCGGCACCGAGAACGTCGGCTTCGGGGCGTGGGCGGAGCAGCTCATCGCCGAGTCCACCGGCAAGAACGGCACCGGCATCCTCCCGGTCGTCGCCGACGGCACCGCCCCGGACCACACCTACGACGACGCCAACGTCGTGCGGCTCGTGGCCACCGGCGAGGACGACCCGATCGAGCTGCTCGACGACGCTCCCCCGCGCCACCCCGACTCGATCGCGGCCGAGCAGCCCGGCCCGGCCGACCCCGACCCGGTGGAGGAGCTCGGCGACAGCGGGTCGCTCATCACGGTCGCCGGCACCCTCGGCGCCCAGCTCCTCCTCTGGGAGGTCGCCACGGCCGTCGCCGGACGGTTGCTCGACATCAACCCGTTCGACCAGCCGGACGTCGAGAGCGCCAAGGAGGCCGCTCGCGGCCTGCTCGACCTGGCGGGCTCCGCCGTCGAGGAGCCGGCGTTCGTCGACGGCTCCGTCGAGGTGCGCGCCCTCGGTGGCGACTGGCTCGGCGACGCCCACACGGTCCCCGGTGCGGTCTCCGCGCTGCTGTCGCAGCTCGACGACTCCTCCGGCTACGTCGCGGTGATGGCCTACCTCGACCGCGAGGAGGACGCCGACCTCGAGGAGGTCGCCCGCACCCTCTTCGACTCCACGGGTCGGCCGGTCACCTTCGGCTGGGGTCCGCGCTTCCTGCACTCCACCGGGCAGTACCACAAGGGCGGGCCGGCGAACGGGGTCTTCGTCCAGATCACCGCCGACCCCGAGGAGGACCTCGCCGTCCCGGGTCGTTCGTTCACCTTCGGGGAGTTCCTCGCGGCGCAGGCCGGAGGCGACGCCCAGGTGCTCGCCGACCACGGCCGCCCCGTCCTCCGTCTGCACCTCACCTCGCACGGCCGCGGCCTGAGCCAGGTGCGGTCAGCACTCTCCACCTCAGGAGCCTGATGAGCCCGGCGCGCATCTCCGCCACCCACAACCCCCTGCGAGATCCCCGCGACAAGAGGCTGCCCCGCATCGCCGGCCCGTCCAGCCTCGTGCTGTTCGGCGTCACCGGCGACCTCGCCCGCAAGAAGCTCATGCCGGCGATCTACGACCTGGCCAACCGGGGTCTGCTGCCGCCGGGCTTCTCGCTCGTCGGGTTCGCCCGGCGGGACTGGGCCGACCAGGACTTCGGCAAGGTCGTCTACGAGTCGGTCAAGGAGCGCTCCCGCACGCCGTTCCGTGAGGATGTCTGGCGCTCGCTCAGCGAGGGCTTCCGGTTCGTGCCGGGGACCTTCGACGACCCCAAGGCCTTCGACCTCCTCGCCGAGACCGTCCGTGAGCTCGACGAGCAGCGCGGCACCGGCGGCAACCACGCCTTCTACCTGTCGATCCCGCCGTCGTTCTTCGCAACCGTCTGCGAGCAGCTCCAGCGCTCCGGGCTCTCGACCCCGAGCGAGGGTTCGTGGCGTCGTGTGGTCATCGAGAAGCCGTTCGGCCACGACCTCAAGAGCGCCCGTGAGCTGAACGAGATCGTCGCGCAGGTCTTCCCCGCGGACTCGGTCTTCCGGATCGACCACTACCTCGGCAAGGAGACGGTCCAGAACCTCCTCGCCCTGCGCTTCGCCAACCAGATGTTCGAGCCGGTCTGGAACAGCCACTACGTCGACCACGTCCAGATCACCATGGCAGAGGACATCGGGATCGGTGGACGGGCGGGCTACTACGACGGCATCGGCGCCGCGCGCGACGTCATCCAGAACCACCTGCTCCAGCTCCTGGCGCTCACCGCCATGGAGGAGCCGGTCTCCTTCGCCGCCGACTACCTGCGCAGCGAGAAGGAGAAGGTCCTCTCCGCCGTCCGCCTGCCCCAGGACCTCGCCAAGGGCACCGCCCGGGGGCAGTACGCCCGGGGCTGGCAGGGTGGCGAGGAGGTCAGGGGCTACCTCGAGGAGGAGGGTGTCGCCACGCGCTCCACGACGGAGACGTATGCCGCGGTGAAGCTCGAGATCGACACCCGCCGGTGGGCGGGCGTCCCGTTCTACCTGCGGACGGGCAAGCGCCTCGGCAAGCGGGTCACCGAGATCGCGGTCGTCTTCAAGAAGGCACCGCACCTGCCGTTCGCCGACACCGCGACGGAGGAGCTCGGCCAGAACGCCGTCGTCATCCGGGTCCAGCCCGACGAGGGCGTCACCATGCGCTTCGGCGCCAAGGTGCCGGGCGCCCAGATGGAGGTGCGCGACGTGACGATGGACTTCGGCTACGGACGTGCCTTCACCGAGAGCTCCCCCGAGGCCTACGAGCGGCTCATCCTCGACGTGCTGCTCGGCGAGCCGCCCCTCTTCCCCCGCCACGAGGAGGTCGAGCTCTCCTGGGAGATCCTCGACCCGATCGAGGAGTTCTGGGCCAAGCAGGGCGGCCGGATCGACCAGTACGCGTCCGGCACCTGGGGGCCGGCCAGCGCCGACGCCCTCATGCACCGTGACGGCCGTGAGTGGAGGCTCCCGTGATCGTCGACCTGCCGAGCACCACGACCGCCGACATCTCCAAGAAGCTCGTCCGGCTGCGCTCCGACACCGGCTCGATGGCACTGACCCGCGTCCTCACGCTCGTCGTCGTCGTCGACGAGCAGGAGGCCGACGCTGCGATCCAGACGGCCAACGACGCGAGCCGGCAGCACCCCTGCCGGATCATCGTCGTCGTCACGGCCAACCGCCGCGGAGCCGCCCGGCTCGACGCCCAGATCCGCATCGGCGGCGACGCGGGTGCCAGCGAGGTCGTCGTCCTGCGCCTGTTCGGGCCGCTCGCCGCGCACGGTCGCTCCGTCGTGACACCGCTGCTGTTGGCGGACGCCCCGATCGTCGCGTGGTGGCCGAGCGACTCCCCCAAGAACCCGGGAGCCGACCCGATCGGGGAGATGGCCCAGCGCCGGGTCACCGACGTGTCCCGTGCCAAGAGCACGCCGCGCAGTGCCCTCGGGCGACTCGCTGCGGCCTATGCGCCCGGTGACACCGACCTGTCCTGGTCGCGGATCACGCTGTGGCGGGCGCTGCTCACCGCCGCGCTCGACCAGGCCCCGTTCGAGCCGGTCGCCTCCGTCACGGTCACGGGGGGCTCCGACTCGCCGTCGGCCGAGCTCCTGGCCGGCTGGCTCGCCAAACGACTGCGCTGCCCGGTCACCCTCGTGCCGTCACGCGCGGGGTCCGGCATCATCAGCGTGCGCCTCGACCGCCCCAGCGGACCGCTCGACCTCGTGCGACCGCAGGACGGCACGACGGCGACGCTGTCGCACCCGAACCAGCCGGAGCGCACGATCGCCCTGCCGCCGCGCAGCGACGCCGAGTGCCTCGCGGACGAGCTGCGCCGCCTCGACCCCGACGAGGTCTACGAGGACGCCCTCCAGGACGGCCTCGGCGACGTCACCCACAGCCGGCGCACGTCGACCGAGGCCCAGCGCAAAGGTCTGACCCCCTCGGTGCGCCAGGCGCGCGAGGACGCCGAGCGGATCAGCCGCGAGGCCACGGTCAACGCCAGCTCGGCGATGGTCGAGGCACCGATGCCGGGCAAGTCCGACGACCCGGCCCAGGTCGAGGAGGCCGCGTCCCGCCAGCTCGACAAGGTCCGCACCGCACGCGCGAAGTCATGAGAGGAGCAGCACGATGACCGGAGTCAACGACATCGGGCAGGTCTCAGGGGTCGAGGTGCTCGTGCACCCCGGCAAGCAGGAGCTCAGCGACGCCATCGCCGCACGGCTGGTGACGGCGATCCTCGATGCGCAGGCGCGCCGCGACGTCGTCCAGGTCTCGCTCACCGGCGGCTCCCTCGGCTCCGACCTCTGGGCCTCCGTCGCCTCGTTGGCCGCACGGTCCGCGGTCGACTGGTCCCGGGTCGAGGTCTGGTGGGGCGACGAGCGCTGGCTCCCGGCCGGGCACGCCGACCGCAACGACGTGCAGAACGACGAGGCCGGGCTGGCCTCGCTCGGCCTCGACCCCGCCAGGGTGCACCGCGTCCTCGGACCGGACGCCTCGGAGAGCGCGGAGGCGAGCGCGACGGCATACGCCGAAGAGGTCCGAGCGTGCGCAGCCGGCGCGTTCGACGTGATGATCCTCGGCGTCGGACCCGACGGGCACATCGCGTCGCTCTTCCCCGGGCATCCTGCTCAGCAGACCACCGACGCCATCGCGGTGGCGGTGCACGACTCCCCCAAGCCGCCGCCGGACCGCGTCAGCCTCACCTTCGAGGCGATCCGACGCTCGCGCGAGGTGTGGTTCATCGTCGCCGGCGCCGACAAGGCCGAGGCCGTCGCGAACGGGGTCCGCGGTGCGGGACCCGCGCTCAGCTCGGCAGCGCAGGTCCAGGGTGAGGAGCGGACGCTCTGGCTCGTCGACCGCGACGCGGCCGGCCGGCTCTGACCTCCCCCACCGCGGGACCTACCGCACCGTAGGCGGGGGAATCGCGCACCCTACGGTGCAGTAGGCGCTGGTGAAGGGCGGGCGCGCTACTGGATGAGGCCGCGGTCGCGCAGGGAGCCGAGGGCCTCGTCGAGGATGGCCTCGCCGTCCTGGTCGGAGCGACGCTCCTTCACGTAGGCGAGGTGCGTCTTGTAGGGCTCGACCTTGGTGGGAGCCGGCGGGTTGTCCTTGTCCTGCCCGGCCGGAAAACCGCAGCGGGGGCAGTCCCAGGTCTCGGGGATCTCCAGCTCGGACTCGGTCGAGAAGCTGGGCCGGGTCTCGTGACCGTGCGAGCACCAGAAGGAGACGTGCACGCGCGGGGAGACCTCGCCGCGCTCGGCCTCGCCCATGGGGCCAGCCCCGACGCGGCTTCCTCGGATCGCGTTACCACCAGCCATGGGGACCAGCCTTCTCTCGGGTCAGGAAGCGAAACGGTCGAGGACACCCAGTCCGACGACACAGGTGAACCACACGATGGCGATGGCGATCGTGATGCGGTCGAGGTTGCGCTCGGCCACGGACGAGCCGCCGAGGGAGGTGGACATCCCACCACCGAACATGTCCGAGAGGCCGCCGCCCTTGCCCTTGTGCAGGAGGACGAGGAGGGTCAGGAAGAGCCCTCCGATGACCAGGAGGACCTGGAGTCCGATGCGTACCGCGTCCACGGTGCTCCTTCGGTAGTTCGACGAGTGGGTCGCCCGGTGGGGCGCCGGTACAGGATACCCGCGATCCTCAGGAGGTCTTGAGGTGCTCGCGGAAGCGGCAGATCGCGGCGAACTCCGCCGGGTCCGTCGAGGCTCCCCCGACGAGGGCGCCGTCGACGTCCTCCTGCTCCATGATCGCCGCCACGTTGCCGGACTTGACCGACCCGCCGTAGAGGATGCGCACCCGGTCGGCGAGGTCGCCGGAGTACAGCTCCTCGAGAAGCGTGCGGATGGCCGCGCAGACCTCCTGGGCGTCCTGCGGGGTGGCGACCTCGCCGGTGCCGATGGCCCAGACGGGCTCGTAGGCGATGACGATGCTCGCTGCCCTCTCGGCAGCGAGCCCCTCGAGGCCGGCCCGGACCTGGGCGAGCACGTGCTCGACGTGGGTGCCGGCCTGGCGGATCTCGAGTCCCTCGCCGACGCAGAAGATCGGCGTCAGTCCGTGCTCGTATGCCGCGGCGACCTTGGCGTGGACCGTCTCGTCGGTCTCGCCGTGGTACTCACGACGCTCGCTGTGGCCCACGGCGACATAGGTGCAGCCGAGCTTGGCGAGGAAGACGCCGCTGATCTCACCGGTGTAGGCGCCGCTGGCGTGGCGGGACAGATCCTGGGCGCCGTAGCGGATGGCGAGGCGGTCACCGTCGACGAGCGTCTGGACGCTGCGCAGGTCGGTGAACGGGGGCAGGACCGCGACCTCGACGGCGCCGTGGTCGTGCTTGGCGTCGCGCAGGGTCCAGTCGAGCTTCTGCACGAGGTGGGTGGCCTGGAGGTGGTCGAGGTTCATCTTCCAGTTGCCCGCCATGAGCGGGACGCGCTGGGCTGTGGTGGCCTTGGCCATCTGGGGGTTCCTTCAGCTTTCGTCGAGGACGGTGAGCCCGGGGAGGTCCTTGCCCTCGAGGTACTCGAGGCTGGCACCGCCGCCGGTGGAGATGTGGCCGAACTGGTCGTCGGTGAAGCCGAGCTGGCGCACCGCAGCGGCCGAGTCCCCGCCGCCCACGACCGTGAGGCCGCCGCTGCTCGTGACGTCGACGAGCGCCGCGGCAAGGGCCTGGGTGCCCGCGGCGTAGGGCGCCATCTCGAAGGCGCCCATCGGGCCGTTCCAGAAGACCGTGCGGCAGTCGGCGAGCTTCTCGGCGAAGAGCTCCGCCGATCTCGGGCCGATGTCGAGGCCCAGGCGGTCGGCCGGGATGGCGTCGACCCCGACGACCTCGTGGTCGGCGTCGGCCGAGAACTCGGTGGCCGCGACGACGTCGACGGGCAGGACGATCTCGACGCCACGCTCCTGCGCCTGCGTCAGGTAGCCCGAGACGGCCTCGACCTGGTCCTGCTCGAGCAGGCTCCTGCCCACCTCGTGGCCCTGGGCCTTGAGGAAGGTGAAGACCATGCCGCCACCGATGAGAAGGCGGTCGGCGGTCTGGATGAGGTTGTCGATCACCGCGAGCTTGTCGGAGACCTTCGCGCCACCCAGCACGACGGCATACGGGCGCTCCGGGTCGGTCGTGAGGCGGCGCAGGACGCCGACCTCGGTCTCGACGAGGCCCCCGACGGCCGACGGCAGCAGCCGCGCGACGTCGAAGACGGACGCCTGCTCGCGGTGCACGACACCGAAGCCGTCGGAGACGAAGACGTCGGCGAGCCCCGCGAGCCGACCGGCGAACTCGGCCCGCTCGTCCGCGGACTTGGCCGTCTCCCCCGCGTTGAAACGGAGGTTCTCGAGCAGGACGACATCGCCGTCCTGGGCCGCGTCGACCGCCGCCCGGGCGCTCTCGCCGACGGTGTCGGTCGCGAAGGTGACGTCCGCGCCGAGCAGCTCGCCGAGGCGGGCCGCGACGGGCGCGAGGCTGTACTTCTCCTCCGGCGCGCCCTTGGGCCGCCCGAGGTGGGCGCACACGATGACGCGTGCGCCCGCCTCGGCAAGGGCCGTGATCGTCGGGACGGAGGCCCGGATGCGGCCGTCGTCCGTGATGGTGCTGCCGTCCAGCGGCACGTTGAGGTCGGACCGGACGAGGACGCGCTTGCCCCGCAGGTCGCCAAGTTCAGCGATCGACTTCATGCTCGTCAGGTCCCGACCGCGGTCAGAGCGAGGTGCCGACGAGGGTGACGAGGTCCGCGAGACGGTTGGAGTAGCCCCACTCGTTGTCGTACCAGCCGACGACCTTGACCTGGTTGCCGATGACCTTGGTGAGGCCGGCGTCGAAGATGCACGACGCCGGGTCGGTCTCGATGTCCTTGGAGACGATCTCGTCCTCGGTGTAGACGAGGATGCCCTTGAGCGGACCCTCGGCGGCAGCCTTGATCGCGGCGTTGACCTCATCGACGGTGGTCTCGCGGCCCGCCTCGAAGGTGAGGTCGGTGGCGGAGCCGGTCGCGACGGGGACGCGCAGGGCGTAGCCGTCGAGCTTGCCCTTGAGCTCGGGAAGGACGAGGGCGACGGCCTTGGCGGCACCCGTCGTCGTCGGCACGATGTTGAGGGAGGCGGCGCGGGCGCGACGGAGGTCCTTGTGCGGGCCGTCGTGGAGGTTCTGGTCACCGGTGTAGGCGTGGATGGTCGTCATGAGGCCCTTGACGATGCCGAACTCGTCGTTGAGGACCTTGGCCATCGGCGCGAGGCAGTTGGTGGTGCAGGACGCGTTGGAGATGATGTGGTGCTGGTCCGCGTCGTAGTCGCCGTCGTTGACGCCCATGACGACCGTGACGTCCTCGTTCTTGGCGGGCGCCGAGATGATGACCTTCTTGGCGCCGTTGTCGAGGTGGACCTTGGCCTTGGTGGCGTCGGTGAAGAAGCCGGTCGACTCGATGACGACGTCGGCGCCCAGGTCGCCCCACTTGAGGGCGGACGGGTCGCGCTCGGCGAAGGCCTTGAACGTCCTGCCGTTGGCGGTGATGTCGGTCTCGGTGGACGTCACGTCGCCCTCGAGGCGGCCGAGGATCGAGTCGTACTTGAGCAGGTGGGCCAGCGTGGCGTTGTCGGTGAGGTCGTTGACGGCGACGATCTCGATGTCGGCGCCGGACGCGACCACGGCGCGGTAGAAGTTGCGGCCGATGCGACCAAAGCCATTGATACCAACACGGACAGTCACGAGCAGTCTGCCTTCCGGGGAGGGAGGGGTGCGTGGCACGCCACGTCACCCAGGTACGCCGGCAAGCCTAGTGCCGTGGGTCACAGGCTCCGCCGGCCGGTCCGCCGTACGGGAGGGTAACCGTTTTCGCACACCGGCACGACGACTCAGGAGTCGAGCATGTCCGGGGTGAGGTTGGCGTCGGTGCCGGCGATACCGAGGTCCTCCGCACGCTTGTCGGCCATGGCCAGCAGCCGACGGATCCGACCGGCCACGGCGTCCTTGGTCATGGCCGGCTGCGCCAGCTGACCGAGCTCCTCGAGCGAGGCCTGCTTGTGCTGGAGCCGGAGCTCCCCGGCCTCACGCAGGTGGTCGGGGATGTCGTCGCCGAGGATCTCGAGCGCCCGACCGACCCGTGAGCCGGCGGCCACGGCGGCTCGAGCGGAGCGGCGCAGGTTGGCGTCGTCGAAGTTGGCGAGCCGGTTGGCGGTGGCCCGGACCTCGCGGCGCATCCGCCGCTCCTCCCACGCCATCACCGCGTCGTGGGCCCCGAGCCGGGTGAGCATCGCGCCGATCGCGTCGCCGTCACGGATGACGACACGGTCCACGCCGCGCACCTCGCGTGCCTTGGCCTGGATGCCCAGCCGGCGGGCCGCGCCGACGAGGGCGAGCGCGGCCTCCGGACCGGGGCAGGTCAGCTCCAGCGCCGACGAGCGACCGGGTTCGGTGAGGGAGCCGTGCGCGAGGAAGGCACCGCGCCAGGCGGCCTCGGCGTCGCAGACCGAGCCGGAGACGACCTTGGGCGGGAGCCCGCGGACCGGCCGCCCGCGACCGTCGATGAGCCCGGTCTGGCGCGCCAGCGACTCACCGTCCTGGACGACGCGCACGACGTAGCGGCTGCCCTTGCGCAGTCCGCCGGCCGCGAGCACCAGCACCTCGGCGGTGTGACCGTAGAGCTCGTGGATCTCTCGCCGCAGCCGACGAGCCGCGTTGGCGGTGTCCAGCTCGGCCTCGACGACGATCCGTCCCCCGATGATGTGCAGCCCCCCGGCGAACCGCAGTGTCGCAGCCACTTCCGACTTGCGACAGCAGGGTTTTGTCACTTCGTGGCGGCTGAGTTCGTCCTTCACCTTCGCCGTCATTGCCATGGCGGTCATCCTGCCACGCGACATCAGGAGCGCTGTCCCGAGGCAAGGACGTCCTGCAGCGCCGCGGCGAGACGGAGCCGGTCGTGCGTGGTCGGGGACGCGGACCTGGCGACGGCGTGGACGTGCAGCGTCGCACCGAGGGCCTCGCAGGCCCGGGCGAGGCCGTGGCGGTCGTCGACGACGCCCGGGTCGGCGAGGACGGCGTCGAGCCGCATCCCCGGGGCGTAGCGGCTGAACGACTCGAGGTGGTGGATCGCGCTGAACCCGGCCGTCTCCGTCGTCACCATCTCGAGGTTGAGCACGAGCAGGCGGCGGGCGCGCGTGACGGTGAGGGCCTCGGCGAGGTCGGGCACGAGGAGGTGCGGCATCACGGACGTGTACCAGGAGCCCGGGCCGAGGATCACCCAGTCGGCCGCGCGGATGGCGGCCACCGACTCGGAGTACGCCGGGGGCGCCGCAGGGAGCAGCCGCAGGGCGTTCACCCGCCCACGCGTGCGGGCGAGCTGCGCCTGACCCCGCACGACCGCCATCTCGTCCGGCCGGCTCGGGTCCGCCCCGGTGACGTCGGCCTCGATGTCGAGAGGCACCGCGGCCATCGGGAGCACCCGGCCACGGGCGTTGAGCAGCCGCCCGACCAGCTCGAGGCCTGCGACGGGGTCGTCGTGCAGCTCCCAGAGGGCGACGATGAGGAGGTTGCCCAGGGCGTGACCACCCAGGGGCCCCGTGCCCTGGAAGCGGTGCTGGAGCACGTCACGCCAGGTGTGCCCCCACTCGGTCTCCTCGCAGAGCGCGGCCAGGGCCATGCGCAGGTCTCCCGGTGGCAGCACCCCGAACTCACCGCGCAGGCGCCCCGAGGACCCGCCGTTGTCGGCGACGGTGACGATCGCGGTGATCTCGTCGGTGACGAAGCGGAGGGCCGCCAACGACGCCGCGAGCCCGTGCCCGCCGCCCAGGGCGGCGACGACCGGCCCGCTCACTCGCGACCCAGGTCACGGTGGACGAGGAAGGTGTCGATCCGGTCGGACCGCAGCCGCTCGGCGAGGGCCTCCGCGACGGCGACGGAGCGGTGCTTGCCCCCGGTGCAGCCGATCGCGACCGTCGCGTAGCGGCGCCCCTCCGAGTGGTAGCCCCTCGTCACCGGCTCCATGAGCGCGGCGACGCGGTCGAGGAACTCCCCGGCGCCGTCCTGCTCGAGGACGAAGGAGGACACCGGGTCGTCACGCCCGTCCAGCGAGCGCAGCTCCGGCACCCAGAAGGGGTTGGGCAGGAAGCGCATGTCGAAGACGAAGTCCGCGTCGAGCGGGACGCCGTACTTGAACCCGAAGGACAGCAGCGCCAGCCGGAGCGACGGCCCACCGCTGACCCCGAACAGCGGGGAGATCTTGCGCCCCAGCTGGTGCACGTTGAGCCCGGACGTGTCGATGACGATCTGGGCCCGGGAGCGCAGGTCGCGCAGGATCTCGCGCTCGGCCTGGATGCCGTCGAGCAGCCGGCCGGACCCCTGGAGCGGGTGCGGGCGGCGCACGGACTCGAAGCGACGCACGAGCGCCTCGTCGGTCGCGTCGAGGAAGACGAGCTGCGGGGTCCAGCCGGCGTCACGCAGCTCCTGCACCGCACCGTCGAACTCAGCGAAGAAGAACTTGCTGCGCACGTCGACGACGGCCGCGATCCGGATCTCCTGCCCCTCGATGCGCTTTCTCGTGCCGAGGTCGGCCATGGCGGTGAGCAGCTGCGGTGGGAGGTTGTCGACGACGTACCAGCCCTGGTCCTCCATGACGTTGGCGGTGGTGGACCGACCGGCCCCGCTCATCCCCGTGACGATGACGAAGTCCGCGCCCCGGCTCTGCGCCTGGGGCTCGGCGTTGGCGCCCTCAGTCATCTGTGTCCTTCTGTGCGTCGTCGACGATCTCACCGGTCATGAGGTTCACCGTGGGTTCCACGGGCGCCCCAGTCAACTCGCGTTCGATGGTCTGCGCCAGCGTGGCCCCGATCCCGGGGACCTCGCCCAGCTCCTCGAGGCTTGCGGCGCGAATCCGCTTGACCGAGCCGAAGTGGCGCAGCAGCGCCTTGCGCTTGACGTCGCCCAGACCCGGTATGCCGTCCAGCGCGGAGTTGGTCATGGCCTTGCTGCGCCGCTGGCGGTGGAAGGTGATCGCGAAGCGGTGGGCCTCGTCGCGCAGTCGCTGGAGCAGGTAGAGGCCCTCGCTGGTGCGGGGCAGGACGACCGGGAAGTCCTGCCCCGGGACCCACACCTCCTCGAGGCGCTTGGCCAGCCCCACGATGGCGACGTCGACGATGCCGAGGTCCTCGATGGCGCGGGCCGCGGCGTTGACCTGCGGCAGTCCGCCGTCGACGACGACGAGCTGCGGTGGGTAGGCGAAGCGGGTCGGCCGACCGGTCTCCTCGTCACGGACCTGCGGCTCGTCGCGGTCCTTGAGGTAGCGGCGGAAGCGACGGGTCAGCACCTCGTGCATCGCCGCCGTGTCGTCGATCTGCGCAGCGGCGCCGTCCGCGTCCTGCTCGCCCCGCACGATGAAGCGGCGGTACTCGCCCTTGCGGGGAAGGCCGTCCTCGAAGACCACCATGGACCCGACCACCTGGGTCCCCTGGACGTGGCTGATGTCGAAGCACTCGATGCGCAGGGGCGACTCGTCGAGCTCGAGCAGCTCCTGGAGCTGCTGGAGGGCCTGCGACCGGTTGGTGAGGTCCCCCGCGCGGGCCACCTTGTGCCGGGCCAGGCTCTGCGTGGCGTTGCGCTCCACGGTCTCCATCAGGGCGCGCTTGTCCCCCCGCCGCGGGACCCGCAGGTCGACGCGGCTGCCCCGGCGCCGGGACAGCCACTCGCCGAGCGACTCGGCGTCGTCCGGCAGGACGGGCACGAGCACCTCACGCGGCACCGCCTCGCCCTCCTCGCCGCCGTAGAGCTGCTGGAGCAGGTGCCCGACCACCTCGGGCACCGTCTCGAACTCCTTCTCGGCGACCCAGCCCCGCTGACCACGGATGCGTCCCCCGCGCACGTGGAAGACCTGCACGGCGACCTCGAGCTCGTCGTCGGCAAGGGCGAACACGTCCGCGTCCGTGCCGTCACCGAACACGACGGCCGACTTCTCGAGGACCCGCTGGAGCGCGCCGATGTCGTCCCGGAGGCGGGCGGCCTGCTCGTAGTCGAGCTCGTCCGAGGCGGCCCGCATCTGCCGCTCGAGCCGTTTGACGAACCGGGAGCTCTCGCCCGCCATGAAGTCGCAGAAGTCCTCGGCGATCTGGCGGTGCGACGCGGCGTCGACCCGGTCGACGCACGGCGCCGAGCACTTGTCGATGTAGCCCAGCAGGCAGGGCCGCCCCACCTGGCCGGCGCGCTTGAAGACGCCGGCCGAGCAGGTGCGCATGGGGAAGACCCGCAGGGCCTGGTCGAGGGTCTCGCGGATCGCCCAGGCGTGGGCGTAGGGACCGAAGTAGCGGGTGCCCTTGCGTTTGGCCCCGCGCAGGACCTGGGCCCGGGGGAACTCCTCCCCCATCGTGACCGCGAGGTAGGGGTAGGACTTGTCGTCGCGGTACTTGACGTTGAACCGGGGGTCGAACTCCTTGATCCAGGAGTACTCGAGCTGGAGTGCCTCGACCTCGGTGCCGACGACGGTCCACTCGACACTGGCACCGGCGAGCACCATCGAGGCGGTCCGGGGGTGCAGCGCCCCGACGTCCTGGAAGTACGACGACAGCCGGGGGCGCAGCGACTTGGCCTTGCCGACGTAGATGACGCGACCGTCCTTGTCGCGGAACCGGTAGACCCCCGGATCGGTCGGGATCTCCCCCGGTCGGGGGCGGTACGTCGACGGATGAGCCACGCCTCCCAGCCTAGGTGTTCTGTCCGGAGAGGTTGGGCACGCGGTCGGCTGGTGACGCGCCGTTGAGGGC